>NZ_LMCZ01000013.1:0-72673 GCF_001424965.1 Rhizobium sp. Root1204
CTCGCAAACGCAACGGCGAAACTGCTCGCAGACTTCAAGGCAAAGCCAGCCACACAAGTCCGAACCGAAAAAACCAGAACCGACGTATATTGAAGGGGACGCCGTCTTCCGGTTCTTTGCAGGCCGCCGACGGGTATGCGAGGAGAGTAGCAGTGAATACTAGACAGAGTGACGCCCAAAATCTTCTCGTCTGCGCGGACGGTGCGCTCGGCCATCGAGATTTTTCCTCGGCGCTCAACCTCTACAATCAGGTCTTCTCGATGGGATTCGAATCCTGGCCCATGCACGTAAACGCTGCCCAATGCCACAAGCGTCTCGGTGATCTCGACGGCGCTTTCCGTCACTTTGACCGGGCCTTCATGATCAAACGCCGTCCAGACAGTTGGGCCGGAGAACTGCCTCCAAACGTCGCCCCCGCTCCGAACGAACCGACAAGCGCGATTTTCGTATCGAACCTCAGGGATCAGCTCGATCATCTTAAAGGGCTTGGCCAAGCACCTTGGTACACTGATGCCGTTTCTGGCGAGCTTGCCGCTGCGGGGAATTTTCTGGAATCTGCTTATGGCCGCTCGGGTGCCGGTATGCTCGATTTCATTTCGCCCTGGGTAACGGCGATGCTGAAGCTCGCGCCCAACCGTCCGGCGCTCTCCGTTGACGGTGATCTCCTTTCCACCGACATGAAAATCCAGGAGATCCCTCTCTATGGCGGCGATGGCGACCGGTTCTATGTCATCGACAACCTTTTCAGCCCGCAGGCGCTGGCCGGTCTGCTTGAACAGCTATTGGCGTCCACGATCTGGTTCGACGCCCGGCCGCAGCGAAGCTATCTCGGTGCACATCTACATGATGGGCTGGCTACGCCACTCATGCTTGAGGTTGCCAAGAACCTTCGCGGAGTGGTCGAGAAGCTGGTTGGGAACGTGGTCGTCGCTCAGCTTTGGGCGTTTCGTTATCTCGCAAACTCCAAAGGCATCGACATCCACGCCGACCAAGGCGACTGGAACCTTAATGTCTGGCCTGTCAGCGAGGAAAATCTCGTCGACACCGGTGATCAGGGCGGGATGACGATCTACGACCTGCGCATTGCCGACGATATACCGTTTGACCAGTACAACTCGCGACCGGAACTCAACAAAGCTCGCATCGAGAGGGCAAATGCACACGCGCATGTGGTGCCATATCGCGGTAATCGCGCCGTCGTTTTTCCGTCGAAATATCTTCACAAAACGAATGCGGCTACGTTCGCCAATACGTTTGCGGGGAGACGGATCAATTTGACCCTGATGGCCGACAAGGCGGTTTGACAGCCTGTCCGGCCCGAACAGGCATTCTGGCGCTCACAGCAAGGCCTATCTCCGCAGCATTTGTTAGGGTTCAGCTAGAGCCACTGCGGGTTTCCCGCGAAGTGGTGCCCCCTGGCGAACGCCAGAACAACTACTGCTTGGAGGCATTATGTACAGAATTTCCGTCGACACAGGCGGCACCTTCACCGATGTCGTTGCAACCGACGAACATGGTCGGCTAACGATCGGGAAAGCCTTGACCACTCCGGAACGCAGCTTCACCGGCCTTTCCAACGCGATTGGCAACGCGGCTGACCAACTCGGCATCAGTCTTTCCAATTTGCTCGCTGAGACGAGAGTCCTTGTCTACGGGACCACACGCGCCACGAACGCCATCGTCGAACGCAAGACGGCAAAAACCGCGCTGTTGGTGACGGAGGGTTTTCAGGACTTGTTGGTATTCCGCAAGGGCGGCAAGCTCAATGCGTTGGAGCTGAATTCGAAAGTTGAGCCGCCTTACGTTCCGCGTCGGCTGACCTTCGAAATTCCGGAGCGCATGAATGCCGAGGGTGGCGTCGTCACTCCGCTCGATCTCGACAAGGCCCGCGAGATTATCGAAAAGCTCGGCCGCATCGGCATTGAAGCGGTCGCCGTCAGCTTGCTTTGGTCTATCGCCAACTCTGAGCACGAGCAAAAGCTTGCCAGGCTGATTGAGGAAATCCTGCCCGGCGTGCCGTATACGCTTGCCTCGGAGCTCAATCCCATCATCCGCGAGTTCCCGCGTACCTCGGCTGCCGCGATCGACGCGTCGTTGAAGCCTTTGATGCAGCGTCACCTCGCCGATCTGAAGACGGACCTGCTTGGATCGGGCTTCAAGGGCGAGCTGCTTGTGAGCTCTTCTTCCGGTGGCGTCATGCACATCGATGACGTTCAGCAGAAGCCGATCTATATGGCGAAGTCGGGACCTGCGATGGCGCCGCTCGCGGGGATCGCCTATACGCGCGCCGAAGGGTTCGGAGACGACGTCATCATCGTCGACACGGGCGGAACGACGTTCGATGTCAGCTTGATCCGCGACGGAACAGTGAAATACACCCGCGAAACCTGGCTGGGCGTACCTCTGCTCAGCACGATGCTCGGCATGGCCACTGTCGATATCCGCAGCGTCGGCGCAGGCGGTGGCTCGATTGCATGGGTGGACGCGGGTGGAATGTTGCGGGTTGGCCCGCACAGCGCGGGTTCGGTGCCAGGCCCGGCTTGCTACGGTCGTGGCGGCGATCGGCCGACAGTCACTGACGCTGCCGTGGCGCTTGGATACATCGATCCCGACAAATTCCTTGGTGGTCGAATGAAACTGGATCGCCCGGCAGCCGAGGCAGCGATCAAGACCGTAGCCGGGCAACTCGGGAAATCCGTTCAGGAGACGGCCTCTGCCATCATTCAGATTTCAAGCGAAACGATGATCAAGGCGATCGAGGACATCACGATCAATGACGGCGTGAGCCCGAGCGACAGCGTTTTCGTCGCAGGTGGTGGTGCCGCCGGCCTCAACGTTCTGTCGATCGCACGCAGCATGAAAGCCAAGAAGGTCATCATACCGAAGACGGCCGGAGCGATCAGTGCGGCCGGCGGGCAGTTCTCGGATATCGCAATCGATTTCTCCGCATCCTGCTACGCTCTGACGAGCGCTTTTGACAGTACTGCGGTGAGGGGTGCGCTCGAGGGGCTGAAGTCCAAGGCGAAGGAATTCGAGGACGAACTCCGCGAGAAGGGGATTGACACATTCCGGCGGCAGCTTTTCGTCGAGGCTCGATATACCCGCCAACAGTGGGAGCTTGAGCTTGAATTGCCGATCGCCTGGGCTGACGAGGCCTCGGATATCAAGGCCCTCGAAAAGTCGTTCGCCGAGCAGTACAAGCGCCTGTATTCCGTGGATCGTCTCGGTACCGATGTCGAGACCATCAACTGGCGTCTTCGCGTCGCTGCTGTACTTCCGCGGCCGCAGGCATCGTGGAGCGGTCCGGAAAAGGGTACCGCCATCATCGAGCGAAACAACCAAGTCTTTTTCCAGGCGACGGGGCTCGTTTCAACGAAGGTGTTGGACGGCCGCACTTTGCCGCTCGGTTACGTTGTCCACGGCCCGGCGATCATCGAAGAGCCGACGACAACCATCGTCGTCGAGCCAGACATGACCGGACGCCTGTCGGAACAGGGTAGCTACATCTTCGAATTCGGAGGCAATAATGACTAATCAGACCAAAACACGCGAGTTCGATCCCGTCCAACTCGCCATTATGGGCAACCGCTTGGACGCGATCGTTCGCGAGATGACGAGCACAGTCATCTTGACCGCCAATTCAAGTGTTATCGGGATGGCACGCGACTTCTCGTGCTCGATCCTGTCGGCGGACAGTGACATTGTCGGAGCGGCAGAAGCGCTGCCCGTGCACGCGTTTGGCAGCAACCTTCAAGGCAAGGCCATGCTGGAAAGCCATCCTGACATTCGTCCGGGTGATGCGTTTCTCAACAACGACCCCTACAACGGCAACACACACGCTGCGGACCACACGATCCTGGTTCCGGTTTTTGTCGAAGGCCAGCACATGTTCACGACTGTCGTGAAGTGCCATCAGGCGGATTGCGGCAACAGCGTGCCTACGACGTATTACGCTGCCGCGAAGGATATTTACGAGGAAGGCGCTATCATTTTCCCGATGGTTCGGGTCCAGCGTGATTTCGAAGACAATGATGACATCGTGCGCATGTGCAGGCGGCGCATCCGCGTTCCGGACCAATGGCATGGCGATTTCAAATCCGCGATCGCCGCTGCGCGTGTGGGCGAGCGAGCTCTTCAGAAGTTCGTCGAAAAATTCGGTGTCGAAGCTGTCAAGGAATTCCTCAATGCGTGGCTCGACTATTCCGAACGCCGTGCGGCGGCCGCAATCGCCAAACTTCCGGCTGCCACTCTCACACGCCACGGCAAACTCGATCCGCTCGGTGACTTTCTTCCGGACGGCGTGGAAATCTTCGTTCGCCTGACCATCGAACCTGAAAAGGGCATGGTCACCGTCGATCTTCGTGAGAACATCGATTGTGTGGATGCCGGGGTGAACCTGTGCCAGGCGACAGCGACCGGGATGGCAATCACCGGGATTCTCAACTGCCTGGAGCACGATCTTCCGCTGAACTCGGGAACCTTCCGTCGCATCAACGTACTGCTGCGCGAGAACTGCGTTGTCGGTATCCCCGAGTTCCCGCACAGCTGCTCGACTGCGACGACGTTGCTTGCTGACGTCATCTGCAACGCCGCGCAGTCGTCAATCGCGGAACTGGGTGACGGGTACGGTCTGTCGGAGTCGAACATGTTTCTCGGCGTATCGACTGGCGTGATCTCCGGCCGCGACGAGCGATACAACAATGCCGAATACGTCAATCAGATGTTTATCATGGGGGGCGGGGGACCGGCATCCGCCGTGGCGGACGGGCTCGAGGTGTTCACCGTCATCGCTGGTGCAGGGCTTTGCTATCGCGACAGCATCGAGATTTCCGAACAGCGTCTGCCGATTGTCGTCAAATCGATGAAGCTCATGCCGGGAACCGCGGGAGCGGGACGCCAGCGGGGAGGCGTGGCAACACGCGCGGAGTTCGGTCCCCGCAGTAACGACATGATGGTGATGCAGGTTACCAACGGTGTTGCGACAGGCCCACGAGGCGTTCAAGGCGGCCACGACGCTCTGCCGGGAGCCAACACCAAAGTACATGCCGACGGCAGGGAGGAAGTTCTTCCGGGGTATCTGGCATGCCTGCTCAAGCCGGGCGAAACTATCGTCGGACTGGATAGCGGCGGCGGCGGTTACGGCAATCCGGCCCACCGGGATCCAGCGCTCGTCAGGGAAGACGTCAGCGAGGGCTATGAGACGGTAGAACGCGCCCGTGACATCTACAAGGTCGCGCTGTTCTTCGACAACGAAGGTTTCGTCACCGGTATCGATCAGCAGGAAACGGATCGGCTTCGCGCCGCATGAGTGTCGTGGGAGGGGCGATCAATTACCCCTCCCACCTTCGTTTGGCGCGCAAGACCCCATTCATTGGCACTTGGAGTCAAGCCGACAAACGAGTGTCTGCAGTAGACTGACAGTAGGAAGTGCGATCCGGCGACCTTTCAAAAGGCGGGCGCAATCCAGCCAAGGCAGGTTGCCTTGGTCTCACTCTCTAAACGACGCATGGCAAGGCCATGGGTTTCAACGAGCGAAAACGCTCACAAGGGGAACGTTATGAGAAACAGAGGAATTAAGTCTTTCATTCTTGCGGTCGCCGCCCTGATCCCTTTCGCGGGACAGGCAGCAGCGCAGGAGCCACCGATTAAAATCGGCTTCGCCATCGCGATGTCTGGTCGCCAGGCTGTCACGGACGGAGACGGCTATCGTTTCGCTCAGCTGTGGATCAAGCAGATGAACGAGAAGGGCGGACTGCTGGGTCGGAAAATCGAGTTTGTAACCGCAGACAACAAGACGGACCTCGCTGAATCTGTGAAAGCCGGCCAGCAGGTCATTGCCGAAAAGCCCGATCTTGTTCTTGTGAGCTGCGACTACGACTTTGGCGCGCCGGCCGCCGTCCAGGTCCAGAAGGCTGGCCTGATTTCTGTGTTTCAATGTGCCGTCGATCCAAAGGCGGGTGTGCTCGGCGTCGGCCCGAATTCGTTTACAGCGGGGATTGCTTCCCAGCTGGACGGCGCGGTCATCGCCGACTGGAGCATGAAGGAAAAGGGCTCGAAAAAAGCTTTCGTGTTGGAAGACGTCGCGGGTGAAGCCCAGAAGTCCGCGTGCGCCGGCTACAAGTGGAACTACGAACGTTTGGGCGGCGAAATCGTCGGATGGGAGCAGTTCCGCTTTGACGACGCTTCGATCGCATCTCAGGTGAGCCAGATTGCCGCAGCTATCCGGGACAATGGCGCGGACAGTGTCATGATCTGCTCGCATCTGGGAGCGGGTGGTGCGATCCGCCAGATCAGAGCCGCCGGCATCGACGTGACCCTGCTTGGTCCGTCCATGTTCGATGGCGTGGCTTGGACGACTGCGGTTCCGGGGCTCACGAATTTCTATATTCCTACCGCCGTTATCATCGATGGTGACGCCCGCCCGGAAGTCGCCGCGCTCACAAAGGAATTCAAGGACGCATACAACGAAGCCCCGTCGAGCATGTTCGCCTACCCGATCTATGCATGGCTTGAACTCTGGGCAAAGGCCGTGACTGAAGTCGGAACGACAGAGACAAGTGCCGTTGTCGCAAAGATGAACACTTTCACGAACGAGCCCACGACCCTCGGTCCGCGGACGTTCACGCCGAAGCTGCACATTCAGACCTCCATGCCAATGCAGGTCTCCGAGTTCACCGGCGGCAAGCAGGTCTTCGTGAAGGAATGGTCTATTGACCAGGCCATCCCGGACAAAGTTCTCTACCGCGTCGGTAATTAATCTTTCCAGAGCGGCGGCACGCAATGATGCGTGCCGCCATCCGGTCGGCCAATGCTTCGGAGAATCGCGCGGTGGGTGCAAACCAAATTAACACTCGGGGTCCCGCCATCAGAACGGATGGTCTGGCCGTGAGTGAACTAACAGTGAAGTTCGGTGGCCTGGCTGCCATAAGTGACGTGACCCTTTCACTCTGTGTCGGTGAAATCGTAGGCCTTATCGGACCGAACGGCGCTGGGAAGACCACACTCGTAAACGTGCTGACTGGTTTTCAGAAGCCCTCTTCGGGCGAAGTCACCTTGAACGGGCACGAAACACGTAAGTGGGGAGCCTCCCGCTTCAGGCGCGAGGGCGTGGCGCGGACGTTTCAATCGGGCCGCCTTTTCGGCAAGTTGTCGGTTCTTGAAAATGCGGAAGTATCCGCGATCGCAATGGGCGCGAGCAGGGACAAAGCCAGAAAGCAAGCGGTCGAACTGCTTGAATGGGTCGGTTTGCGCGAGGTGCTGCAGAGGCCAGCGGAAAGTCTTGCATATACCGATCAACGCCGCCTCGACATCGCAAGAGCCCTCTGTTCCGACGCAAAATATGTCTTGCTCGATGAACCCGCAGCAGGGATGTCAGACACCGAATGCGACGATCTTATGCACCTTATCAGAGCCATGCCGCGTAAATTCGACTGCGCGGTTCTTTTGATCGAGCACAATATGCACGTCGTCATGGGGCTAAGCGACCGTCTTCATGTACTCGATGGCGGACGAACCATCGTCGAAGGCGTTCCCGCGGAAGTGCAGGCGCACGAAGCCTTCCTGCGCGCCTATCTCGGAGCGGAGATCGTGGAATGACCGGTACAGGAAACCATCTGGAGGTTCACGACCTCCATGTAAGCTACGGTCAGATCGCTGCGTTGCGCGGGGTCTCAATCCAGGTTGCATGCGGCGAAACCGTCTGCGTCGTCGGTCCGAACGGAGCAGGCAAGTCCACGTTGATGTCGGCGATCGCCGGCGGGCTTCGTTCAAAGGACGGTCGCGTAACACTCGGCGGGAAGGACATAAGTTCATCCCGGCCAGAGGACATAGCGCGCCTGGGCGTATCACTCGTCCCAGAGGGACGACGAATATTCAGTACGCTCACCGTCGAGGAAAACCTCAAGGTTGCTGGCTATCTTCGCGGCGACAGCAAAAGATCTGCTTCCGTGATGAAAGAGATCATGGAGATGTTTCCTATCCTCGGCGAGCGCCGTTCCTATCCAGCGGGTCGTCTCTCGGGTGGCGAACAGCAGATGCTGGCGGTTGGCCGTGCAATCATGACGGAACCGACCCTCATCATGGTCGATGAGCCCTCGCTCGGTCTCGCACCCAAGATCGTCGATCAGGTGTATGCGATGCTCGACAAGATCCGCCGTGAGCGTGGCGTCACGCTTCTGATCAACGAGCAGAGTTCGACCCGCGTCATGCAATACGCCACGCGAATATACGTTCTGCGTGGCGGATTGGTGCAGCTCAACGACGCAGCCGATAACCTCAGGGACGGAGAGGCGATCAAGAAGGCGTATTTCGGTTTCGCCGACAGCGGAGAAAAAAAGGCACAGCCATGACGATGTTTCTTCAGACCCTCCTCGACGCCATCAGTCTCGGTTCGATCTACGCTCTAGCGGCCCTCGGCATCGGGCTTCTTTTCGGGATCCTCAGGCTCGCGAACATCGCACATGGCGATTTCATCACGATCGGCGCGTATTCGCTGATCGTACCGACCACGTCGGCCGCCGCCGCCGCCGAACTGTATGTCGGCAAATGGCCATGGTTCTTCGTCATTCCCACCGTGTGCATCATCGTGGTCGTAATCGCGTTGTTGACCGAACTTCTTATCTTCCGTCCGCTGAGACACGCGTCTGCGCCCACCTTGATGATGGGATCGTTCGCGGTCAGCTATATCCTCCAGAACACCATCCTCATGTTCTACGGCTCTCAGTCCAAGGGCGTGAACCTCTGGAACGAAATCAACACCCAGATCATATGGAACGGTCTTCGCATACCGACGCTTCAGATGATAACCATAGTCGTGACCGTCTCTCTGATGGTCGCACTCACGTTGTTTCTGAAATACAGCCGGTATGGCATCCAGATGCGGGCCGCCGCTGAAGATTTTGCAATGGCGCGATATGTCGGCGTCCGCGCCAACCTCGTCATCGGCATCGCGTTTGCAATCAGCGGGATTCTGGCCGCGACCGTCGCCCTGTTGTTCCTGCCTCAGAGCGGAACGATCAACTATGTTTGGGGATCGCCGCTTGCCTTGTTTGCTTTCGTGGCGGTCGTCGTCGGAGGAATGGGTTCCCTTGTCGGCGCTGTGGCTGGCGGTTTTCTGATCGGAATAGCGGTCACGATGCTGCAGGCATATCTACCTTCCGACCTCAAGGCTTTCCGAGATGCCTTCGCATTCGGTCTCGTCATCGTCGTTCTGGTGGTTCGGCCGAACGGTCTTTTCCCCGCCCGAAACACGCAGAAGAGGGTATGAACGTGCGCACGACCTCCAAGTTTGGCCAGGCATTGCAGTCCTTCTGGCCCGCGATTTCACTCATAGCACTGATCGCCATAGCTACCGCGGTGGTATCCTTGCTCACTCCGTCGATGTTTCAGACCGTCTGGAACGAGATACTGATACGCATCGTCCTCGTGATCGGCCTTTACATTTTCATCGGCAATTCCGGCATCTTTGCTTTCGGACATGTCGCGTTCGCGTGCATCGGGGGATACATGGCTGCCTGGCTCACCATGGACCCGATGTTCAAGCAGATCATGCTTACAGGGCTGCCTGTATCCGTCCAGGAAGGACAATGGTCTCCACTGATAGGCGTTCTTGCGGCGACTGCTTTCGCCGCTTTCGTCGCCCTGATCGTTGGCGCTGTCATTGTCCGGCTTTCCGATATTGCCGCGTCCATTGCGACCTTCGCCTTCATGATCGTTGTCAACCGGGTCTATGCGAACTGGGACAGCGTCACCGGCGGGGTAGCTCCGCTGACGAACATCCCAGGCTTCGGGGGATTGTGGGTCACCGTCGCGTTCGTGGCCGTTGTTATCCTAGTCGCTTTCCTCTTCCAGCGTTCAAGATACGGCCTCATGCTGAAGGCGAGCCGGGACGACGAGGTGGCTGCTCGTGCCGCCGGGGTTTCTGTTTACGGAATGCGCCTGCTAGCCTTCGTCCTGAGTGCGGCGGTCGTGGGATGCGGAGGCGCACTTTACACTTTCTTCCTCGGCATCCTGAACGTGGACGCTTTCTACCTGAGCCTGACCTTCATGTTGCTTGTCATGCTGGTCGTTGGCGGTACCGAAAGCCTTGCTGGCGCTGTGCTCGGCGTTGTGTGCGTCAGCCTGATAGCGGAGCTGCTGCGCTCGTTTGAGCGTGGAGTTGCGATATCGGAAAGCGTCACCCTGTCGCTTCCCCTGGGATCGCAAGAGATCGGTCTCGGGATTTTCATGGTGATCACTCTGATCCATCGGTCGAGCGGCCTGATGCGCGGCAAGGAAATCGGTTTCCCGAAGTTTCTCCTCAACCACATAGAAAAGGACGCCGCCCAATGACGTCAAACCAAGCTGTGAAGAAAATTGCCATCCTGGACGACTATCAAGGCGTTGCGCTTGAAATGGCAGACTGGTCGGTACTGGATGGCAGAGCCGAGATCACGGTATTCCGTGACAATCTCGTGGAACCCCACGCCCTCATCGAGCGCCTCAAGGATTTCGATATCGTCTGTGTGATGCGCGAACGGGCTCCCATGACCAGGCAGGTGTTGGAGGCTTTGCCGAAACTCAAGCTCTTGGCCTCGAATTCATCGAAGAACGCGTCGATCGACATGCAGGCGGCTTCCGAACTCGGCATCACCGTTTCAGGTACCGAATACCTTTCCTATGGCACGACGGAGATGGCATGGGGCCTCATCCTGAGTGGCATTCGGCGGATACCGCAGGAAATTGCGGCGGTGAGGTCGGGAAAATGGCAGCATACAGTTGGTCAGGATATTCACGGCCGTACCCTTGGCATTCTTGGTCTTGGCAATTTTGGCAAGGCTGTGGCCAAGGTCGGTGCCGCCTTTGGAATGCATGTCATTGCCTGGAGTCAGAACCTCGATCCCGCACATGCTGCCGAGCACGGAGTGGAGGCGGTGAGCAAGAACGAGCTCTTTGAGCGGTCGGACGTCATCAGCATTCACATGGTCCTCAGTGATCGCTCACGAGGTATCGTCGGGAAGGCGGAACTAGAGCGCATGAAACCGAACGCCTGGCTTATCAACACGTCACGGGGACCGCTCGTCGACGAGGCGGCCCTTGCTGAGGTACTCCAGGCAGGAAAGATAGGAGGAGCAGGGCTCGACACATATTCGCAAGAGCCGCTGCCGGAAGACCATCCTTTCCGAACGCTGCCAAACGTACTCGCCATGCCGCATCTCGGCTATGTGACCGAAGATACCTACAGGCTTTTCTACGGCCAAACCGTTGAAAACATTATCGCCTGGCTCGACGGAAATCCGGTCCGTCTGAGCAACCCAACAGGCGCGCGTCCGTAAGAACGCTTCCCTCCGGACACCTTGGCGCGGTTGAGAGACCGCGCCATTTTTTGTCAGCTATTCCAAGTCAGAATTTCTAGCGGGTATTTTGGCTACGCATCAGGTGTCAAAGAAGACCCTATTCCGGCGCATTGCGTAATAGACTCCATTGGTGTGATAGCCGTAGGAGCTCAGGCCATCTGGCGTTCCTCTAGCGTCGCGGTTGACAAGCACCTGCTTTACAACAGTATTGGCCCTCTATCGCCTCAACTCGGATGAAATAGACGCGACCCGGGTTGGCAGTGCATCCTTGCCCCGACCCACGGATATCGCAATTCGCTGTCGCGAAAGATTCTTAGATGTGGGAAATCCGACGTGACTGAGCACGATTTAATCTCTGGCTGCCTTATAATAATGCGAACCTTTTCCGGCTGCTTGTTTTTTCGCCAAGGATCAAAAATGCGTAAAGACAGTGCATTTTCTCCTTGCGGACCCTTGCCGCGCACGTCAAGATCGACCCGAAAGGTTGGACCTGTCGTAAACTATGTTATTAACATGGTAACTTGACAAAACGGTCCACTAGGAGTGGATTGTGAGATTGTGCTCACTACAGGGAGGTAGCGATGAGCCTCGCGTTTCATACTGAATGTAATAAGGGTCCAGAACGCCTTGACTACTGGCGTGAGATGGTCTGCCGCCACCATGTAGCTGTCACGCCCACCTTTGATCGTGGCGCGGACTTCAACGGCCATATGCGGATCGATGACTGGGGCCCGGTCCAGCTTTCCGACACTTCGTTTTCATCGGTGGAGTATTTCCACGGTACCAGTGAGATCAGAAGCTCGGCGCATGACGACTTTCTTTGTGTGTTGAACCTGGAGGGGGCAGGTGCATTCGAACGGAATTCCGAGGTAATCCATTACGGTGCGGGCGATCTTCTGGTTTACGATACGAGCCAGGTTTATTCGCTCCGTTTTCCGACGGCGGCACGGACAATCTCGGCACGGATACCTCGTCCTCTCATGACCAGCCGGATACCGGAAGCTGATCGACAGTTTGCCGTCCATCTAAGCGCGGACCGACCTACTACACAGCTCGCAGCGAGTGTGCTTAAGAACGCTGCCACCCTCGGACGACTTCCCAGCGAAAGTCGCTGCCGGGAAATGGGCAACTCGCTTCTCGACATCCTGTGCATTGCGGTAAAGGATACCTTGGGGGACGATCAAGTTCCGTCTCCCGCCCAGGCGCTTATGCTGAAGCGGATCAAACGTGCGCTGTTAGAACAACTTGGCGACTGCTCCTTAGATGTGGAGTCGATCGCCAAATCGCAAGGAATTTCGCCACGCACCCTCAACCGGATGTTCGCATCGGAGGGGACGACGGTAATGCGCTGGCTGTGGAAGCAGAGACTTTCGGCGAGCTATCGCGCGCTATCCGATGGAACCGTCCGTCAGGTCACGGAAGCCGCCTTCCGCTTTGGGTTCAAGGATTCGTCTCACTACACGCGCGCTTTCAAAAAGGAATACAACCTTCAGCCCAACAAACTCGTGTCTCGCTGATCCTGACCCAGAGCGCCACAACCTCTGACTAGGCGCGCAAGGCGGGCATTCCGCCTTGCACGCTGCACCCAACCCGCACAAGGATAGCGAAAGTCCCTTCTGGGTGAGGAGAGTTAGAGTGACGGTCGAAAAACAGCTACGCTGGGGAGTACTCAGCACGTCGAGCATAGCGCGAGCGCAGGTTATTCCTGCGATAAACAGGTGTCCTAACAACAGGGTGACGGCGATCGCATCCCGTGATTTCGCTCGCGGCCAAGAGGTTGCCGCTCAGTTCGGCATCGATAACGTTTTTCGGGACTACCAAACTCTGCTCGACGAGGCGGAGATCGACGTCCTCTACATTCCGCTTCCGAATGCTCTCCATGAGGAGTGGGCGATAAAAGCCGCCAAGAAGGGAATCCCCGTTCTCTGTGAAAAGCCTCTCTCTACCGATGCAGAGAGCGCCCGGCGGATAGTGAAAGAATTCGAAGAGGCTGGAGTCACCTTGATGGAGGCGTTCATGTATCGCTTCCATCCTCTGCACAAGAGGGTGAAGGAGCTTGTCGCGGAGGGCGTCATCGGAGAACTTCGTGAAGTCAGGGCGCATCTTTCCACGAACAGGATGGCTGCCCCAAGCGGGGACAATATTGTCCTCAAGCCAGAGCTGGGAGGAGGAGTGCTGCTTGACGCCGGCTGCTACCCAGTAAACGTATGCCGCTGGATGTTTGACTCCGAGCCAAGGCGTGTAACTGCCCTGCAGGATATCGATCCCCGGTACAAAGTAGACGTTACGACGTCGGCGATCCTCGAGTTCGAAGACGGCAAGATTGGGCTGGTCACATCATCGCACCGCGCTGGAGGGATCAGCTTCTACACCCTGATCGGTACCCACGGCACGATCGAGGTGCCGAGGGGGTTTCTTCCCGGATGGGGTGACGTCGTGGACGAACCTCTGATTATCATCACTGATGGTAGAACCACCGAGCGTCGCCAGGAAGTCGTTCCTGCGCCAAGTCAGTATGAATTAATGGTGCAGGCGTTTTCGAATTCGGTCTTGGAAGGAAGCCCGGTTGTTTTCTCTCCGGCCGACGCAGTTGCGAGCCTCGCCGTCATCGATGCAATTGTTGCGTCCGCTGCTTCCGGCAGGGTCGAGCCGGTGAAAAGCACATAGTTGGCGAATCGGGAGCCGAGGCATCCGCGGCAGGGGGGCAGGGGGCGTGCAGCAAAATTCGACCAAAGCGCGGTTGCCTTCCAATCCTGGGCGTGGGCTCGGGATGCTGCTGCTGCGGGGGCGGGAAGCCTTGCTTGCGGAATATCGTCCCATATTCCGTGGGCGAAATCTTACCGAGCAACAATGGCGTATTCTCCGATTTCTGGAATTGATCTCGCCACTCGACGCGACCAGTCTCAGCGAGAAGAGCATGATCCTTCCACCGAGCCTGACGAGGATAATGCGAGATCTCGAGGCAAGGGGCTTGTTGTCTCGAACAGATAACCGCTCGGGGCCGAGCAGAGTCCTCCTGTCGATCACCGAGGAGGGACGCGAACTGGTCAAGAATATGGCTCCGAAGATCGCCGACGGGCTGGCGCAGGCACAATCGAAACTCAATCGAACCGAACAGCGGCAACTGCTGGCGCTGCTCGAAAAGCTTGCACGCGATTAAAGGCCGCCGCCACTAGGTCGAATATGCAGAACAACAACGCGATACAACTGTCATCTGATTAACATGTTAATATCTTGTTATCGTGGGAAAGTTGTTTAAATAGAAGTGAAACAGCAATTTTAGGAGTTATCGATGATCCCGCAGTGGAACCGTAATCCCGGCTTTAACATCACGCGAGCCAGCCACGTTGTCCTGAGCGCCCGTGATCTCGGAGCAAGCAAAGCCTTCTACGCCGACGCTCTCGGACTTGTAGTGACCGCGGAAACGAAGGACGCGCTTTACCTGAGGGGGCTGGAGGAGGCCAATCATCATTCGCTGGTTATCCGCAGAACCGATGGCGCCCCGAAGGCCGAGTGGATCGGCATGAGGGTCGAAGACGAGGCTCACATCGAGCTCGTCGCCTCATTCCTCGCCAAGGAAGGACTTCACCACGAAATCGCGGACGTGCCGTTCCAAGGCAAGACGCTCAGGTTTAAGGACGTCGTCGGAACTTCCGTGGAATTTGTTGCCGACATGCCCGTAGTGAATCGGAACATGCAGGAATTCCACACTTTCCGAGGCGGTAGTCCGCAGCGCTTTGACCACTATCAGTTGGTAACGCATGACGTGCAGGCTGCCAGTGATTTCTGGTGCAAGCTGGGTTTCCGTCTCGCCGAGTACACAGCACCTTCCGGATCAGACGAACTGTGGGGTACGTGGCTTGAACGCAAGGGCAACACCCACGACATCGTCTTCACGAACGGGCGGGGACCGCGTCTTCATCATTTTGCGTTTACAGTTCCCGACGTCGCCACGCTGATACATGCGTGCGATGCCACATCGAGTCTCGGTTATGACGACATAATCGACCGCGGGCCTGGCCGTCACGGACTGAGCAACGCGTTGTTCGTCTACTTCAGAGACCCTGACGGTCACCGGATCGAGTTCTTCACCACCCACTACCAGTTCATTGACGTCGAAACTCCACCGATCCGTTGGGACCTCTCTAACCCCCGCCGCGCGCAGCTCTGGGGCATGCCCGCTTCGAAGAGGTGGTTTTTTGAAGCGAGCGAGTTTCCCGACACTCCGGTATCAGACCCTCTGCTTGTGGCCGAGCCACTCACGCTCGAACGGTACCTGGAGGCTCAGAGCTGACCATGGCCAAGCGAACGGCAATTTATATTCCGGGTTTCGCGCACAAAAACCCCGTTCCGGCAGCTTGCCGCGTCGGCAACATGGTTTTCTCTGGCGGAATTCACGGAGCAGACCCCGAAACGGGTGAAACCGCGGAAACTCTTGAGGACCAAGTCGTACTGATGTTTCGACATGTGCAAACGATCGTCGAAGCGGCGGGCGGCACGACTTCTGATATCGTTAAGTTAACGCTTTGGCTGCGCGACAGGTCGCTTAGGCCTGTTGTGAATACGCATTGGCTGGAGATGTTCCCCGATCCGGACGATCGTCCCGCTCGCCATACGATGCGTGGAAACCTCGACGGAAACATGCAGGTGCAATGCGATTTTGTCGCCGTGCTGTCTGATTAAACATCCGCCGTCCACGCACTTGGCAAGTCGGCAAGCCGATCTGTCCGCCCTTGGGGGCGCACGCCAATGGGGGGCATTGACGATCACGCGACCCACGCGATGGGCAAGCGTACTGGTCTTCCCCGAACCGCCGCCGGCGATGATCAGCCGCGGCCCCGTGTTCCTAAGAAAAAACTCCTGTCCTCATTCCACATCCCCTTTCCTAGGGCATTGAGCCGCAGTCACCCAAACAGCGACCGCGACTTCTTGCCCACTCCCATTTGCTTCACTGCGGATTGAGACATAATACCCGGCTCGCTCAAGCTTTGATCGTTGCGCCCGCATGCCACGCGCTGGGCAAAAAAAAGACCCAGCCAGAGCAAGTCTGACTGGGTCAAGGCAGGACTATTTCGCGAGCATGGCGCGGAATTCGTCCGGGGTCAGCTGGGAGGACGGTAAGGAGGCATCGAGCGGCAAGCTCTTGTCGCAATTTGGCTTGAGCGCAGGATCACCGGAAAGGCTGTCGGCGACGAGTTTCACCTGGACGATGCTCGGTTCCGTATCGTCGATGCCCTGTGCGAAAGCCACTCCCTTGCGAAGAGCCAGGCGCGTGATCCAATTCGCGCCAGTTGCGGTCGCGAACTGGAACTTCGGTTCCGTCGCCTTTACCTCGTCGTAGAAGCAGGCAACCTCGTTCGAATCGACGCCCGTGATTCCGACGAGCGGTCGTCCTGCAGCCTGGAAGGCCCGGACGGCGCCCATGACACCGGTCGTGTAGTCGGACAGAAGCATGTCGATCTTTTCGTATTTGCCGAGCAGTGCCGTGGTCGCCTTTGTATATTGCGCCGGATCCCAGTTCGTCACGATGGGTTCTTCCAGCACTTTGATGTCTGGGTATTTGTCGAGCACGCTCTTCCAACCTTCCATGTAGCTGATGGTCGGCTGCGCGCCGGGAGTACCGCCGAACGGCAGAACGTTGCCTTTTCCGTCGAGGTACCTCGCGACCCATTCGCCCCAAAGGGCCCCCATCTGCTGCTGATCCGGCGTCACCAGGGAGACGTAATGGACACCCTCCTGCGCGGGCACGTTCAGGCCTGTGTTATACAGGACGACGGCAGCGCCGGCATTCATGGCTGCCTGCATCGCGCGAAGGTTCGACTGCACGAAATCGAAGGAGACCAGTATGACGTCGAATCCCTGAGCGGTCAGAGACTGTATATCCTGAATCTGCTGTTCTGGATTGCCGGCGGCGTCAGTATAGGCCACCTCGGTGATGTTCGGGCACTTCTTTGCTTCGGCTTCAAACTCGGCTCGCGACGTCTTTCTCCAAGTGTTTCCACCCCAGCCATCAGAAAGGGCAACCTTGATCTCCTTGGTGCCGCAAAACGCCTTCATGTCTTGGAAATCCCCTTCGCTACCAGTCTTGCCCGGTGCCAGGTCAACGGCCGATGCCGCCAAGGGCGTCAAAGTCGTCAAGCCAACTGCCGTGCCAGCGCAAAGCCCCAAATAAACGCTCTTGAACGTCATTCTATTACTCCTCCCAAAGCTGACAATCTCGCTTGGTGCGGTTGGCGTCACGCCTGGTCGCACTTGAAAGCGTTGTCGATTGCGAGAATAGTGAGGTTGGCGGGGGTGTCTGTCGCCATTCCCATGGACGCGGCAACAGTCAATTCCGGACAAGAACTTCGCTTGGTGAGACACCGAAAGCTCTTTTGAAGGCCTTGCTGAAATGGGAGACGTCCTTGAACCCAGCCGCGAAGGCGGCCGTGGTTACGTTATCGATCCGTCCCGCCGACAACGATTCGAAACTGGCTTTGAGTCGCTGCTGCCACAACCAATGCATCGGCGTCGCCCCCTCGACCGAAAAGGCGCGGATCAAGGTGCGTTTGGAGACCGCCGCTTCGCTGGCGATATGGTCGAGGTCAAGGTCGGCGTCCTCAAGGTGCTGGAGCATATACTCTTTGGCGCGGGCGAGAACGCCCGAGGGCATGCTAGGCGACGTCCCGAACCCGGCCGAGTTTTCGAGAGCGCTGGCAATGATCTCGATCATGGCCTGGGAAACACTGTCTGCCCTGCCAAGTCCCGTCAAGTTTTCGGGCTTCACGAACTGGCTCATAAGCGAGCAGGCGAGAAGCCCGTTTGGCGACGCGCCTGTGACCGTGTGAGCGGTCAGACGTGTGGCGTCCCGCAAGCGGGAAGATAACAACTTGTATGGAATTGTGACGGAAGTCGCGGTGTAGGCTTGCCCGATCTCGATTTCGAAGGGGCTACCATGATGATAGAGGACAAAGTTGCCGGGCTCCACCAGAGCGGTCGAGTCCGCCTGTTTAACTTTGATCTGACCGTCCATCACGTAGAGGATGTTGAATCCATCCGTCGGGTTCTGCCGGATCTCCGCGATCCCGCGCCGATAAAACAGTGGTGAAGATCGAATGACACCAACCTCGATGCTCCCCAACTGTTGACGATTGAGTTCGCCGCTGAAGGGCGCATCGCCAAGCCGAATGCAATGCGTCTTGGAGTAATTCTCGCTCATCATTTCGCGCCAGGCGGGGAATGCGCCTGAGCCGTTGGACACTGTGAAATTGGCATCAACAATGCTACGCATTTGGAGTATTCAATGACCCTTTCGAAAGGAACACCAGCGTCTGTTGCTTGTATGGACGGACTTGAGCGATACTATGGCGATGACCGGCTAATGTAAACAAACTGCGACGACCTCCGATCGGCGCGGTCTGTTCTCCGTGACATTACGAGATGAAGAGGCCTCTCAGCATGCTTCAATCCCGTTGGAAATGGATGTACTTATGAGTTTTTAAGGGACGTGTCGGAACCTCCGACGTCAATCGTGACGACAGCGACCCCCTCAGCTTAGAAGCATCGCTGACATCTGGTGTGCTGTGCATATGTTGAGGCGCTCGTAAGCGCGCCGCCTATATGTGAAAACGCTTGACTGTTTGATACCAAGATCGAGGGCGATGCCCTCCGCCGTCACTCCAGCCAAGGTTCTGGCGCAGACGTTGCGTTCACGCCCCGAAAGACTGGGAAACGCGCTCTTCAAGCGCATCTCGAGGTCGGTAATCGAAAGCGGCTTGTTTCTCTGCCTGATCTGGGACTGGCGGCAGTGCAAGGCAATGATTGGCAGCAGGATCTCCGCCATCTGCACGATATGGAACTGCTCCTCATCTGAAAAAGTTCCCGAATTCCTGTTGCGGTACAAGCTTAAGACGACCCAGCCACCAGAAGTACGCTGAGCGATCGACATCTTCTCGGCAAATTTTGGCTCGCTGTAGCACATGCGTCTGTAGTCGCTATGGGCGATATCTTCCGCCCGAACCCGAACTGCCACGAGGCCTGTGGACACCTGCTCGTCAAGCAGCCGGTTCAATGGATCGTAGCGATGGTAGCGGGACCGGTAGGCTTCCGCGCGCGATTCCGAGCCGGCCGCGTTCCCGAACGAGAGAACCACGCTGGGAGCATCGGCGTCATCCCGCCGACAAAAAATCATTATCTCATCCAGCGGTACAGTACGCCCAATGGCGCGGAGCATGGCCGTGTCAAAGTTCAGGGTGCCACTGGTCTCCAGCACTTCTGTGTAGTTTTCGTATCCGAACATCACCTGGGATCGATCAGGCGTTATGACCGTATGCAGCATGAGATTTCCTCCTCAGATTTCGACCGCGACATTCCGCGGACGAGATCCCTCCGACGAGGACCTTAGCTTCAACCATCGTGTTGCGCTTGGTCGAGCGTGCCAACTGTTTGGCCAGGATTGCCAATATCGCCTCTTGAGCACGGTCGTTGCCATGATGTCGACTTCATGTCGTGAACTGGCGTCGCGCGACGGCATACATGCCGGCGGCAAGCAGGGTTGTTGCTCCCACGAACCAGTATTGCCATTCGGTGCCGAGTTGCAGGAATGACGCTGCGCTCGAGGTCAGCTGCACTAGAGCCGCACCGAACAGAGTCGCAACGAAACTCCCCCGGCCGCCACTGATGATTGCTCCGCCAAGGACAACGGCTGTAACAGACATAAGACTGTAGTTGATCCCGGTGGTCGGCGAACCAAACCCAACCTCGCCCGCAAGGATGATGCCGCCCATCCCGGTCAATAGGCCGGCGAGTGCGAAAACGAGTGGGACTGCATGCTCGCGCTTGATGCCTAGCTTATAGGCCGATCGGAAGTCGGACCCCGTAGATCTGACCGCGCGACCGACCTGCGTTCTGAAATTTCCCCATTCCAGGCAGCATACCGCTGTGATCGTAAGCAGAGCGACGAACGGGACCATCACCACCTGAAATCCGAATACCTGGCTCAAGCTGTAGGAAATCGAACCCGCAGGCAGGGGCCGCAGGAGAAGCGAGAGACCTTGCAGTCCGAAGAACGACGCCAAGGTAACAACGATCGATGGCAGGTTGAGCCGTATGATCAAGAGCCCTTGTATGAGCCCGATGATGGTTGTGAGGACCAGCACGGCAGCGACGCCGCCAACAAGTTCGACCCCACTGTTGCCGTCGGCCAGCCAGAACGACGACAGGACCACCACGAAACCGGCAAGCGGTCCCACAGAGAAGTCGATCTCTCCGGCCAGCATGACAATGAGCTGGCCAAATGAAATGAACGCGAGGACACCCAGGAAGGTGAGAAATATGCCAATGTTGTAGGCAGAAAGAAACTTCGCATTCGCGCTCGTCGCCATGAACGCGATTATTGCCGACATCGCGACCAAGACGATGACCGGGAAGTAGTCATGCCGGACGATCTTGCCAAGTCTAGTGATTTCTCGATGAAGCTCGCCGGTACTCATGCGGGCGATACTCGATTTAAGATTTGCGGCGGTGATGTCCTGATCGTTGACCTCGCTTCCTTCAAGCACCTTCGTCACCTGACCTCTGCTGAACACGAGCACCTTGTCGCAGAGTCCTTCCAGTTCCACCCCGTCGGAAGAAGCGACGATCACAGCGACGCCTTGGTCAGCGAGCCTGCGCAATTGATGATAGACCTCGCTTTTCGACCCGACATCGACTCCCTTGGTGGGCTCGTCAATGAGGAGGACGGCCGGATCGGCTGAAATCTCTCTGGCAATCAGAACTTTCTGCTGATTTCCTCCAGACAGTGCGGAGACCGGAGTGCGGGGCGAGGGCGTCTTGATCGAAAAGGCGTCGATGGTTTTTAGCGCAAATGAAAGTTCCGCGTCGGACGACATCAAGCCTCCGTTCGCCAGTCTGTCCATGTTGCCGAAACTGAGGTTGTCCTGCACGGAAAGCGAAAGAAACAGACCTTCCATGTGGCGGTCGTCCGGCACAAACCCGATGCCCGCGTTGCGCGACAGGCTGCGGTTTTTGCAGGTTACCGGGTTCCCATGGATGAACAGCGAGCCGGAACGCGCTGGGTTCAAACCCGCAATGGCGCGCAGAAACTCCCGCTGGCCCTGACCTTCCACGCCAGCAAGCCCGAGGATCTCTCCTCTTTTGACTTCCATGTCGACCTCGGCGAATCCTTCGCCCCCGAAGCCGGTTACGGAGAGAACCGGTTCGGAGATCGGCGAATGGCCCAGCTTGGGAGGAAAGACTTGCCCGAGTGGTTTTCCAACAATCAGTTGAACGATGTCGTCGTGGGTGAATTCAGTCTTGAGGCGCGTCGTGATGAGTTCTCCATCCCGGAGAACCGACACTCGATCGGCGATTTCTTCGACTTCGTGAAGCCGATGCGAAATGTAGACGATCGCGATGCCGCGCGCTTTGAGGGATCTGAGAACGTCGAAAAGCGAACGGACGTCCTCCTCTTTGAACGGCTCCGTCGGCTCGTCCAGGATCAGAACGCGGGGCGCGCTTGCCAAGGCTCTTACGATTTCCGTGACATGCTTCTGCCCCAAAGAAAGATCGCCGATGAAGTCAGTCGGGTCGACACTCAGTTGTTTCGAAGCAATTGAAGCTATGAGCGCGCGTGCCCTTTCGGCGCCGCCGCCTTTTCCAAAAGACGGTTCTACCAGACTCAAACATTCCAGGACTGTCAGGTGGGACGGGAGAGCTGGATGTTGGTAAGCGACGGTCAAGCCGAGCGCACGCATTTTCCGAGGATGTCGATCAGATATCGCCTCGCCATCGACGATGATCGTCCCCGCTGATGCGGGGAGAACGCCCGCTGCAACATTGATCAGGGTGCTTTTCCCCGCGCCGTTTTCACCAACGATCGCGTGAATCTCGCCCGGAAAGATGTCGAGGTTGACGCCGCCCAGGGCCACGGTTTTGCCGAAAACCTTCCGAATGTCCCTGAGGCTTACGACTGGTTGTTGAGTAGCCGATTGCACGATTTCAAGACCCTTCTTTGTCATGGCGTGATCCAGTGCGCGCGAGTATGTGTCGGATTTATCGCTTCAACCCGCGCAACATGGCGGGTAGCGCGACACCGATGACGATGATTGCCGCCTGGGTTATATTCTGCATCGACTGGGCAAACCCAAGCGACAGGACGAGTTGATCGAGATATGTGAGAAAGGCTGCGCCGATGAGGGTTGCGGTAAGGCTTGCCCGGTCACCGTTCAGTGGATTGCCACCAACAACAATAGCTGCGACGGTCGTAAGCATGTATGGCGAGCCTGACAGAAGCGTCGGGGTTCGCATAAAGCCAGCCAGCAGGATCGCCGCGGCGGAAAAGAAGAAGCCTGCGACCGCGTAGGTCATGATCTGGTATCGGTCGACTGGTATTGCCAGTGCTCGTGCCGCGGTCGGATTGACGCCTACCGCGATGAACGAGCGACCGATCCGAGTGCGGTCCAAAATGAAGACGGCGACGGCGAAGAGCACGGCGGCAATCAGCATGACGTTCGGAACGCCAAGCGTCCGCTGATTGGCAAAAACGCTGAGCGCCGGGGAGGCGGAAACAGGAACCCCGTTGGCGTACCAGTACGTGAAACCGAGCAGAACGGCGTTCATTCCCAAAGTGGTGACAAGCGGTGTCACGCGCAGCCGATTTACAATGACACCGTTCACCAATCCGGCAGCCATGCCGAATGCAAGGCCAACAAAGACCCCGAACGCAAGCCCGAGGTTGCCGTTCGAAGATGAAGGAATGCTCGTGACCAGAACCGCGGTCATCGAGATAGTCCCGGTGACCGAGAGGTCGAAACCTCTTTGCTGAACGACCAGGTGCTGACCGATCGCGGCCACACCGAGAATGGCCGCGAAAGGAAGCATCGACAGGATTACATCCGGGGACACAGTTCGAGGCTCGAGTATCGCTCCCACGACAAGTAGCAGCAACAAGCCGCAGGCAGAGCGACCAAGCGGAGACTTCATGACCTCCGCGAGCATCGCGATTTTCATCCTTCCGTGACGGGGCGGAGCAAGGACCTGAGGAACCTGCAAGGTTGATGCGTTTTCTTCCATAGACATGCCGTTCTCCCCGATACCGTCAGCTCAGGCTTGTGCGTTGAGCGCTGGGTAATCGGAGTATCCCTCCGGTCCGGGAGCGTAGAGCAGATCGCCATTGAAATCGGACAGTGGCTGGCCAGCTTTGAGGCGTGCTGGCAGGTCGGGATTGGCAATGAAAGGCTTTCCGAAGGCAACGAGGTCGATCAGACCCTCGTTGAGATCAACAGTCGCTGATTCCTTGCTGTAGCCGCCGGCCGCGATCAGCGTGTTGGGAAACCGCCGCCGGGCGATCTCCAGTACTTCCCTGTCCTTTGCAGTCGCGCCTACATCCTCGGCACCGCTGATCATGGGACGGATGATGTGCAGGTAAGCAAGGTCAGCGGTTGCAGCGATGTCGACTTGCGCTTCCAGCAAGGCCTTGGGATTGTTGTCGGAGACATCGCCATAGGTGCCGTAAGGAGAAAGACGAACGCCCGTACGATCTTTTCCGACCGCACTCGCGACGGCTTCTATAACCTTGCCGTAGAACTTGACACGGTTCTGCAGCGATCCACCCCACTCGTCCTCGCGTCGGTTCGACGCCGAGTTGCTGAACTGATCGATCAGGTAGCCGTTGGCCGCATGAAGCTCGACGCCGTCAAAGCCTGCCGAAATCGCGTTTGCTGCTGCCGTCGCAAAATCACGGATCACCCGCTCGATGTCGGCCGCCGTCATCTCGCGCGGAGTCGCACATGGCTGAAAACCTTCCTGGTCCGTCCACATCGGCATGTCCGCAGCGATGCTGGAGGGCGCAAGCGCCTCACAACCTTCAGGCAGATTCAATGGATGGCTCATTCGGCCGGTGTGCCAGAGCTGCATGACTGCTTTCGCGCCGCCTTCATGTATGGCGGCAGCGACGGCGCGCCATGCTTCGGTCTGCTCAGAAGACCAGACACCGGGCGTGCGCGAGTATCCGGTCGCGTCGCGGCATACTTGCGTGGCTTCGGTGATGACGAGACCGGCGGATGCGCGCTGGCCGTAGTATTGTGCGGCGTGCACGCTGGGAACCCAGCCCTTGCCGGCTCTCGAACGCGTCATCGGAGCCATCACCATCCGGTTGGCTAGCGTCCATTCACCCAGTTTCGCAGCATCAAAAAGTGAGACAGTCATGCTGGAACATCCTCCCTGTATTCGCATTCATCCAAATTTCGCGACGCCCCGGGGCAGGCGCGAACTCGGTCTATAGTGAGCGCTGCCGGGCGCTGCGTCTGTCCCTTGAATGTGGGACACGGCATGCTATGCCGCCCTCGTCACAGGCCTCCGGTCCGGGGTTTGGAAACAGAGACGCCCGGCGAGCGGGCCGGGCGTCGTGGGCTCTAGTCTAAAAGAGGTCTTGGGCTAGAACTTGCTGTCGAGCAGCGCGTCCTGATGTTTGATGCGCCAGACGTCACCCTGCTTTATGAGCTTGTAGCGATACCAGCCACCGGTCACTAGCCGCGGTTCGCCCTTTTCCGTCGCCACAAGAATAAGGCTGCAGCGGACAGCCGCCGTCGTGCCAGTCAGTTCATCGAAGAGGATGTTCGACACCGTATGGCGTCGCTGGTCGGTCTGTCCGGCGCGGATCGAGGAAAGGACCGACACGATTTCTGCGCGGCCATTCATCGGGCCCCAACCGATATCAGTGTTGGCGACTTTTCCGGAGGCTGTCGCGTCTTCGGTAAACGCGTCTCCCAGGAGATCAAAGTCGCCTTCGTCATATCCCCATACATACTTGCTCATCGCGTCGGAGATTAGCCAACGGTCTTCTGCACGCTGTCCAGCATCGCTCATTTCAAGTTCCTCCCAAGTCCAAGTCGCTATTTGATGATAGAATTCGCCTCGATGGTCAGACGGCGGTGTATCCGCCGTCGACGCTGAGCATGTGGCCGACGACAAAACGGGACGCGTCTGAGCATAGCCATGCGATCCCCTCGGCTATTTCACGAGGTTCCGCCATTCGGCCGATCGGATGAAGGTTGTCTGCCTGCTGATAGGCTTCCGAGCCTTTCTGGAGCTTCAATCCCTCCTGAGTGATGAGCGGCGTGACTGTGAAACCGGGAGCCACGCCATTCACGCGTATACCTTCCTTCGCAACCTCCAGCGCCGCAGTCTTGGTCAGACCCAGAACACCAAATTTTGATGCCGTGTAGGCGGAGTAGTTTGGAAAGGTGACGCTGGAGAAAATCGAGCACGTATTGACGATCGCGCCCTTGCGGCGGGGGCGCATCACCTTGAATTCCTCTTTCAGGCAAAGGAATACGGAATCGAGGTTGACGCGGGTGACGCGTGTCCAATCATCCAGTGAAATTTCGCTGATGGACCCGATACGGCCAATGATCCCTGCGTTGTTGACAGCACAATCAAGCACGCCGAAGTTCTCAATCGTCTTGGCAATCATCTCCGCGACGGAGCCTGGGTCGGTGACGTCGCAATGCACCTGGACAGCCTGTGCGCCTTTATCCTTTATCTCCGATGCGACCGCTGCGGCATTGTTGGCGCTGATATCGGCTACGACGACTTTCGCGCCGTATTCTGCAAAAAGCAGTGATGCTTCTCGGCCGATCCCTGAGCCGCCCCCTGTCACCAGAACCACCTTACCTTCGAGATCTCGCATTTCACTCCTCCATTAATAATCGCGTACTGCAATGCAGACGGGACATGCCAGAGCATACCCGGAGAAGGCGCCCTGCTATGTCCATTGCCATGACGACAATTTCACCAAATGTTGTCCAGGAATCTTCGAAATCCTCTTTCGAAGGGTCCCGTCGCGCGAGCTGCAGATCTCCTGAATGAGGTCGAGGGAGGCCACGGACCCTGATGTGGCGACCTTGAATCCCGTCGCGGCGCGATTTTTTTCCGCGTATGAGATCTGATAGCCTGGATAGACAGGACCTATGTAGCCAGGAAGGCGATCACTTAGTAAAGATCGATTGGTGACCAGCCCGCGATGAGCACTTCTCCGAACGTCGCTCCTGCGCGGATTGTCAGCTGAGCGGTTCGGCCCTGGTGAAGTTCGAGGATCTCCCTAGAGCGCAGGGCACCAGTCACCTGCAGAATTTCCACCTGATATGTTCCAGATGGCGGCAGGCATTGAAACGCCTCGAAGCGAATCAAGCCCTCTTCATCAACGGAAGCGCTGGTAATCCATTGCCCAGCGAAGCCCTCGGAAACCTTGCGCAGATTGCCGCAGCTGATCCATTCGCGAATACGACTGGACGACAGGCGTTCGTTTTCGATGTTGAGATCAGGTGCCACGAGCACTTCAAAGCCAAACTCACGGCCGAAGGCTGCAAGCTCCTCCACGCCTCCAGCTCTCCGGTGACCAAAGCGGAAGTCTCGCCCCACGACCACGGCCTTTACGCGCAGATGCCGGCAGAGGATTTGAGACGCGAAATCCAATGGCGAAATACATGCGAATAATTCATCGAAGCGCGGCTCGAATAGAAAATCGAAGCCAAGCTGTGTGAATGCCAATCGCTTCCCTGCATTGGTTGCCAAACGGAATGGACCATTTGACGGCCTGAGGAATTGTCTAGGGTGCGGTTCGCAGGACATAATTGACAGCGGCGCGCGCAAACGGCCCGCCAACTCCCGCCCAGCGTCCACAAGCGACTTGTGCCCTTGGTGAAGGCCGTCGAAATTGCCAAGGAGCATCACAGATCCGGATAGATCATCGGAAACGGGACATTCCAGATCGACAACGGGCAACCGTAGGCGAAAACCATTTGCGAGGTTTCGGATTGATGTATCCACGACCGTCATTTTACGGTTTCTCCCTTGCCGGGTTAGCCTCCAAAGCTTCCTGTCTGGGTGGGAACATGTACGAAGCTCCGGTCGAAGTAGAGAAGGGCATGCCCGTCCTTGCGCGATCTGATCTCCGTGACCTCGCCAATCAGAAGGTTATGAGTTCCGACAAGCCGGGCATCCACGATCCGGCAGTCAAAAGAGACAATCGCGTCAGCAAGCGCCTGATTGCCGGAATTTAGATCCGTCCACTCCGCAGCGGAATACCTCGCCGTCATGTCCGCTTCGCGACCCGCGAAGTAACCTGCCAGATCCTTGTGTTCGCCTGTCAGCACGTTGACGCAGAATCGGTTGTTGTCGAGAAACAACTGAGCTTGGGCCGACTTGCTGTTCATGCACACAAGGAGGGTGGGCGGCTCGTCAGTCACAGAGCACATTGCCGTGGCTGTGAAGCCACCGCGTCCAGCTTCCCCGTTCGTCGTGATGACATTGACGGGAGCGCAGACCCTCGCCATCGCATCGCGGAACTCGGTCTTGGATACGTTCCCGTCCATGTCCGTTCCTCACTCGGCCGCGTCTGAAAGAGAAGCGCCGTTCGAGACGGGTCCGAGCCAGGTGTCACCCGTCCAGCCGTTTTCATCGTAGTCGTCCATGCACTTGTCGACCAAGGCTTCCATTTCCTTCAGCCGCCCGCCACGTTCCGCACCCTTGAGCACCTGGAGACGGACTTCTTCCGGCGCTCCGGCGTAGTTGAGCTCGTACAGGGCGTGCCGGCCGCCGAATTCCGTGCCTGTCGCGTCCCACAGCAACTTCATGATCTTGATCCGCTCGATATGGCCCATGTCGTCGGAGCCACGAACGTATTGCGCGAGATAGCGGTTGATCTCCGGATTGGCGAAGTCTTTGGCCGATGACGGCAGGTAGATCAGTCCGGAAGCGACCGTGCGCCGTACGATGTCGATGACCTTCGGATATGCTTCCGACATGAACGTGCGGTAACAAAGCGCCGCCTCCAGATTGGGTAGGACCGCTCCGCCGTTCCACTCGATCGGGTTGTGCGCCATGGCGTTGGAGAATGACCAGAACTGATGGCGGATCGCGATCACTTCGCCAAGCAGTGCCTGGTTGCCGCGGAACGCGTCTCCGCCAGTCGCACGCAAGGCTTTGGCGAGCAGTCCTGCGAGGAAATCCATCTTCACTGCAAGTCGCGTGCATCCCTGGAAGCAATATCCGTGCATGAAGCCGGATGCAGGGTGGAACGACAGAATCTTGGCGGCGTCGCGCAGGACAAGAACGTCTTCCCAAGGGACAAAGACGTTGTCGAGTACCAGGATCGCATCGTTCTCGTCGAAACGAGAGGAAAGCGGATAATCGAAAGGCTGCCCGACGGTGTTTGCAGTCTGCTCGTACGAGACACGGCAGAACATCTTAATGCCCGGAGCATTCATTGGTACAATGAACATCACCGAAAGTGACGGATCTTCGGTAACAGTTGCCGAGCCTTGTGCAAGGAAATTATAGTGGGTCAGAGCCGACGAGGTCGCTACCACCTTCGCCCCCGAGACGTAAATCCCTGCGTCTGTTTCCTTCGTGATGTGAACAAAGACGTCCTTTACTGCGTCCGCCGGCTTGTGGCGGTCGATCGGAGGATTGACGATCGCATGGTTCATGAAGAGGACGGATTCCTGAGCACGCTTGTGCCAGGCCAAGGCATTATCCTTGAACGGACCGTACCAATCGGCATTCGCGCTCAAGGTATTCATCAGGGCTGCCTTGTAGTCGGCGGTGCGACCCATCCAGCCGTACGACATGCGCGCCCAGTCGGCGATTGCACCCTGTTGCGCAACCAGATCCGCCGATGACTTGGCAACTCGGAAATACTTGTGAGTGTAGCCGCCATTGCCCGTGTCCGTCGGCGAGGTGAGGCGACCCTTGGTCTTCTCGTCATGGAGCGCATCGTACATGCGGGCAATCGAACGTGCGGAGTTGCGCATCGACGGATGGGTCGTCACATCGTGGACCCGCTCGCCATTGATATAGACTTCGCGTCCGTCGCGAAGGCTCGCAAGATATTCCGCGCCGGTAAACGGGCGGGCCTTGTCGGATCGATGGTCTTCTGCACGCATTTTCATTTCCTCCCTTGGAACAGTGGGGGGAATTTACTCGTGCCTATCAAAGCGAGCCATGGACAAAGAAGGTATTTCGCTGGTACTTTTTCCGGCATGATCGTCAAATCAGATGTGCCAGACTTCTTTGTGTATGGTGAACCCAGCCGCTCGCTCGACGTTGGTTTCCTTCACGTCGAGACTGTAATGGAGCGAAAAACCCTTCATTTCGGGCAGGTTTCTCCTCACAAGCATCCTTTGATGGGGCAGATCACCTTCTGGTTCAAGGGTGAAGGCGTTTACAAGGTTGAAGACCGAAATTGGAATTTTTCCGCTCCCGCGATCAGCTTTGTACCCAGCAACGTCGTGCACGGATTCGAGGTTGCCACCGACTCTGACGCCATCGTCGTATCGGTCTCGGACGACATGCTTCGTGCGATGTCACCTTCGGTCGATCTGAACCTGGATACGCCCGTTTTCGTGTCAGGACAGCCGGATGACGAAAGTTGGTCGAGGGTCTCTGCGCTGCTCGAAATGATTTCCGCTGAATACCACGAGCGGGGAGGAACGGAGGGCGAGAAGGTAATAACAGGGCTGGTATCTGTCGTCCTTTCGCTCGTAGGCCGTCTTGGAGGCAGCGTCGCGTTGCGAGCCGGCTCGCCCACCATCGCGCTTGCGCGTGCTTTGCGGAAAACCGTTGATCAGCGCTACAAGGAGGACTGGCCTGTCAGACGCTACGTCGAAATGCTCGCCACGACGTCTCACATACTGGATAAAACGGCCAAGGAGGTATTCGGCCTCACCGTGAAGGAAATGGTCATAGAGCGGCGGTCGCTTGAGGCCAGACGCTTGCTGTTGTTCACTATTCGTTCCGTGGAGGATATCGGCCGCGAGGTCGGGTTCGATGATCCCGCCTATTTCTCACGGTTCTTCAGGATGCGGATGGGGTGCTCGCCGAGCGAATGGCGGCGAGCACATTTGAAGGACGGTGGGTGCGAGTGATGCCCGTCGGCCTGCCGGGATGATCCGCTAACCGAGCGTGTGGAGGGGCGTCTGGCGGATATACGCGAATTCGGCGTGAAAATCGTGACGACGGGTCGACACGATGCATGACACCGTCGAAACGAGCAAACCGACAATGAATGCAGCGTCTACACTGTTCAGCGTTGCCGCGAAATCCTTGGACCCATGGGCTGCGCGCTCTTCCGGCCTCGCATATCACTCAGGCGACGGATGGGTAATTACCAGCGCATTGTATTCAGTCGAGACTGATGAAGGGTACGAAGGCCATGAGGATGAGGAGGGCCAGAAGACCTGTAATCAACAGTCTTTTGATCACAAGGACCCGTCGGGTGTGTTGTCCATCCCAATCGTACATCATCTTGCCTTGCTTTATCCGACCGCCCCTACCTGGACAAGGTTGTCCGAGACTGGTCTGGCCAGGCGCTCACTGCACGAAGGCTGATACCCGTGTGGTCGCGCCCGGCGTATTCCACGTGATTAACTCAGGCCTCCGCGGCGAGAATCAGAGGGTTTCTCACTGATCACTCGCCGCGTAGACTGAAAAGACCTGACCGACGACTTCTCCGAACGTGACATCGGTCCCGTATTGTTCAGCTCTGGCTCAGATGAGCGAAACCGGGTGCTGAGCGTGCCAGGACGTGGCGTTCTGGAAAGCAGCACCCGCCCGGACGAGAAGTCCCTCGGACAGGTTTGGCCCAACGAGTTGAATGGCTATTGGCAATCCGTCGGCATCAAAGCCTCCTGGCATCGTGATCGTCGGCGAACCGGACATGTCAAACGGGCCTGTGTAGCGAATGAAATCAGCATTGTCGCCGGCTGCAAGTTCATCCCAGCGTGAAAGCGAGGGAACTCGCCAGATCGTTGCCGGGATCAACATCAGATCCACACTGGAAAACACGCTTGTCAGATGATTGTTGAATGCGAGGCGAACCTGATGGGCAGCTGCGACTTCCGTTGCGAGCGTCCTATGGCCAGTCTCGATGAGCTCGGCGAGGACGTCGCCGTACTCGCTTTTCCTGCTCGGATATGTTTCGGAATGGGCGAGGGCGGTTTCGGACGAGCATATCGCCATCCAGCTGACTGCTACTTCCTTCCATCCGCGCAAATCTATCTCGACGAGCGTCGCGCCAAGTCGTTCAAACACCTCCGCGGCTTTGCTCCAAGCCTCAACGATGGCGCCATCGACACCATCTGTTGCGTATTGGCGCGGCAACCCGATACGCATTCCTGCAACCGACCGACGGGCTTCGGAAGCGTAATCCGGAACAGTCGCTGAAAGCGAGGTGGCGTCGTTTCGATCCATGCCAGCTATTGCGGAAAGAACAAGCCCGGCGTCTTCCGCGGAGCGTGCAAGCGGTCCGATATGGTCCAGAGACGCAGCGAGCTCGAACACACCATGGCGGCTGACACGGCCCCAGGTCGGCTTCAGGCCCGTGACGCCATTGGCGGCCGATGGAAAACGGATGGAGCCGCCTGTGTCTGACCCGAGTGCCGCAAAAGCAAGGCCGGCGGCCACGGACACTCCGGAGCCGGACGAGGATGCGCCTGACCAGTGTTCTGAGCTCCAGGGGTTTTCCGGAGGCGTGACGTCGGGATGATGTGTTGCGTATGCCCGCTCGGTGGTTTTCACCTTCCCGAGCGTGATGGTTCCCGCAGCCTCCAGACGGTCCACAACGGTCGCATTGTAGGCCGGCTGAAATCCGTCGTGAATGCGCGATCCGGCACTTGTCGCCGCGAAGTCGGTGAACATGATGTCCTTATAGGCGACTGGTATCCCGTGGAGAGGCCCTCGCCATCTCCCGGACATGATCTCTTTCTCCGCCAGGCTGGCTTGGGATAGCGCCCGATCGGCTGTGACGCACACGTAGCTTTTATAGATTTCGTCAAGGCTCGCTATGCGTGACAACATGTGTCGGGTGATTTCGACAGGAGAAACAGCCCGCGAACGTATTGCCGCCGAAAGTGACGAGATGGATGAATAATGCACAGTAATCTCCGCGAATGTAATTAAAGGGAAGCATATCCAGCTTCGCCGGCTATCTGCGGCGAGCGCGTTGTCGCGAACAAACTGTTGTCGAGCGTTGCAATTGCTGACGCGGCGCTCACGGCGTCGGCATATGCGCCGAAGACGTATCGGTCAGGGCGAACAATGAATGCCTGCCCCCCATGTTGGGCAGCCCAGCCTGCGAACAGGCCGTCGGCCTCGCGAAGAAATATGAGTCCATGGGCGTCACTCGCGAGCTCGGGCTCTGATGGCGTTATGACGACCCTGCACCCACCGATGCTGCTCCAGAATTCTTCATGGCCGGTAAGCCAGCTCTGTTGCGCCGTTCCGACCGTGACAAACAGGAATTCCATTGGCAGGACGTCATCGAGGAGGCGCGCCTCTCCCGAATGGTCGATGACAGTCGGCTGGACGAAGAGGTGACCTGCAAGAGGTGCCTGCGAATCGATCAGTCCTCCAGTGAGATTTGGAATGAAGCCCTGCCGTGTGGTCACCATTGTTCCGGCGGCCATTTCCGCCTGCAACGCCCGGTCACGCTCGCGAGCCTTTGCTTCGTCGAGTTCGCCGATGATCAGACCGAACTGCTTTGCGTGATCAATGACTGTACTGACGTGCGGCTTTCGTTCCTGCTCATAGGTGTCGAGCAGAGAAATTTGCATCCTGTCACGTTGGATTGCTGCAATTTTCCACGCCAGATTGAAGGCGTCGCGAATGCCTGCGCAGAGGCCCTGGCCAAGGAACGGCGGCATCTGGTGTACGGCATCTCCCGCCAGCAACACACGCCCGCTGCGCCAACTCTCTCCAACCAGCGCATGGAAACGGTACACGGCGCTCCGCCACAAGGAAATGGCGTCGAGATCAACGAAACCTTCCAGGACTTGGTTCAGCACCAGCGGATCGTTGAACGATGCCGGGTCTTCGTTCGGCAAGATCTTTATTTCCCACCTTCTCAGGTCGCCTGGGCCAACCACGTATGTCGCAGGGCGTTTGGGCTGGCAGAATTGGGTCGTCTTCCTGGGTAGCGGTGTATCCCGCAGCTTCAGCGCATCCACAACGACCCACCACTCGTCAAACTGCTTGTCCTCGAGCTGCAGATCCAACTGCGTCCTAACGGGACTCCAGGATCCGTCGCAGCCGATCAGGAAGTCACCGGTGATGGACGTCTCTTCACCCGTCTCCACGTTCTTGATGTCTACCCGAACGATCTCTCCCTCATCTTTGAATCCGGTCACGAGGTGGCCGAAGCTCAGGTCTACGTTGTCCCGCGACTGGAGTGATGTACGAAGCAACTCCTCGAGTCTCGGCTGCACGAATGTCAGGGTCGCTGGCCAAGCCAGGGCGTATGGCGGGGGAGCCGGATCGAACAGCTTGATCAACTGACCATCGACGCCGATGAAGTCGGTGCCGGGATGCGGTTTGGTTTCGCGGCTCAGATCATGTGCGATCCCGGCAAACTGCAAAGCGCGCATGGCTTCCCAATCCAGCACGATGGCGCGCGGCTTGTCGTAGATCGCGTGATCCTTCTCCACCACCCGCACGCGGAGATTTCGTGATGACAGCAAGTTGGCAAGCGTTGCTCCAACCGGACCGCATCCGGAGATAATGGCATCGTAGTGGGTCACTCTTGTTCCTCTTCCCTGACCTCAGTCGTCCTCGCGGTTTCCCTAGGCGAACCCGCTATCGAAACGCCTGCCGTCGACTGTCATTCAACGGGAACTCTCTGCGAGGGGCCCCGTAACTGTTGTTGATAATGTCGCCGCACCGTCATTCCGGCGTCGACATTGACTAAAGGGCGTTCGTTTCGTGTGTGAGCGCCAAGTAAAGTTGAATTTATTCATAATTTTGCACGGGTAATCCGGGATGTTTGCCGGATAATCCGAAAACTTACCACATGTTTTCCCGAATTATACTTCGTGCATGCCAGGAATTAAATGAGCATCCCTCCCGAAAGTAACTTGACGACGTCAAAATGTGTGTCTAATAACGAACAGAATGTAACGATAATCGAACATTAAGCGGTTTTCGCGGAACTTGCAACTTCCAAATCGTGCCGTGGATGACTGGTGGCTGGCTGCCGATGCAACGACTGGATCGCCTCATCAAAAGGTGCATGTCCATGACGAAAACAAACGAGATGCCTCCGAACCTCAGGTCACGACCTTTTGCACGAGGCGTGTCTCGCCAGGAAACGCGGTGAAAAAACTGACTTGAGCTGAAAGGGGAACAATAAAATGCGAAAGATCAAAGCGGCGGCAGTTCAAGCGGCGCCTGTGTACATGAATCTCAGTGCCAGTATCGACAAGGTCGAAGGGCTGGTTGAAGAAGCCGCACGCAACGGTGCCGAACTCGTTGCTTTCCCGGAAACATTTCTCTCCGGCTATCCTTGGTTCATCTGGTTGATGGCTCCAGCCAACTGGGCGCGTTTCATGCCGCAGTACCACGAAAACAGCCTCGCGCTGGACTCCTTGGAGATGGCCCGTCTGCAAGCAATTGCCGCTAAGTCGAAAGTCACGCTCGTAATGGGATTTTCCGAACGTGCAGGTGGCACCCGCTATATGGCGCAGTCGATCATCGGCCCGGACGGCGTCGCCATTCTCCATCGTCGCAAGCTGAAGCCGACCCATGCGGAGCGTACAGTTTTCGGGGAAGGGGACGGATCCGACCTTCAAGTCGTCGACTCGGCGTTCGGACGCCTCGGGGCTCTCAACTGCTGGGAGCATCTTCAGCCGCTGACGAAAATGGCAATGTATTCGCAGAATGAAGAAGTGCATGTGGCTTCCTGGCCGAGCTTCTGCAACTGCCGCGATCTTGTCTACGCGTTCGGACCCGAGGTGAACAACGCCGCGAGCCGCATCTATGCGGTTGAAGGCAGTTGCTTCGTGCTGGCACCGAGTTCGACCGTTTCTCAGGAAATGTTCGACATGCTCTGCGAGACGCCGGAGCAGGCCCATCTCTTGAACACACGCACAAGCGGCCCCGGTGGTGGCTTCAGCATGATCTATGGGCCGGACGGTCGTCCGCTGTGCGAGCCGCTCGCCGAGGACGTCGAAGGCATTCTGTATGCCGACCTCGATCCTCATCAGATTATCTACGCGAAGTCTGGCGCGGATCCAATCGGCCACTACAGCCGCCCCGACACCCTTTCTCTGAACTTCGATCGCCGGAAGAAGCGGATCGTCCACGATATCGTTCCGCGTCAGTTCGAACAGACGGATGCGGCGGAAGACCGCACACCAAGTGAAGCCGCGAACAACGCTTGAAAAGTCACCGATCGCAGGTGCCCGGTCAAATCCTGAATTGGCATCCAAACAAGGGGAATAAAATGAACACGAAACTCATAGTCGCTTTTGCATTCTCGCTCCTGGCTGGAACCGCTCACACCAAAGACCTCACGGTCGGCATGTCCAACATTGGCCTAAGCTATGCATACGGGTCTGCGCTCAACCAGGGCGTCGTCGACGCTGGAGCAGCAGCCGGCGTCAAGATAATCAGTTTGGACGCACGCACGGACGTGTCAAAGCAGGCGAACGACATCGACGATCTGGTGTCGCAGAAGGTTGACGGAATCATTGCAATTCCGGGCGATTCGGCAATCGCCGAATCTTGGGCAAACCGCATCGACGCCGCTGGCATTCCGTTCATTTCCGTCAGCGGGCAAGTTGGCAACCCGGCCACGCGCAAACTTGAAGATATCTATCCGAGCATACTTGCCTTCGTGGCGCACAACGACATCACATCCGGAAGTCTTGCCGCTGAGATTGCCTTGCCGTTCCTGCCCAAGGACCGTCCGGCAAAGATCGTCGTGATCGAGGGGGCGCCTGGCTACGACAACGTCGTCAAGCGGAGTGCCGGCTTTGAACGCAAGCTGACCGAAGCGGGGATTAAATACGAGATCGTTGCCTCACAGCCGGGAGACTGGGTCGTCGAGAAGGGCGAGGAGGCTTGCCAGAACATCCTGCCCGCCCAGCCCGAGATCGACGTGATCTTCGCCCAATCTGACGACATGGCGGTCGGTTGCTCGCGTGCCACCCGAGGAGCAGGACGCGAGATTCCTATCGTTTCGATCGATGGCAACAATCTCGGCTTGGCGGCAGTCGCGGCGGGCCAGGTTGCGGGCACGGTATGCAACCGACCGTACGACATGGGCAAGAAGGCCTTCGAAACCATGCACGCGTTCCTGACGGGCGAGAAGAAGGAAAAAGCTCAACTCGTCATCCTTGATACACCGATCATCCGCAAGGAAAACGTCGGAGATTGTGCAGGTCATTGAGGCGAGCCTGATGAACTCGCCATTGCTTCGTTTGGAAGGTCTTGCAAAAACCTTTCCTAACGGCACGGTCGCGTTGCGTGGCGTGAACCTGGAGGTCCTTCCCGGCCAGGTTCACGGTCTCCTCGGAGCGAACGGCGCCGGAAAATCGACACTCATAAAAATGCTTTCCGGCGCGCTCGGCGCGACGGGAGGCGAAATATTCTGGCGTGGAAGTCCCGTTTCCTGGAGGAAACCTGGCGACGCAAGGCAGGCAGGGGTCGCCACCATTCACCAGCACATCCCGCTTATTCCGACTTTGTCGGTGCTGGAAAACGTCTTTATCTGGCAGCGAGGTTTCCTGAGAGACAGCCAGGATATCCGGGATCGTTTCTCCCGGCTGTCTCAAACTATTGGGTATCAGATAGACCCGGACCGTCTCGTGAGCGAACTTACCATCGGCGAGTGTCAGATGGTCGCGATCTTCTCCGCCCTGGCGGGTGGTGCCGATCTTCTGGTGATGGACGAACCTACCGCGTCCCTCGCCAATGAAGAGCGCGAAATCGTCTACAACACCGTCAAACGGCTAGCCCGCCAAGAAAAAAAGGCGATCCTCTTCGTATCGCATTTCCTCGACGAGATAACTGATCTGACTGATGTTGTGACGGTGCTGAGAGACGGCGTGGCGGTCCTTCACACTCGGACTGATGAGACCGATCAGGCAGGGATCGCGCAGGCAATCGTTGGCCGAAAGCTTGCGGCGATCGCCGAAGGTTCGGCGCACTCGGATAGCGTGCGCGCAGACGTTGTCCTTTCTGTGGAGGGACTCGGCTCGCCTGGGCGTCTTGATCCGTTGCATTTTCAGGTCCGGGCAGGGGAAGTCGTCGGCGTCGCGGGTTTCCTGGGCTCGGGACGGAGTGAACTCCTCCACGCGATATTTGGCGCGGACCGGTCGGCCGTTGGAACGGTGCGCTTCAAAGGGAAAGAGCTTGCTCGAGGTACAGGGAACGCGGTGCGCGAAGGGATGGCCCTGGTTCCGGAAGACCGTTCCCGGCAGGGCTTGGTTCCTGGTTTCGAGATTTTCAAGAACATAAGCCTCGCGCATCTCGACGGCGTCGCGCGATATGGATTTATCGATTCCAGCGCCGAACGGGACCGTGGATCTGCGGCCATCGAGAAGCTCAAGATCAAGGCGCAGTCGCCGGACAGTTTCGTAACCGAACTGTCGGGCGGAAATGCTCAGAAGGTCGTTGTCGGCAAATGGCTTTTCGAAGACATCGGTCTCCTGCTGCTCGACGAACCAACGGCGGGCATTGACGTCGGGGCGAAGGCCGACATCCTCGAACTGGTCCGTTCGCTGGCGGCCACCGGTGTGGCGGTCGTGATCGTGTCATCCGAGTTCGAGGAGATCTTGGCTGTGGCGCATCGCGTACTTGTGCTGCGCGATGGAAGGCTTGTGGCCGAGAAAAAAGCCAAGGACGTAACTGAACACGATCTGGTCCTGCTCAGCGGCGGACGCCCGGCAGAGAGCGATCTCCACAGCGGAGAGGTGGAACTGACATGAATTATGAACACAACTGGAAGCGTAGCTTCGGGCTGCGAGAAGCTGGCGTCTATTATGCAGTCGCTGCGTTGCTTGTGCTGCTAGCGCTTGTGTCGGCCAGTATGGGCCGGCCCAGTCCGCTCACCTTCGCGAATCTTTCGAATATCGTCTATCAGGCCTCGCTGGTCGCTATTATGGGCGTCGCGATGACGACGGTTTTGATCTCCGGCAACTTCGATCTCTCTGTGGCGTCTGTGGCGGCCCTCGCATCGGCGATTACGATTATCTTCGTCGATAGTCTCGGGCTCTTCCCGGCCGCGTTCATTGCCATCGTTGTGTCATGTGCGATCGGACTGATGAATGGAGCGATCGTCCAATTCGTGGGGATCAACGCGTTCATTGTCACCTTGGGTACCCTGACCGCAATCCGCGGACTTGTGCTGGTCTTGACAAACGGGCGCTCTCTCTCTTCACGAGATCCGAATGCTTTGGCACAGATGATGTCGCTGGAAGGCGGTCGGGTGCCGATCTTCACGGCACTCCTGGTGATCGGCGTCCTGTTGGCGATCACGGCGGCGGTGCTTTTTCTCCGAAGAACAAAGTCAGGGCGTGGGACAACCCGGTCTATCAGGATGGCTGCAGCGGGGATTGTTTGCTGGGTTATCGCCGCGATAGCGGGCGTGAATGCATCCGTGCCCGCCCCGGTCATCTATATGGCGGTCTTCGCGTTCTTTGTCTGGGTCGCACTCACTTTCACCACCATAGGACGTCGGCTCTATGCGGTCGGTGGGAATGCAGAGGCTGCCCGACTGTCCGGCATCAATGTCACGCTCTACAAGCTCGCCGCCTTTGTTCTGTCGGGCGGAGCTGCAGGTGTCGCCGGGGTCCTTTATGCAAGCCGCTTTGGAGCCATCAATCCCACCGCTCTCCAGGGAACGGAACTGACGGTCATCGCTGCCGCCATTCTCGGGGGGACGTCGCTCTACGGTGGATCGGGTTCGGTCACCAAGACGATCGCGGGTGCTCTGCTGCTGTTCACTCTCACCAATGGCTTCAACATGCTCAATATCGGTGCCAACTACCAGGGCCTGATCGAAGGCGTTGTGGTGATTGCGGCAGCGGCGATCTATACGATCGGCGGAAGCAATCCTTCGCGCAAACGTAAAGCGATCGGGAACGACAAAGATGTCGTCATCACTGCAGCCTCGGTGGTCCCCGCATCTGTTTCCGGTATCTAGATTCAAGCTGTCAATGCAGCAAATTGGCCCGCCTGCGATCTCACTGGCGGGTTCATCTTTTCCAAGAGACCAATAAGAAATCCAGAGGTGGCTGCTCCCTTCGCGATTTTTGCGGCTTCAAGTAGCAAACTCCTTACAGTTGGCTCGGAACTCAGACGGACCGGATCGAACCTAAATTGAACGCCTGCCTCTGCAGATTTGCGTTGCCAATGACAGACGTCCACAGAGGCTGGGCTTAGGCGGATTCCTCCTCTCGCGAGATTCAAGCAAGGTGAATGGCCGCTGAAGGCCTGACAAGCTACCTAGGCCACGGCAAGAATCCGCCGGCTGGAGACCTCCCTCAAGGTCTTGAACGTCCCCGAGTCGAGGAGAGTTTACGTGCCTGAACACCACGCAGAGAAGTCGGCAGCAGCCTGCCATCGTCAGGGGATGTTGCCTGGCCAACGACTGAACGCGATCGAAGGATCGGATCTCCGAACGATTGAGCTGGCTTTACAGATCGTTTTCAATCCGATGAAAAGATGATTTTGTTGCGTAGTCCTCGCCGCTCTTCGAGGTCAGGAACCCGGCGGTGATCCCACCGTCCACCTCGAGGACCGCACCTGTTACATATCCGGCGTCAGGTGAAAGGAGGAGAGAGATCGCACTTGCAATCTCTTCCGGTTCCGCGAAACGCTTCATTGGAATCCGGTCCAGCATCACGTCCTGGAATGCCTCCGGCACGCCCTGTTTCACCATAGGCGTCCCGACGACACCCGGAGACACAGCGTTAACGCGGATGCCGCGGGCACCCCATTCCAAAGCCAGCGTCTTGACCATTCCCGCGACAGCGAACTTGGACGCGGCATAGTTGATACGACCCGGCTGGCCACCCTTTGCCGAGATCGAGGCGATGCAGACGATCGCCCCCCTGCCGCGGCGCAGCATCGGTCCTGCTGCGGCCTGACAGGTGAGGAAGGTGCCCGTGATGTTCACGTCGAGGACAAGCGTCCAGTCGTGCAAGGACATGGTTTCGGCAGGTCCCGAACGAGTCAGTCCCGCACAGGGCACAACGGCTTCGATCGGACCAAGCTCCCGCTCGACACGGGTGACGAAGGCTCGTTGGGCGTCGCCGTCCCGAACGTCGAGAACTTGCGTCAGAATCGCGGCGTGCGGCGCGATGGTGGCGACAAGTGCCTCGAGGTTCTCTCCGTTGGCGTCCGCAGCTGCAATCGAGTAACCAAGCGCAGAGAGCCGAGCGCACACGGCCGCCCCGATTCCGCTGGCAGCGCCTGTGACAAGTGCCACCCTTCTGTTTTTTGCCGGGATATTCGTCAAAGCCCATCCTCCGATACATGAATTGACGCGAAAGCCTTCTCCACCAACGCGCGTGAACTGGCCAAGGCCCTCCTGGCTCTTTCCAACCCACTGACAGTCTGGGCCATAGCAGAAGTCGCCACCTCGGGCGCAAATACGAGACCTTTCGGTAGCTCTCTGACGAAATCGATCAACGGCAGTTCGCCGCTGCCTGGAAATAGCCGATGGAAACGCGCCTCGTTGGCCACGTCTTCCAAGCTCTCCGGCCGTTTCAACGGCGCGTCGCAAACCTGGACATAGTTCATCAAGGACGGATCGATGTTCTTGAGAGCGGAAATTGCCGTGTCGGCGCGAAAGAAATGAAGCGCGTCGAGAACCAATTTTGCATTTGAACGTTGTGAGCGTTCAATAATGTCCAAGGCGGATCGCAAAGAGGAAATACCAAGCCATGGCATGAATTCCAAATTTGCGTCGATATCATGGGCGGCGGCTAGATCGCAGAAACGACCATACAGATCACCGGCGCGCAATGGATCCCGTTCGTCGATGAACACAAGCGCGTTACATGCACCCAGCCGAGCTGCCGCTTCCAATGATCCCTCGATCAGAGAAAAATCGGCGGCACTATCGACGCGAAAGGCTTCGACGTCGAACATGCGAACCCCCGTATCGGCCATGATTGCCAATAGTTCTCTCCGCATGGGTGTGTCACCGCGGACCGGTGCCGGCTGCTCTCCCGGTCTCACGGGATGAAGACGCAAACCGAAGCTGTCAAAACCCGCATCGGCCGCCACACGGGCCACCTCTGGGGGAGCGAGATCCAAGACGGTCAAATGGGCGAGAGAGAATTTCGTCTTCATATGTCCACTAATCCTAAACGGCCAAGAATGGCGGCCTGTGTTCCCGGTCAACGCAAGGGTGGCTAGATTCAGCTTCTGTTTAGTCGCGTGTCGGCCTCTCAGGCGATTGCGTAAACGCATTTATGATAAGTCCGATAATAGGACAAACGATTTCGATAACAGAGCCATTTGTTTAAGGATGGCCCGGTCAGTTCATGCGCGGGTTTAATGCGTAGAGGGGGCTTGGCGCGGTGCTGCCCAATAGTGAGAACCGTATCTCCATCATGTAAAAAGCGGGCAACGAGAAAGGACATGGAAGGGTTGGGCTCTAGATACTGATGCGTGGCAAGCAGGCACCCTCAACCTCGGGAGGGCCTTTGTCGGCCTCAGCGGCCGCCGGCAGGAGCGTCAATAATGACGCCTGGCGATGTCTATCCCTCCCGGCTGGATTCGACGGGCTGAAAATTCCCGCCCGTCGGAAGTATCAGCCCGACTTGGCTGTCGAATGGCCGATTTCCTGGAACACTTCCCGTGCAAGTCTGAAAGCCTCAACGCCAGCAGGGATGCCAGCGTAGATGGCGAGTTGGATGAGTGTATCTTCGATCTCATCCTGCGTGCATCCGTTGGTCAGCGCTCCCTTCAGGTGGAGCTTGAACTCACTGCTGCGGTTCAAGGCACCGAGCATCGCCAGGTTGAGCAGGCTCTTGTCCCGCCGGGAGAGGGCGTCTCTGCCCCATCCGGCGCCCCAGCAATACTCAGTCACAAGCTTCTGAAAATCACGGTTGAAGTCGTCCGCCGCATCGAGCGAACGTTCCACATACTGGGCTCCTAGAACTGCCTTGCGGATTTCAAGGCCCCGATTGAAGACGTCATCGGACATTAGCTCGCCACCTCGTTCTTGACAGGATTCGAAAGTGTACCGATGCCCGGAATTTCGATCGTGATCGTGTCGCCATCCTTGAGGAAAATCGGCGGCTTGCGCTTGAAGCCGACGCCAGCAGGCGTACCCGTCGGAATGATGTCGCCTGGCTCCAGATCGATGAACTCAGCGATGTTTTCAAGAATGGTCGGGATATCGTAGATCATCGTGCTGGTATTGGCGAACTGCATGACTTCGCCGTTCAGCGTGGTGCGGATGTCCAGATTGTGCGGATCTGGAACTTCGTCCGCGGTGACGATTGCCGGGCCGATGGGACCGGTAGCGCGGAAGTTCTTGCCCGCCGTATACTGGGTGACGCGGAACTGATAGTCGCGGACCGTTACGTCGTTGAAAATCGTGTATCCGAACACATAGTCCATAGCCTCCGCTTTGGTGATCCGCTTGCCATTTGTCGGCTTGCCGATCACGATGGCCAATTCGCCTTCCCAGTCCAGATTGTCCGAAACCGTCGGGACAAGAACAGGGTCGCCGTCGGCCACGAATGTCGCGGAGAAGCGGGGGAACAAGATCGGGATGGGGGAGATTTCCAGCCCGGCTTCCTTAGCATGTTCGGCATAGTTGCGCGCCACGCAGATCGACTTCGGCGGACGAGCGATCGGCGGAAGGATCTTGACCTCGCTTAGTGGCTTGACGAGGCTGGTGTTGGTCTCCTTCGCCGCACGCTCCGCGATCTTCTTAAGGGAAGGTGTCTGGGATGTGCATTCGTCGAAGAAGTACTCGATGCGGGGCGAGATGAGTTCAATCGATCCATCATCTGCCCGGTAGGCTTCGCTCGCACGAGCGACGTCTACCACGTTTGTGCCGACAACCAGGCCAAAACGAGCCTTGCCAGCTTCACCGTAACTTACTAATCTCATCTGAATAATCCCATTATTCGAACATTTCCGTTCGATAATAGATCATTTTGTTCAGGTCCGTCAACATCGCTGTTGATGCTAAATATCTATCCTATTGACATATTTCCGCATTTCCAGGCAGGCTTGTCGGTAATTGCGATGTTTGGTTTTGGAGAATTTTGTGGTCGAGATATCCCTGACAGGCGATCAGATGCTGACCGTGTTGGAGACCGTGGCCGAACATGGCCCTCTCAGCGCGGCGGAGGTGGCTCGCCGATGCGATATCAACCGGACGGTCGGTCATCGTCTCCTAATCACGCTGGCGCAGAGGGGATATCTTCGTCGGGATGAGGAAGGATACACCCTTGGCCCCGCCATTACAGCGTTGAGCCGATATATGGCGACGGATCTTGCGGCAATTTCGCGCGCGGAGATGGCGAAGCTTGCCGCGGAAACAGGCGAGACGGTGGTCCTTCACGGCCTCGACAACAATGAGGCGGTCGTTGTCGATCAGGCATTGGGGCAGATGCATCTGGTCCGTGTGCAGCACACGCCGGGCTCACGCCATCCTCTGCACAAAGGCGCGAGTGGTTGGTCCATTCTGTCCTTCCAGGACACCAAGTCTCAATCGAAGATTCTTCGGAAGGTCGATGACCTGGAAGCGGCCAACAAGCGCATCGCTCAGACCAAAATGGATGGCTTTGCTGTTTCGCACGATGAACTTCAAATGGGAGTGCATGGCATCGCAGTACCAATCCTGCGGGCTGACGGTACGTGCTCGGCAAGTCTCGGCATACTCGTCCCGGCCGGACGCAGCGAGCTGCTTCCCGCGCTTGCAAAGCCGCTGATGGCGGCGGCCGCCGCCATCAGCAAGCAGCTTCCTAAGCGTTGACCCCGCCTCGGATGCCTTTGCGAGCTTCGGCGGCGTCCTTCTCACGTCTCTCCAAATAGGATTCGAAGTCGAAAGCAAGGATATCGATTTCTTCGATGGGGTCGTAGCTGCGCGGCGCACCTTCCCAACCGATCTGGTCAATGCCCCAATAGAACTCGAGTAGATTACCATCTGGATCGCGGGCGTAGAAGCGCGGCTGATTGCCAGGGCCGCCCTTGCGGCAGTTCACGATCTCGACGCCGTCATCGCGCATCAGGGTAAACAGCGACTTAAGGTCTTCTGGAGTCGCCAGTTCGAACGCGATGTGGTGGAGTCCGAAACCAATCCGCGGCGCATCCGGTGCGTCCGGCGACAGGACTTCATCGCGCATGCGGAAGATCGACAGTTCGTGATGGGTGACGTCACAGCGAATGAAAGCACCCGCCACGACCGACACTCCGTGGCCGAGACGGTTCGCTTCGTACTCGAACTTCTCAGTCAGACGCATTCCGAGATATTTTGAATAGAACTCCACCGTGCGATCAATGTCTCGAACGGTAAGGCCCACATGGCCCAAACGGGCAACTCTGGCTTTCATACAATTTCTCCACTGTTACGAATATCGAACAGAAAAGTTCTATATAAGAACAACTGTATTCGTGCAAGAGCGCCCGGCCCGTCGAAAACGAAAGTTTGGGAGTCCTGTCGGCATGCTTTTCGATACGGAGGACGGGAGGGTGACTAGCATTCAAGATACGACTGCCCTCTGCGCGGCCCGCTCAGCGCCCTTGAAGTCTCGGCGAATTTTGAAAAATGCAGGTAGTTGTGGGCGTCGAACCCGAAGGCGGTTCGATTTTAGCGTGGATCAGCTTGGATTATATTCCAATACGAACAATAAAATTCGATTGTCGAACCGAGGAATGCGCTGCATTCCCTGCCGAGTTCTTTCAGTCACGTGTGGACGATGCCGTTGGCGGCCTCAGACAGGCGAACTGGCGCGATCATCCATGGCGTTTCAGCGCGGGGATGCCAGTTATTGGGACACAACAGCGGGGTTCGATAGAAGGATACTGGGATGTTCAAGACGAGCAGACGCAGTTTCATCAAGGCGGGATCGTCAGTGATAGTCGCGGCGGCAACGCTACTGCTTTGCATCATCGAGTAGTTTGATGTTGTAACATCGAACCCGTCTTGCCGGACGAAACGACGGCGTGAACGGGTTTTCCGATTCCGAAACTGCGGGACTACGCCGATCCTGGCCGGAGCGTTTGGCTGGTGATGCATCGCCGCGTACTTGGAAAATAGATCTCAGAAAGGACGCCCGATGAAACTCCTGTATTCGCCCATCTCTCCTTATTCAACCAAGGTGCGAATTGCCGCTCATTATGCCGGATTTTTGGCTGAGGCCGTTCTCACGGATCCAACAGTCAATCCGGCTGAACTGGTCGAAAACAATCCGCTTGGCAAAATCCCGACTCTGATCACGGATGATGGCCAGGCGGTTTTTGACAGCAGAACAATCATGCGGTTCATCGACCGGGAGACAAAGGGCAAGCTTTATCCGCGCAATCTGGAAAAATGCAGAGAGGCCGAGATACTTGAAGCCATCTGCGATGGCGTCTGCGATTGTCTGCTTGCTATCGTCTATGAGAAGCGTTTTCACCCGCCGGAGAAGGTCCACCAGCCGTGGATCGAGAAGCAATGGGAAAAGGTCACCCGCGCACTCGATCACTTGGAGGCCGGGCTGCCCAGGATCGGCAAGAAACTTCATGCAGGACATTTCGCACTGGCTGCGATGCTCCGGTATATTGAGTTTAGGTTCGAGGGCGAATGGCAACACAAGCGGCCCAAGTTGAAACGCTGGCCGGACAAATTCGAGAACGCGTTCCCGGACTACGCCTTGTTCAAGGCATAGGGCAGTCCGCTCGTTCTTCGCGAAGGATCGGGGATGCCATGTTCACTCGAAAGTCGATCCTTCCGTAGCCGCAATCAAACGACCTTGGATGGCTCAATGCAGCAGCCTTTGCCGAGTTGTTTGCGATACTCCCAGCCGCCCCGTCCGATCACTGGGAGCCTATGCCGTTGGAGCATTTGATTTCCCTGAAGTAGGGTAGCGGTTTGCGCCAATCCTGGAATACTTCAACCGGTACATGCCGTAGTCGCCGGAGGTCAGAATATTTCCGCCCGAGTTACAGTGTTCGTTGATTTTATAGCGACGCGCCTTCTCTCGGTATATGCTCGTCTTGCAGAACCAGGTTCAAGTCGATGAGCGGTCAGCGTGATCGGACGAGCGGTGCGTGGACTGGTCCGCGAACGGATTTCGGACGGTCGTCTCTCGCAAAGTGGTTTTTGTCTTGGCAATGGCATTTTCGCTCTAACGGTTGGCAATGCTGTGCGAGCGCCTGTGCTGGGTTTTGTCATATTCTCTAGCAATTCCATGCAAGCCCGGAGAGGAGCGACGGATGTATACGGTGGCTTTCATCATCAAGCGGAACCCGGCGATGTCTCTTGACGAGTTCCTCAGTTATTATCGCGATCACCATGGCCCGCTGATGATCGAACATATCAAAGACAAGGGCTTGATCTCCTACGAACACTTCCCCGTCGACATCGCCGTTACGAGCGGCCGGTACGTTGCATCCGATGGACCCGCATTCGATGCGATTTCTATCTACAGCTTCGAAACCGAGGAACAGGCAGAGGCTTGCTGGGCGATACCCGAGGTCATCGAAGACAGTCGCGCATTCATTGACTTCGACACAATGGTGGCCTTGCCTGCCAACCGTCGCACGGTTTTTCGCGCTCCGTAATTCGTGGCTGGCTCGCGATCTGAAGGCTGATGCCGTACGTGCCGGCCTTGCTTCAATCACTGAGCCAAAGACTGGCCCCGTGCTCCAGCTATTGAGTGAACGCCAAGGACAGCAGCTACTTGGTTTCATCGATCGGATCGACCTCACGTTCGCGGTCCTTTGCACCGATGAGATCAGTAGCCTTCAAACGATGCTGCCGAGGAAAGCGCGGCTTCGCGTCGAGGATTTCGGGCTGGTGGCCGTCCTCAATCTTGGAGATCCACGACAATAGCCGTGTTTTCAGATCCTCGGCGACTTCGCGGAACGGCGTCATCCCAACAAGATTGACCATTTCGTAGGGATCGTTATCTAGATCATATAGATAGCTTTCCCGATAGACGTCCGACCGCGGCAGATCCTCGTCATATTCTGACGTGACACCGTATTTCCAGCGGTGTGTCCGCAACGCGCGGCCCGTCTCGGTTTCCGAGATCTGGAAGAAGACATCTTGCCGCCATGGAGCGCGATGATCCCGAATGACGGACAGGATGGATTTGCCTGTCATCTCGTCCGGAACCTCGATGCCTGCGGCGTCGAGCAGAGTCGGGGCGACGTCGACCGTGCTGAACAAGGCGCGGACCTGGCCGCCGGCGATGAAGCCGGGGCCTGTGATAAAGGTCGGTACCCGGACCGCGCTTTCGTGGCAGGAGCGCTTGTATTCGTTATTTCGCGTTTTGAAATGACAGGCGTGATCGGAGGTGAACATCACGATCGTATTGTCGAGCATGTCGAGACTTTTCAATGCATCGATCAGCCGCCCGAATGCCTCGTCAAGCCGCTTGACCATCCCGTAATAGCCGCCCAGATGCCACGTGCTTGTGCCCTTCAGGGTGGCGAGATCTGGCGGCGTCCAGGTATTTGTGTTCATCTGTTCGCGATAGCCGTCCGGCGGCGGATAGTCGTCCGTGTGATTTTGGTGATGCGGTTCGAGGAACGAGACAAATAGGAAGAAAGGATCCTTCTGGTGCTCGTCGCAATAGCGGATCGCGGCATCTGTCAGCGCATCGACGCGGTACCCCGGAAGCTTTTTTTTCTGGTCGTCGACGTCATAAACCACGGTGTCGTAGGCGTCGGAGGTAAATTCGAGGAGATTTGCCGCAAGCCAGCTCTTGTATCCGCCGCGCTCTGTCTTCGGCACCGGGTCGGAGCCGCCCAAATGCCATTTTCCGATATAGCCTGTGTCATAGCCCGCGGCGGCGAAGGTCTTGGCGAGTGTCACGGCATCGTCGGCCAGCGGTATGCCGTTGCGGAAGACGCCCGTCTGTGTTGCAAAACGGCCCGTCTGCATTGAGGATCGCGCCGGGCCGCAGAGCGGTTGACTTGTGAAGGAATTGTAAAGATGGGTTCCGGAGCGTGCAAGCCGATCGAAGTTCGGCGTCAGACCCATGGGGTTGCCGTGAACACCAGTCGTGTCGTGCCGCTGTTGGTCAGTGAAAAAGACAATAACATTTGGTTTGTTCATGATGACTACCTCCCGGGCGATGGATCGCTCTTTCGCGATCATTCAGCCATACATAGAGGGAAGGTTAGGAGCCTAAAAATGATAAAGACGGCCTTCGTCATAACTTTACGGAATGACGAACCCTGTGTTCGCTTGCCAATTCCTGCAAAATTGCGAGCGCTTGTTTCATAATCGGGTAGTTTCGAAGAGAGCGTCTATAGGATGCTCCGGAATCAAATCGCCAGATGCTCTTGGGGAGTTTCAGCAGTTTCAGACCTTCCTCTTCGGCCGATGCTCGCACGACGTCCGCAGCCGTGGTCAGATAATCTGTACCCCTGACTGCGCGAAAACTGGCGAGCAGACTGTCGATTTCCATAACGATCTGGGGTGCGGGAAGGTGATTTTCGGAGGCGAAGGTCGTCATTCTGCTCATCATAACGGAATCGCGTTGATAGATGACCCATTTCCGGTTCGCCAGGTCGGACGGCTTAATGGATGCCGCCTTGCCTAGGACACTTTCCTGACAGACGTAAACGGCCATGTCCACCTGGAGGATCGGCACCGTCTCAATCCCTTCCAGGGTGGGTTGATCCAAGGAGCCCAGAACCAGGTCGAGTTCACCTCCAAACAGTTTTGGTATTGCCTGCGACGCGACCTGAAAATGCAGAACGAACCGTGTCTTTGGAAATTCGAAGCTCAGTCGTTTGACAAGATCCGGAGCGATCGCCACATGGTAGGCCACACCCGCTGCGATGCGAAATTCGTCGAGAACTCCAGCGTCGAGAAGGTGGATTTCTTCCTTTCCCTGACGGTAGTGCATCTCGATCATTTCGGAATGCTCCAGCAGCAGCTTTCCCGCGCGAGATAGGATCATCCCTCTCGTCGTACGATCGAATAGGCTTGTACCAAACTCGGTTTCGAGCCGTCGGATGGTCTTTGTCAAGGCCGGCTGGGTAAGGCCGATCTGATCTGCGGCAGCAGTCAAATTGCCAAGTCTTGCCACCGCTAGAAACGCCCGAAGATTCCGATCCACGATATTCCTCAAAGTTATTGCTCTGGTAACATATATCATTTTTCTGTCATGATGCAGAACTTTATGGTGCAGCAAAGGATGGGTGGGGTGGGAGGCCTGCCGTAAAAGCATTTTGCAAGAACGGGCGGTATCTTATTCGCCGCCGAAACGGGAGGAATTCATGACTTTATCGGTTTATTCACGGGTACTTCTATCGGCAGCCTGCTCTCTCGTGCTGGCGGGGCCTGCGTTGTGTCAGGACGGTTTCCTGGATGTGGGAAAGCAGGAACCAATTACCGTCCTGATTAATTCTTCGCCGTGGTACAGTGGGTTCGAAAAGGTGGTCGATCTCTACACCGAGCAGACGGGCAACGAAGTGAACCTCGAAGTCACGCCGTTCGATGGCATGCTGGAAAAGGCTCGATCTGCCGTTCGCTCCGGCGGCGCGAGCCCACTTGACCTGATCAACATCAATTCAATCAGCACGGTCGAATTCTACGAGGGGGGCTTTCTTGAGCCTCTGAACGAGATCGATCCGTCCTTCAAGCTCGATCCGCAAGTCCTGACCCTCAACGATGCGGGCTGTTGGGACGACGCAAAGGAGTTCCGCACGTGTTCAACGGGCAAGCTGATGGGCTATGCGCCTAATGGCAACGTTCAGCTTCTCTACTACCGCAAGGATGTCCTCGATGAGAAGGGGCTCAAAATCCCTGTCACGTTCGATGATGTTATTACCAACTGCGTCATCCTAAACGACCCTCCGGCATCCTATGGATACTTGCAGCGCGGTGAAAAGGGTGATGGAATCTACTACGATTTCATGGCCTACATGCTTGCCTATGGCGGGAGCATCGAGAAGGACGCTGCCAGTGGCGACTATACCGTGACTGTCAACAGTCCGGAGGTGAAGCAGGCACTCGACAAATATATCGAGGTGGCGAAGGGCTGCGGACCGGAAAATTACGGCACTCTCGGCCAAGGCGACATCATCCAGCTGATGCAGACCGGCAAGGGCATGCAGGCCCACGCAGTGGTTGCAGCCTTCCCCAATTTCGACAATCCGCAGAAATCGGTGGTTATCGACAAGATCTACGCTGCGACCTTGCCTCGCGCGACGCGCAACGGCCAGCCGGGCGTGTCGATCGGGTCTTGGGTCTTCTCGGTTCCAAAAAACGCTTCCGAAGCCGGCAAGAAGGGCGCGATTGCTTTTTCAAAGTGGTTTCTGACGTACAAGGCACAGTATGCCTATGCCGAAGGCGGCGGCATTCCTGTTCGGTCCGACGTGTTCGAATCCGATCTTAAGGACCAGACTAAATTCCGCTGGATGCCAGCCTACCTCGAAGAAATTAAGTACGGCAAGCAACTTCTTGGTTACCGCGAGGGCCCTGCCATCAACCAGATTATGGGGTTGCGTCTCAATCAGGCGTTGATCGGTGAGATGAGCTCTTCCGCGGCGCTAAACAAGATGGCGGATGAGATCCATGCGCTGTTTGAGACGAACGGGCGCAAGACGGGCATTCTTCCAAACCTCCCGGAGTGATGCCCGATGGCCGTCCCCGCTTTGCCGGGGACGGCCACCCGCAACGTCAAGGATTGCCGCAGACCTCACCTGGCCTTGCCGGCGCAGGTCCATGCGCGAAGAGGAAACCGTGTCCGATTTCATCAACCGCCATTTCAAGTGGTTCACCCTGGGGCCGGCAGCAGTCCTTTTGCTGTTGCTCACCGTCTATCCCATTATCAATCTCTTCTTCATGGCGGCCTCGACGATTACGTTCGAACAGGCACGCGAGATCTGGACGTTTACGCCGATGCGAAATTTCCAGTCGCTCCTTGATGACGAGATCTTCCGCATAGCACTCTGGAACACGGTTCTGTTCGCCCTTGTTTCCGTGGCCATCGAAACCGTCCTCGGCCTGTGTCTCGCAATCCTTGTTTCGTCCGTCACCGCCTTCAAGGGCATCATGCGCACAGTGCTGATTATTCCGGTTCTGATGCCACCGGTCGCCATCGGATCGATGTGGAAACTGATGTACTCTCACGACTTCGGCGTGTTCAATCAGTTCCTGACGGGTGTCGGGTTGTCGCCAGTCAACTGGACCGGATCGACCGCGCTTGCGTTGAGCTCGGTCATTATCGTCGACGTCTGGCACTGGACGCCCTTCGTCTTTCTTATCCTCTTTGCCGCCGTGGAAGGTTTGCCAAGGGAGGTCATCGAAGCCGCCCGTGTTGATGGCGCTCGCAACTGGGACATCGTCTTCAAGATCATCATTCCACTTCTGAAGCCTGCAATTGTGGTCGCCGTGCTGTTCCGCACGATTCTCGCCTTCAAGGTATTTGACCAAATCTTCCTGTTGACCTCGGGCGGGCCGGGGACCTCGACCGAGGTAGTAAGTCTGCACCTCTACAAGGTCTTTTTTGTTCAAAACGATCTGGGTTATGGCGCAATGCTATCGCTCGCCATCATCGCAGCCACCATTGCCTTCCTGCTGGTGGGGCAGCGCGCGGGTGCTGCTATCGGAGGAAAACGCTGATGCTGGTCCTCCGCGGCTATTCCAAATTCATCGGTTACGCCTTGCTTTCATTCGGCGTGCTTATCATTGTTGGCCCGTTTCTCTGGGTGGCGCTTCAAAGCTTCAAATACGAGATCGAAATCCTGAAGGGATCATGGATCTTTCCGCCGACCCTGTTCAACTACGCGGACGTGCTGTATTCGCGCCGGTCGGATTTTCCCGGCAACGTCCTGAACAGCCTGATCGTCGCAGTCGTCTCGACGATTTTCGTGTTGATCGTCGGCACCCTGGCAGCCTATTCGCTGAGCCGCCTGAAGTGGCACAAGTGGATCTCCGGTGGGTTCCTCGGCTGGACGCTGATCTTCAACATGATTCCGCCGCTGACGCTGGTGGGGCCATGGTACCTCATCTTCCGCGAAATCGGGCTGTCCGGAACGCTGACCGCCGTCATCTTCACCCATATTACCCTTCATCTGCCGATGACGATCTGGATGATGATGGCCTATTTCAGCGACCTGCCGAAGGATCTCGAGGAGGCTGCAATGGTCGACGGCTGCCGGCGGATCGATGCATTCTGGAAGATATCGCTGCCGCTTGTCAGGCCGGGCCTGATCGCAGCCGGCGTACTCGCTTTCGTTTTTTCCTGGAACGAATTCTCGGTGGCGCTCAATCTCACCAGCCGCGCCACGGCTACGGTGCCGGTCGCAATCGCCCGTTTTGCCCAGCAATATGAAATTCAGTACGGCCAGATGGCCGCTGCATCCATTCTCTCGACGTTGCCAGCACTGATCCTGATGTTTTTCGGCCAGCGGTTCGTCGTCCAGGGTCTGACCATGGGAGCAGTCAAATGAAGAAAGCAAACCGTCATGGCTGAAGTCCTGCTCAAGAACGTCCAGAAACGCTTCGGCGCACTACCGGTCATCCAGGGCGTCGACCTGACCATTCGCGACGGCGAGTTCGTCGTTCTCGTTGGCCCGTCCGGTTGCGGAAAATCGACGCTATTGCGGATGATCGCAGGTCTGGAGGAGATATCCGGTGGCGAGATCTCAATCGGCGGCAAGGTCGTCAACGACCTAGAGCCACGCGAACGCGATATCGCCATGGTCTTTCAGTCCTATGCGCTCTATCCGCACATGGACGTCGAGACCAATATGGGGTTCTCCATGGCGCTGCGGCGGGCAGCTGACAGCGAGATCAAGCAAGCCGTCGGCGATGCGGCCACGGCGCTTGAACTCGGCCGATATCTCAAGCGTCTGCCAAAGGCTCTGTCCGGCGGTCAGCGCCAGCGGGTGGCCATGGGCCGGGCCATCGTACGGCGGCCGAAGGTGTTCTTGTTTGACGAACCACTGTCGAATCTCGATGCGCAGCTCCGTGTCCAGATGCGCACCGAGGTTCGCAAGCTGCACCAGCGCATCGGCGCTACGTCTGTCTACGTCACTCATGATCAGGTCGAGGCGATGACCATGGCTGACCGCATTGTCGTGCTCGACAAGGGAAGAATTGCGCAGGTCGGCTCGCCGCTCGAACTCTACGACAGGCCGATCAACCGTTTTGTCGCAGAATTTATCGGTTCGCCGTCGATAAATTTCCTGGCCGCGACGGTCGGTGGACGCGGGGTAAGCGTACCTTTAGGGCGAGGCACGATTGAGCTTCCGTCGTCCCATCTAGGGCAGGGCGCGGACGTCGCCATTGGCGTGCGGCCGGAACATATTCAGCCTACCGATGGGGGTATTCCGGGGGTCGTTCAGGTGATCGAGCATCTCGGGGCAGAAACCTATGTCTTCATCGACATAGGAACTGGCAGCGATATCTGCTGGCGTGCGCAGGGTCGCGCGAACGTTTCGATCGGTGACCGCATTGGTCTCGGTTTCGACCCCAAGAACGCCCATGTCTTTGATGCCGCGACAGGCGCGCGTGTTTAGTAGAACACCAGGAACACTTAGAAGGGCTACCCGTGAAGACCGTTTTTGTCCTGTTCGACTCTCTCAATCGTCACATGCTCGGTGCCTATGGCGGCAAGCGTGTTCCCACTCCTAACTTCGACCGCCTGACGGCGCGCACCAGGGTGTACGACAAGCACTATGTCGGGTCCTTGCCGTGCATGCCCGCACGTCGTGATCTTCTCACCGGCCGTCTGACCTTCCTGCATCGCAGCTGGGGGCCGCTCGAACCTTTTGACAACGCCTTTCCCGAGTTGCTCAAGCAGAAGGGCGTGCATTCGCATCTGATCACCGATCACTACCATTATTGGGAGGATGGCGGTGCCACCTACCATAACCGCTATTCCACCTTCGAATTCGTCCGCGGGCAGGAGTCCGACCCCTGGAAAGCGATGGTGCAGCCCCACTGGGAACGCCTGCGCGAGAAATATCATGAAGCGCAGACAGGCAGCGGACCGATCAGCAAATACGGCCCCCATATGATCAACCGCGAATTCATCAAGGAGGAAAAAGACTTTCCCTCGGTCCAGTGCTTCGCGCATGGCCTAGAATTCCTGGACATGAATCGCGACAAGGACGACTGGCTGCTGCAGATCGAGACCTTCGATCCGCACGAACCCTTCTTTGCGCCCGAGCGCTTCAAGGAACCCTTCAAAACTGGCTGGAACGGCCCGATCCGCGACTGGCCGCGGTACGGTCGTGTCGAGGAATTGCCCGAAGAAGCAGACGAACTGCGGGCCAACTATTATGCCATTGTCTCGCTCTGTGACTTCCTGCTGGGTCAGCTCATTGACCATTTCGACGAGCATGACCTGTGGAAGGACACGGCACTGGTCGTCACCACGGACCATGGGTTCCTTTTGGGGGAGCATGATTTTTGGGCGAAGAACCGGATGAACCTCTACGAGGAAATCGTCCACATTCCGCTTTTTATCCATGATCCGCGCAATCCGGGCTCGGGCCGTGTCAATCGTCTGACCCAGTCGATAGATGTAGGACCGACTTTTCTCGATCTCTTCGGCGTGGAGCCGCCCGAAGAGACGGAAGGAAAGTCGCTGTTGCGGGACAACGATCGCGAGGCCCTCATCTTTGGGTATTTTGGCGGGGCTGTGAACGTGACCGACGGCCGCTTTACATACCATCTCTTTCCCGAGAATCTCAGGCAACAGGACATCTACCAATATACGGTGATGCCTACCCACATCACAAAGCCCTTCACGCCGGAGGAGCTTTCCGGCGCAACCCTGACAAAGCCGTTCAATTGGACCAAGAATGTGCCGCTGCTCAAAGTTCCCGTCATCGAGCGTTCGCCGATGTTCAACAACTACGGCCCTGGCACCTTGCTGGAGAGCGACACGCGTCTGTACGATCTGGAGATCGATCCCGGACAGGAGACGCCGATCACAAATCTGGAAGCCGAAGAGCGGATGATTGCTTATATGCAAGCGCTGATGTGCGCAAATGATGCGCCGCCGGAATCCTTCAAAAGGCTGAAGCTTTAAATGTCCGTGCGGAAGAAGACGGGGCGCTTGCGTTCTCGAATTCATCGGAAAGAGCGGATTCAGATCTGACCTCCGTCGGACGTGCAGCTGCTTTCACGGGCACAGACTATTGCCAATCTATTTTTTTAGTCAGAGGTAAAGTATAGTCCTGACGCATTTCCTTCTACCAGCAGACTGGCATGAAAAATGCTTCCGTATTTGACGGTGACACTAATCAGGGTTGGTCGTTATGGGCGTGATTTTCTCGACGCATGATCTGAACCGCTCCGAGCGTTTCGACTACTGGCATGAGGTGGTGTACCGAACCTACGCTCCGTGCGTCGGAAAGGTGGATTCGACGACTGACTTCCAAGCCTCAGTTGGTGTGTCCAATTTCGGAGCGGCCCAAATAACCGAAGTCAGGTCGAGCGGGATATCCTACGAACGGCGAGCCTTCGATGTGAGAACAGGCCCCCGCGAGGATTTCTACGCGGTCGCCATGTTGTCGGGCCGGACAATGGTAACACAGGACGGAAGGGACATCGTCGCAGAGGCGGGCGATGTCTACCTGTATAATTCCGCGAAGCCATATTCTCATCGTTCCGAAAGCAATTATCATTGTCTTTCGATGCGCATACCGTTGCCGATCCTCCACTCCAGGCTGTTGAACGTGGACGAGCTGTCAGGGAGCGTTCTTCGATCCGGAACGCCATACGGTCGCATGGTAAGTTCCCTGATCAAAGAGGCGGCAGAGATATCATCGAGTGACGGCATCACCGACATGTTGGAGTTCAGTGGCCCTGTTATCGACATGATCTCGGCAGCGATGAACCGAGCGACGACAGAGGCGGTTCCATCCAGCTCGCGCAATCAAAATCTTCTGGTACGCATCCAGCGTTATATGAGGGAAAATCTCGACGACAGCACTCTGACGCTCGCCAGTATTTCGAAAGAGCAGAACGTTTCCGTCAGGACCCTGGCTCGACTATTCGGGGATATTGATGCCACGCCAATGGGATGGCTTCAAAACCAGCGTCTGGCGCGTGCATACGCGGATCTTGCGGAGCGGCGAGCTTTGAGCGTTACGGAAGCTGCCTTTGCCGTCGGTTTCAACGACCTTTCGCATTTCGGCAGGGTTTTCAAGAAATGCTACGGTCATACCCCGCATACCCTTTTGGGCGTGCGCTCGAACTGAAGCCAAGTATGGCTCGAGGCGGTATACCTGCGGTTTCATTCTGCTTCCCGTTTGCACACCGACGTTGCCCGAAGTTTCGGCAGTTACGGCGCTTAAATGTGCATTTGGCAAGAAATGCCGATTTGTTGGCGCTCTGGTCCAATCGGCATTTTCGCATGGGGGATATCTTTCAACCAGCCCATAAGCTGGAGGCCCGGTCCGTTCGGTCGCGCCGCCGACAATAAGGAAGAGCCCAAATGAATGAAGTCACAACGAAGACCCTGCGCCTTCTGATGCCGCAATGGCAGGGCGGAAATCTGCCGGCGTACCATTTCGGCGCGGAGCTGCTTGCCTGGCTCGCGCCGCCCGCAGGCGGTCCCGTGGCTGAGGTTAAAATCGACAAGCCGACAACCGATACCTTGCCTGTGGAGGGCGGCATCGTGGCGAAAAGTGCATTGCTCGCCCAGTTGCATTCGGCCCAGGACGTCATTGAGCAACATGCGCCCGACAAGCTCGTGGTGCTTGGCGGAGACTGCTTGGTCGACCTCGCTCCGTTCGCCTACCTCAACAAGCGTTATGAGGGAGATCTGGCTGTACTGTGGGTGGACGCCCACCCTGACGTCATGACGCCGGAGCATTTCAAGCACGCGCACGCCATGGTTCTTGGAAATCTCATGGGAGAGGGCGATCCGGAATTTGTCGCAGCGGTCGAGCAGCCCATCCCACCAAGCCACGTCATGTATGCAGGCATGGACGACATGAGCAGCGTGGAGAGTGCAATTCTAGGGCGCCTAGGTCTGAAGACCGCTACGCCTGCCGAACTTGCCAAGTCCAGCAAGCCGATCATCGACTGGCTGAAGTCCACAGGGGTAAGGCATGTCGCGATTCATCTTGATCTGGACGTGTTGGATCCGAAGCAGTTCCGTTCTTTGTTGTTCTCTAACCCCGCGTCCCCGGCCGACCAGTGGGCAAATGTCCCGCAAGGGAAGATGTCAATCGCCGACGTCGTCCGGCTCCTAAGCGACGTCGCGAAAGAAGTCCAGGTCGTCGGCCTTGGTATCACAGAGCATCTTCCTTGGGACGCCATCGCACTCAGGGACATGCTGCGGAGCCTGCCATTGTTGGGTGACGCGTCTTAAGGACGCCGCGCAGGGCCCTCTTCCCCCACTCTTGCCGGGAAGTGCCGCCCTTTTTAAAGGTGAGCCGCGTCAGAGAGCAGATCTGGCGCGGCTTTCTGTTTGTAGGAAGATGGGGGCTCCGTCACGCGTGTAGAGCCCCACCGAGCAACGTCCCTACTTTTTAAAGACGTCGATCAATTGCTGCCGCGTAATTGCGATCGTCGCATTTGCTGCCAAGGCCAATGGCATCAGCGTCTTCTTTGTAGAAATTTGCATGGAGTTCCTCTTCTTATCGCGTCAGATCAATCCGACGGTGTGCAGAGGTGACCAGAGTTTCGGTGCAAACACTCGTTTCCACCTGCCTGGAAGTCGAACAAGTCTGCCAACAGACGGGTTGGTCGTAACACTTAGGGTGGACGCGCTGATTTCCCCTGGTCGCGCAGTGCCGCGTGCCAGGAAGAGGCGACGCGATGGCAGCAGAAGTCCATTAGCTGGCAATCGAATCCGAGCGGCCACACGCCGCGCCTCCTATTGTCCAAGTGACTGGAAGGTTCCTGAGGTCGTCGGCGCATACGCGCAAAACCAAACAACGCGCTTCTCAATTAAAGGAACATTTCCGGTTTCCACCCCCCCATCACATGGAGCAATGATGTCTGAAGCTACTTTGGTTGAAGCGCGATCGTTCGACTTTGTCCCCGAAACCGAGCGGCACGGAAACGTCCGGTCTCAAGTCCAGTTCTGGTTCATGGTCAACGCGACCCTGATCACCCTCTATACGGGAGGCGTAGGACCTCTCAACGGATTGGGTCTTTCCTGGACGATCGTAGCTGTGGTTCTTGGCAGCGTGGCCGGGACATTGTTCCAGGCGTTTCACGGTGCTCAAGGCCCGCGGATGGGGCTGCCACAGATGATCCAGTCGCGCGTGCAGTTCGGATCTCGTGGCGCTGTGCTGCCACTTTTCGCCGCGGTCGTAACGCAGTTCGGATTCGCCATCTTCTACATTCAAACCGGTGCGCAGGCGATTGTCGACGTGAGCGGGGCGAGCCAGTTCAGTCTGTTTCAGATAATGATGGGGCTCGGTGCCATGGTGGTTGCCATTATCGGGTATGGGCTCGTGCTCAAGGTTGAAAAGCTTGCGTCGTACGCAACGCTGCTTAACCTTGTCATGCTCACCTTGGCCGCTCTGATCTATTTGCCGATCGGTACCATGATCGCCAATCCCCAATTCGCACTGCTGCCATTTCTCGCGCAATTTGGAGCATCGGCGATCTACCAGCTGGCGATCGCTCCTATCGTGTCGGATTATACGCGTTATCTTCCGGCACGCACGAGCGGTGCGGCCGTCTCAGCGGCCGTGTTCTGCGGAACCATGCTATCGGCGGTATGGCTGGAAATCCTTGGGTCAGCGCTCTCGATTGCTTCTCCAGGAGTCGATCTGATTCAAGCTGTGCACGAGCTGGGTAACAGTTTCGGGTTTGGTCTTGGGACTGCGACGATGATCATCTCTGCCTGCGCCTGTCTCATCACTGCCGCGATCACGTTCTACAGCGGTTCCGTGGCGGTACTTAGCGCTTTGGAAGCTTTCCGTCCCATACGCTCGACTGCGATGCTCCGTGGCATCACGATCGCCGTTGGCGGGCTTTTCGTGATTTTCGCCAGCCTGTCGCTTTCCTCAAGCATTCTGACAGCATTCTCGGGATTCTTGAGCCTGCTCGGGTACTTTTTGATCCCTTGGACCGCCGTGAACCTGACGGACTATTACTTCGTACGGAATGGCAAATATTCTATCACCGATATCATGCGCCCGGATGGCGGGATCTACGGCATGTGGGGCATGGCCGGCCTGGTGAGCTACGGCCTTGGCTTTGTCGCCATGATCCCGTTCTTCTCTAGTCCGCTTTACACGGGGCCCATCGCCGAGATCCTTGGAAAGGCTGACGTTTCGTTTATCGTCGGGCTCGTTGTTGCCACTGTCAGCTACGTGGTGTTGACGAGAAACCATGATTTTGCAGGCGAACTTGTTACCGTCAGGGCCGCACCACTCAATACGTTGAATTGATCTTCAACGCCCCAAAGTGGCCAGTGCCCAGTCTTTGGACGGGCCCTGGCCGGACTTGATCACTTGAAGGGAAGACGTCTGCGCTTCCATGAAGCAAAAGTCATCGCAATATCTGGAATAAGCAGCAAACGGGAAGTTGGCGTAGATCATCCACGCAATGCTTGCCGTTGGTCACGGAGTTCAGGGATACACCATGCTCAGCAACGGACGCTGACACGATGTTTCAAATGGTCAAAGCACCGCCACGTTTTCCGCCTTGGCCTTGCCGGTCTTTCTATCCTGGCCAACGTCATAGCTGACTTTTTGTCCTTCCCGGAGTGGTCCGCCGCGCTGAACCCCGGATACGTGTACGAAGACATCAGCTCCGCCGGTGTCTGGCGTGATGAAGCCGAACCCCTTGTCTTCGGCGAAGAATTTAACTGCTCCTGTCGGCATTGTAGCTCCTGATGCCATGCAATTATTATCGTTGTTCTGTTCGATGTCCGGGGCCACGTCGAATGCTGGCCTAATGGTGCGACGGTGTGAACGGCGCCAGAGAGAGTATCACTAGCGCCATAAGGCCGGCCCACCAACTTATGTTCAAAAACCACGCTCGAATGGTCCCGTGGCGCGCGCGTATGTTGGAATTGGAAGATCTATCTCTACCCCGGCCTGACGCGCGGCGTCGATCGCCCAGAAGGGATTGCGCATCAACGCGCGACCCATGAAGATCAGATCCACTCGTCCCGCGCCAATGATCTCCTCCATAAGATCGAGGGACGCCACCGACCCTGTGGTCGCAGTGGCTATTCCGGTTGCCTTGCGGATTTCCTCGGCATACCGGACCTGGTAGCCGGGATAGACCTTTCCGGCGTAGCCGCCCGGCTTGATGTTCCCGGTGGTCGCATCGATAAGGTCGACGCCTGCGTCTTTTAACTTCGCAGAGAGCAGAAGAGACTGCTGCAAAGTAACTCCACCTTCGGTGACGTCATCGACACACATGCGGTAGAGGAGCGGTTTGTCATCGGGAAGCGAATCCCTGACGGCACGGACTACCTCCAGAGGATACCGGAAGCGCTCCTCGTCGTTCCCTCCGTAAGAATCATCCCGCTTGTTCGTTTCAGACGCTAGGAATGAATGCAGCAGGTAGCCGTTTGCGGCGTGGATTTCGACGGCGTCGAATCCCGCTGCGGTCGCCCTGTCGACGGCCGCTTTGTATGCCGCGATGACGCCTTCCAAGTCTTCATGAGTAGCCGCGGCCGGGACACCAAGTTTCTCATCGTAGGCAATGGCGGACGGCGCGATCGCGGTCCCGGACAGATGAGATTTCCGTCCTGCATGGGCGAGCTGCGCCGTGACCTTTACCCCGCAGGAATGAGCGAAGTCGACCATTTTTCGAAGGCCCTCGACCTGGGTGTCAGACCAGATCCCGATGTCTTGGGCGCTGATCCTGCCACGAGGCTCGACCGCTAGAACCTCAGTCGCAATCATGCCGACGCCACCAAGCGCACGCGCACCGTAGTGCACGAAGAGCTTGTCGTTCATGATGCCGTCTTCGTCTGATGCGTACATCAGCATAGGCGACATTACGATCCTGTTTTTCAGGGTCATTCCACGCAGCGTGAACGGCGAAAACGTGTTGCTGGTCATTTGAGTGTCCTCTTCCCGATCTTCAATGGCTCGTCCCAAAAGCTGCCCTCGCACACGCGAATGGGTGAATTGTAATTAACATGTTAAATGTATTTGTGCCCCGAATGTCAAGAATGCATTCCCCGCGAAGCGGCCGACCAGGGTTTTAGGCCGCGAAAGTGCTCCGCCCGGCGCTATGAAAAACGTTTCGCCTCCAACGTTGCATCCCCAACGAGAAAATGCTACACATGTTAAGTAATTTGGAAGCGCGATTGGTTAGCGTTGATTCTGGGGAGGATAAGAAGTGACATCGAATACCGAAAAACTCGGGGTTATCGCTATCTGCAAGGCGCATCCAGGTATGGAAGATGCGCTCAGGCAGCTCGTACTACCTACAGTCCCATGGGGGCTCGGCAAAAACGGGTGCCTTGAGTACACGATCCATATCGACCGGGAACGTCCGACGGATTTCGTGTTCGTGGAGACATGGGAAAATCGTGCAGCGTTCGATGTTCATCGCTCGGATCCTGATTTCAAAGTGCTGATCGAAAAGATGCTGCCGCTGCTGGCCGAGCCTGTCGAGGTCATTTTCCTTGAGCGGATTGCTTGAGCAAAGTCACATAGGATGACGGGGTGTCTGCGCAGTCTCCGGCGTCTTGCAAGACTCGTGTACATCGATTTGCGTAAGAGGAAATGACAATGGCAACATACTTTGATCCGCTCAAACTCGGCGACCTGCGGTTTGCCAACCGGGTCTGGATGCCACCGATGACCCGCTCCAGGGCGACGGCGGGCGGAGTGCCGGTGCCCCTGATGGCGGAGTATTACCGTCAGCGGGCTACGGCCGGCCTTATCATCAGCGAGGGCACCTACATCAATGACGAAAGCTGTGCTTTCGATCGCGCGCCTGGCATCTTCACCGACGAACAGGTCGAGATGTGGAAACAAGTGACCGCGGCGGTGCATGATGCGGGCGGGCTTATCTTCTGCCAGCTGTGGCACTGCGGACGTATCGGAACACTGGGTCTTCTCGGTGGCCGTGAACCGCTTTCACCCAGCGGCGTCAATGATGATCTCTCTCAGATCGACATTTGGGGTCTTCTGGCAAACGGAAACTACGTCAAGCTCGCGGCGACGCCTTCGCGCGCGATGACAATCGACGACATCGAGCGGACAATCGCAGACTACGCCAGAGCTGCTGCGAATGCCCGTCGCGCGGGATTCGACGGCGTCGAAATTCATGCGGCCAACGGCTACCTTCCCCATCAATTCCTGTCGCCGACACTCAATGTCAGGGAAGACCGGTATGGCGGAAGCCAGGAGAACCGGGCACGCTTCGTGATCGAGGCCTTCGAGGCGATCGCTGCCGAGTATCCGAAGACCCAGATCGGAATTCGCGTCTCGCCGTTTGCTACCTACAACAACACCCGAGACCCGGACCCCACAAGTACCTACAGTGATCTCGCGAGACGGCTCGAGGTCGCGGGTGCAGGTTACATTCACGCTGCCGATCAGAACGGATGGTTTGGAAAGTCCGAGCTTGACCCGATGCTTGAGCTTCTGCGTCCTAATTTCTCCGGCGTCATTGTCGCCAACGGTGCAATCACGGTCGAGAAGGGTGTTAGCCTTCTCGAAAGCGGTATTGCACAGGCAATTACTTTTGGACGGCCCTTTATTGCCAATCCGGACTTGGTCGAGCGAATTTCGCAAGGGGCCGAGATCGCCGAACCTCGTCCGACCGGATGGTACGTGACGGGTGCCGATGGGTATACGGACTATCCAACAATTGGATAGAGGCAGGTCGCTGTCGTCACTGTAAGCCGTAGCGACTGGCTGGGTTTGCGTTCGACACCTCAGTCGGCCCATAAGAAGCAAATTTGAGACATGCAGAGCGGGTGTTGGACCATCCGCGTCAGCACACACCCGTCCGTGCAAGGCAGCCGGAAAAGCTTACTTAACAACAACGTTTTTGTTTTTTCGAGCCGCCGTGATTGCTAATGGAACGGAATAATGCTAAACATGTTAAGTAATTTGGGAGCGCGGTGAACCTGACGGGTTGGCCGCAGAAATGGAGGAAGGAATGACCGATACAGGTGTGTTCCATGTCGTCGCAGTGTGCGTGGCGAAACCGGGCTTGGAGGTGACGGTTCGGGAGGTTTTCGAACGTTTGGTGCCGGACGCACTGACCGAGCGCGGCTGCCTTAAATATACGCTTCATGTTGATAGGGAAGATCCGGCCAGGTTCGTTTTCGTAGAGGCATGGGCCGACCGAAGGGCTCTTGAAGATCACCTCGCCACCGACGTGTCAAGGGCCCTCGCTCAGAAGCTGAATGATCTTCTGCTTAAGCCCGCGAGCCTGACGGCAATGAGGCAAATTGCATAAACGTTTCTGAACTCCGCAACGGGGTTCTCTTTGGGAGGAGAATGTAAGCAATGAAACATACCGTAAAGGGTCTTCTTGGGGCGACAATTGCCGCTTCCTGCTATGCCGTGGCATTCACGCCATCGGCTCAAGCCGTCGAGCTTTCCTCGAAGAAAGTCGGGACGGAAGCCGAATTCGTCGACGTCTCGCACTTCTGCGGGACGAAGGAAATTCGCGTGGCTCTGTCTGTCGGGGCCGTCAACGCCCACCGCCAGATCAAGCGTGCGGAGCTGGAAGACGAAGCGAAGAAATGCCCCAACATCGTCGAGGTGGGCTTTGCTGACGCAGGCGGCAATCCAGAAAAGGAGCTCGCCAACATCCGTTCGCTGGCGGCGCAAGGGTACGACATCATCATCATCGAGCCGGATTCCGGCGCGGCAGCCATTCCGGCGATGCGCGACGCCGTCAAGGCCGGCTCGGTCGTTATCCCGGTGGAAGTAGGAGTGGCTTTTCCTGGACGTGAGGGGAAAGACTACACGCTTGCCGTGACGCCGAACCAGGAGCAGATGGCCGCCGTCTATGCTCAGTTCATCGTCGATACCCTGAAGGGCAAGGGCAACGTCATCGTGTGGGGTGGGGCTCCAGGAGCACCTCAGACCGCCGCGCAGATGCCCGGATGGAAAAAGGTCTTTGCTGACAACCCAGGGATTACCGTGCTGGAAGGCCCCGTAATCTCGAACTGGGACCCTGCGCAATACCAGAAGGTCACGACGGCGCTGCTGACGAAATATCCGCAGATCGACGCGATGTACTCTGACTACAGCGCCGGGATCATGGGGGCCCTTCGCGCCTTTAAGACCGCGGGTCGGCCGCTGGTTCCCGTAACCGGGCTCGATTCAAACGGCGCGGAGTGCTTCTACGAGGAGAATCGTGCGTCAGAGCCGAACTTCCAGATCGGCTTTACGAGCTCCTGGACCTGGATTGACAGGCTTGCCCTCCGGAAAGGACTGGCCGCCGTCAATGAAATCGACAGCACCGAACCGAGCATCGTGAACGTTGCTTTGCTCGCAGACAGCACGTCCAAGGATTCGGCACTTGCGCCGAAGTGCGATCCTCAAGTGCCGCCGGACGTTTCAGTCGCGTCTTCGAGATTGTCACGCGAGCAGTTGATCGACGTGTTCAAAAAGTAATGTGACGCTGTGGCGATGCTTCGCAAGGGCACCGCCGCAGCTTTCATTCGATAGTTCTGCTGCGACTTCTGCTCTTGCCCAGAGCGGACGGCACGGGCTTTGGAAGAGGAGTCAGTCATGGACAATGGTGTCGTTATGAAGCGTACATTCGTCAATTTTGAGCTCAGTGAGCTCCTGAGACGCCCAGCCGTACGCGCCTTGCTTGGCGTTGCGTTGTTGTGGTTTGTCGCAGCAATTGTCGAGCCACGGACGCTAGCCTTGGAATCCTTGATATCGATGGCTCCCTTCATCGGGGTGCTCGGGGTGGCGGCTTTGGGTCAGCATCTTGTCATTCAGCAGCGAGGGTTTGATCTCTCGGTCGCCGGAACGATCTCTTTGGCTGCTGTGATCGTGACCGCCCTTCCTCCTGCCGATGGCGGCGTCGCATCGACGATTTTCTATGTTCTGCTGGCGCTTGGGGCTGGGGCGGTGGCAGGACTACTGAACGGGTTGGTCATCAACTTCCTCGGCGTGCCGGCCCTTGTCATGACCATAGGAACGAACGCGCTGCTCATCGGTAGCGTCTTCTATATGACGCGCGGTGCGGTCCATGCAGCTCCGGAGGCCCTGATCTCCTCAGCAAACACCAGGATCGGCACTCTATCCGCGCTGTTTCTGCTCTTTCTCGCGATCGGGCTCTTCGCCGCGTGGATCATCGACCGCACGTCCTATGGTCGCCGCTTCATTGCCTCCTCGGTCAATCCCGCTGCTTCACACGTACTCGGGGTGAAGGTCTCCCTTTACAATATCGTCACCTACGTCATCGCCGGACTCCTGTTCGCCTTGGCGGGGGTAATGCTGGCTGGCCTCGCCGTAACGCCCACTCTGCTTTCAGGTTCACCCTACATGCTTACCACCGTGGCCGCGGTGATCGTCGGCGGGAGCCCGCTCAATGGCGATCGTGGCAGTATCGTTGCAACGATGATAGGCGTGGTTTTCCTCGTCTTCCTCGACCAGCTCGTCGTGTCTCTTGGTTTCGACTACGCAATACAGAGCATGGTTCAGGCCGCCATCATTCTTGCAGGCGTGACGCTCCCAGAACTTCTGCGGCATTCCCGTCGACGCGGTCCGGTCGCTAGGTTGGCTGTTGAGGCGCGCGACATCGTCAAGGCTCCCGAGCCTTCGGTTCCTCCCGTCCTGCGATTGCGGGGTGTGCGCAAGACATTCGGCAACACGGTCGCGCTCGCTGGAGTGGACTTCTCGGTTATCCCAGGCGAAGTCCACGCGGTGATCGGCGAGAACGGCGCTGGCAAGAGCACGATGATTTCGATCGCGGCCGGGGTTCTCTCGGCCAGCGAGGGCGCGGTCACGATCGCCGGTCGCGAGATGACTGGTTCCGATCCCAATGAATTTCGCAACGCCGGCGTTTCCGTCGCTTTCCAGCACCCACCACTGCCTCCGCATCTAACGGTTCTGGAGTGTCTTTGCCTCGCTTCCGACGAGTTCGGACGCCCCGGTGCGGCCGCCAAGGCCACGGCGCTCATCGACCGTGTAACCGTTGGTTCGCTCAGGGTAGCGCCAAACGACCGCATCAGTGATCTTTCAATCGGCCAGCGGCATGTCGTCGAGATCGCACGCGCGCTCGCTTCCAATCCGAAGGTGCTGGTGCTCGACGAGCCGACCGAACCCTTCAAGGAGGACGACGTCGAGCAGCTCTTCGGCCTGATCCGCGCGCTGAAATCGACGGGTGTCGCGATCATCTACATCTCTCATCGCCTCAATGAAGTTGAGGAGATCGCAGATCGTATTTCCGTTCTCAGAGACGGGGAGCTCATCGAAACGCGCAATCGCGCAGATTTCTCCCGAGCCGAGATCATCAGCATGATCGTGGGACGTCCGCTGGGGCAGGTATTCCCGCGGAAGCAGACAGAAGGAGTGAACGACAATGCTTCTCTCAAAGTCAGCCGGTTTAGTGGAAAGAAGTTCCACGACGTCTCCTTTGAAGCCCGACGTGGAGAGATCATCGGCATCGCAGGCGTGGAAGGACAAGGGCAGCGGGAATTGATGAGAGCGTTGGCCGGACTCGAAAGCCATTCCGGCCTGATCGAGCTCAACGGCGAAACCCTGCGTTGTGGAAGCCGCGAAGCGGCAAGGCGGTCTGGCATTGCGTTCGTACCGGATGACCGGCATCGCGAAGGTCTTTTCCTATCGTTGTCAGTCGAAGAAAACCTGGCGGCCGGCTACGTTGGCCCCGACGGTGAGAAGGTCGTCATCAACCGCACTGCTGAAGCGACGGCCGTGGCTGCTTCGATACGAGATCTGAAAATCAAGACGTCCTCTCCTCAGGCGAGTGTCTCGTCCCTCTCGGGCGGCAACCAGCAAAAGGTTCTCATGGGACGCGAGATCGCCGCGCGTCCACGTGTCCTGCTTACCGACGAGCCAACCAAAGGTGTCGATATCGGTTCAAAGAGCGACATCTATCAAAAGCTACGAGAGCTTTCCGACCAGGGTGTGGTCGTCATCGTGGCTTCCTCGGACGGCGTCGAACTGGAAGGACTGTGCGACCGCGTGCTTGTGATGGCGCGGGGTGCGATTGCGTGCGAGTTGACCGGAAGCAGCGTGACAGATGCCGAGATAACAGCTGCAAACCTGACCGCGGGCGGCAAATCAGTTCGGCGGGAAGATGTCAAAGCCAAGCGGGGAAGCCTGCAGACCCTGCTAGACAGCAAATGGCTTCCGGTGATTGCTCTGTCGATCGCTTCGATCGCCATTATCTACAGTGCCGCGACCATCAATTCGCGCTTCCTGTCAGAGTACAATCTTGGGAACGTCCAGGTTCAGCTAGCGACCTTGATTTTCATTGCCTTCGGTCAGTTGTACCTCATGATGCTGGGGGAGATCGACTTCTCGGTCGGGCCTTTGGCGGGGCTTGTCGTGGTACTGGCTTCATACTGGATGCCTGACGGAGCACCCCCTATGACGGTCGCATTTGTGGCTGTCGGAATTGTGGCCCTGTGCGCCGGTATCGGATTGTTGCAAGGCCTCATCGTGGTTTTCCTGAACCTTCCGTCGATCGTTGTCACGCTGGCCGGCTTCTTCGCCCTGCAGGGGCTGTCGCTCTCACTGCGACCCGTACCAGACGGGACCATCAGCTATGATCTTGTCGATACGCTGCTCATGTCGGTCGGACCCGTCTCGGTCGTATCCATTGCAGCGATCATCGCCGCTGTTGTGTTCGAGCGCGTCCTGTTCAAAAGCAAGTTCGGACGTTCCTTGCGAGCACTCGGCTCCTATCGGGTGGCAGCGGAGAAGCTCGGCGTCGATCGCAACAGGATGACCGCCACGGCATTTGCGATCAATGGTGCGCTGGTTGGCGTGGCGGGGCTAATCCTTGCGGCGACAGTCGGCGTCGGGTCGGGAACAGCTGGTGTCAACTTCACCTTGATGAGCATAACCGCCGTGGTTCTGGGAGGAGCGGTGATAAGCGGCGGATTTGGTTCATTCGTGGCGACCCTATTCGGTGCGTTGCTTGTCCAGATGACATTCAGTGCCACCGCCTTCATGCAGGCGGGCGTTGAATGGCAGTACTGGCTCGTCGGTTTGAGCACGCTTTTCGCTGCTGGTCTCTTTAGCTTCGGTCGACGTAGTACCGCACATGAGTGACTTCGGGAGGTCGATATTATTGCGCAGGTGCGGTTCCAGCCAAGGGGTCGGATCCTATTGAGGCTTATGAGCGATTCCGGTTGCGCCAGCGCTAAGACATAACGGGAGGTATGTAATGCAAACAAATGATGATGTATTCGATTATATCGTGGTTGGCGCGGGAGCGGCGGGTTGCGTCGTGGCCGCGCGCCTTAGCGAAGATCTTGGGTTGCGGGTCCTTCTGCTCGAAGAAGGTCCCCACGACAAAACCATTTTTATTCGCGCCAACGGCGGATATTTCAAAACGCACGGTACCAACAGGACATTCCTTTTTCATACCGAACCCGAGCCAGGGGCTGGCGGTCGTCGTTTTCCCTTGTTGCAAGGCAGAACACTCGGCGGTGGGACTTCCGTCAACTCGATGTGCTATGTGCGGGGTCAAGCCGAGGATTACGATGACTGGGCAGGTGCGGGATGCACCGGATGGTCCTACGAAGACGTCCTGCCTTACTTCAAAAAAGCTGAAAACAACGCCCATCTGGCAGGTCGATACCACGGAACCGATGGTCCGATGCATGTCTCGGACGGCGTTCACCGGCACGTGCTAAGCGATGCCTTCGTGCGTGCTGCCCAGCAGGTGGAGATACCGGGAAAAAACGCTCCGATCCGCTTCAATCACGACTTCAACGGCGAGTATCAGGAAGGTGTCGGATATTATCAGGCAATGAGCCGAAGAGGCGAAAGATCAAGCACTTCGAGAAGTTTCCTTACGCAGGCTCTTAAACGTGGAAACATTGTCGTGCGAGCGGACGCGGCGGTTCAACGCATCGTGTTTGAGGGAAAGCGCGCAGTAGGGGTGGCAATCGCCAAGCCCGGCGGTGGCGAGCAGATATTCCGCGCCACGCGAGAAGTCATTCTGAGCGCTGGCACATTCATGTCGCCCAAGATTTTGATGCTCTCGGGCGTCGGACCAGCGGAGAGCATCAGGGAGCATGGCTTGGCCGTGGTTCATGATTCCCCCAACGTCGGCCGCAACTATCAGGACCACTTCCTCGTTCCCGTCGATGTAACGCTGTCGTCACCTATAAGCTTCATGGGGCAGGATCGCGGTTTGCGTGCGTTGATGAATGGCATTCAGTGGCTTCTCTTTCGGACCGGTCCACTGTCTTCGAACGTCGTCGAAGCCGGGGGGTTTTTTGACCTTGACGGTGATGGCCGCCCGGACATTCAGTTGAACGGGATAGCGGTCTCCTCCGCGGGCTGGGGAGACAAACCGCCAAGGGACCATAGATTTTCCCTGGCCCCACTTTGCCTTACCTGCCACTCGCGTGGCACGGTGACACTCAGGAGCGCTAATCCAAGTGATTCTCCGATCGTGCACGGCAATTTCTTCCACGAGCAAGACATTGAAAACCTCACCAACGGCATCTTTCTTTCACGGAGCATTCTAGCTGCGCCAAGTCTCGCGCCGTTCCTGGTGGGAGAGGTCTATCCTGGTCCACAGGTGGGAACCTCGCGGGAGGAGGTGAGGAACTATGTCAAAGCGATGGCGAAGACCGCGCTTCATCCGACCTCTACCTGCGCCATGGGGCCAGACAAGGACTCGGTGGTCGATCTCGAGCTTCGAGTTCGCGGAGTGGAAGGCTTGCGCGTGGTCGATGGTTCGGTGATGCCGAAGGTTATCCGCGGTAATACGGCCGCGCCGGTCATCATGATTGCAGAAAAGGCCGCGGACATGATACGGGGCGTCGCGATAGCTAGTCAGGAGCCGGCGCGGCTGGCCGTCGGTGCTTGAAATGACAGTTGAAGGTGTTCGGCGCTGCATTGCCGAGCACCTTTTGACGAGGAGACGTCGCGGTTGTCTGAATGCAATTGCGGCAGTACACGTGTTAAAGATATCTGGTCGTGTCGTCGGCAACTGCCTGACGGTAAGTTGTGTCCATGAGGATCACGAATTTAGGAAAGTGGGCGTTTATGGATAATGTCACTGCCGAAAAGCCCCTGAGGCCGAGCGCGCGCAGGCGATCCCTGACGATTGGTCTACTGCGGGCGCGTGAAGCCGTTATGAGCCATTTCCGCCCCATTCTTGCGGAGCACGATGTCACAGAACAGCAGTGGCGTGTCATCCGAGTCCTTTCTGAACGGGGAACGCTGGACGCCAGCGAAGTCGCTGACAAGGCATCAATCCTTGCACCTAGCCTGACCCGAATGATCCGTTCGCTCGAAGAGCGGGGTTTCATCACAAAGCGCAGGGACAAGGGGGACGGTCGCCGAACGTTGCTGCAAATAACCGCCGCCGGACAAAATGTGATCGACGAGGTCATGCCTGAGTCGATAAGGGTCTACGAACAGATCGACGCCAAGTACGGCGCTGAAAAGGTCGAGATGCTTTTGAACCTGCTGGAAGACCTGGCAGAGCTGCACGTTGCGGACCTGACCTCGCAAGAGGATTGATCCGCCACATCTACCTCGATGTGAACAGGGTGGGGCAGGAGCATTTCACCACCTCGCCGATGTTTGCGCCTAAGGCGAGCACCGACGGAGTGCCGCCACCGCACTGCTGAACATACCGCGCGGCGTGCGTTATACTGTGACCCACTTAGAGTGCCGTGGTCCCGGGTTCAGCTCTCTCCCGAGCGCTCAAAAATCTTGCAGGTCGAGCCGGGAAGTGAGATCGGACCGAATGCAACGCCTTGATCAATCCAATGTCTGGTCCAATCGGTCCATTTATTGGACTATTCCCTCCAGTTGAAACCTGATGCCGGGGGATCGTCGAAAAGCCTTGCGGGTGTGGCATGATGGGTAACCTTCCAGTAGGCTACGTAGCACAGCGTGTTGGACAAAGATCACGTCTCCGACAGTGACTGTAGATCGAGGAAGAACTGGAAGGCTGGAAATACGCATGGAAAAGAGACTTCGCTGGGGTATCCTGGCAACTGGATGGATTGCCGAACTTTTTGTGACTGACCTCCTGGCGTCGGGTCTGGATGTGGTTGCCGTCGGATCGAGGTCTGTGGAGAAGGCGAAGGCGTTCGCCGAACGGTTTAAAATTCCGAATGCGCACGGCAGCTACGAAGAACTCGTGACTGACCCCGACGTCGACATAATCTACGTCGCGACACCGCATCCGCAGCACGTCGACGCGGCCCTCCTTGCGCTCAATTCTGGCAAGCATGTGCTCGTCGAAAAGCCATTCACGCTGAATGCAAACGAGGCCCGAAAAATCGTGGATAGGGCACGCGAGAAGAAGCTGGTTGTGCTCGAGGCGATGTGGACACGGTTTCTCCCCCATATGACGCGAATTCACGACATCATTGAAGCTGGAACGCTGGGCGATCTGCGTTCGGTGTCCGCCGAACACCGCCAGTTTCTGCCGACAGACCCAAACCATCGGCTGAACGCGCTGGAGCTCGGCGGCGGTGCGCTGCTTGACCTCGGAATCTATCCGATTTCGTTCGCTTTCGACATTCTCGGTACTCCAGTGACTGTCTCCGCGACCGCGCGCTTCAAGGAGACCGGGGTAGACGCGGAAATCGCAACCTTGATGCGGCATGAGGGCGGCGCGATTTCAACGACAGTGTCGGCGTTGGATTGTGCCGGTCCAAATGTCGCGTGCATTTACGGATCGAAGGCTCGAATTGAGATCGCGTCGACCTGGTATGTGCCGACGTCGTTCGAGGTGTTGGATTATGAGAACAATGTGCTCGAAAAGTTCGAAAAGCCGGTTCACTCCCGCGGAATGCAGTTCCAAGCCCTTGAGATGGAGCGTCTCGTGAGGACAGGCGCCGAGTCAGAGCTCATGCGCCCTGATGAAACCGTCGCGATCATGGAGACGCTGGACACTGTCCGACAACAGATCGGCCTTGTTTATCCCGGAGAGAATGCCAGCACTTCCGCCTGACTCTTGACGTTGTTCACGCAGCAAAGACCAAGAATGCCCATGGGGTGGTCTCGAGACGTCGACCGTCTTATCAACGATCAGGCATTGGCCGGGTGAGTCTCGGCCAATGCCGTCTTGCGTGCTTGAACGCGCACGCGATTGAGGCTCCCACGATTACAGGTCCGTGGTGATATTGGACCCCTTTTCAATATCTGGATCAAGGTGACGTGAGCGCGGATTTACAGGGTTGCATAGTGCCCCTTCAATATACGTCGGTTCTGGTTTTTTCGGTTCGGACTTGTGTGGCTGGCTTTGCCTTGAAGTCTGCGAGCAGTTTCGCCGTTGCGTTTGCGAG
>NZ_LMCZ01000014.1:0-81937 GCF_001424965.1 Rhizobium sp. Root1204
AATCTGAAATCCCCATAACCATCGCCATAGCCTGTGGCCCGCGGGTTCCTTCCTCGGGGACTTTCGTACGCCTGCCGGCGCCCGAAACTCTTCACGTCTGCGGACCGGCAGCTCTTCGCAGAAGGGACGCGAAACCAGACCTTGAGATTGGAGTGGATCTGGACGACGCACTGCACACGAGCGCCAACCTGCAGCAAAAGCAGATCAAATACGGCCTGACCGATCCCTCAGCGATTGCGTGTCACGAGGCCGGGTTCGGGGATCGGCATGTCGCGAGTATTCTCAATCTCGTTTGGGGAAATGTCGTCGACCGGGTCGGCGTCCGCGCAGCTTGCCAGCAAGAGAAGATCGTACGCGCGGTGCTCGTGCACATTCCAAGCTATTCGCCGGGGTCGCTGCTGAACTTGGAGGATGGGCTTGGCGCGCGGCATGACCAGATACGTCGATCGGAACGCGAGTTATTTGTTTGCGACCGCGCCAGATGCACACTTGTCGCTGACGCATCTCAACAACGGCTCTTTTAGCATCATCATGGCCGACATCCAGTGACCGACGTTTCCACATTGTGGATCGTGCGTGCTCGTCAATGGCAAGTTGGATGCAAGACGTAAGTTACTAGAATAGGTTGCCTTTTCGAAACGTGTGCTGCACGATGCCCGCAGCGCTATCGGGAGGGGTAGAGAACGCATGGGTCAGCTTACGACAGGTGAACGCGAGTTCGCTTCCGCCATACTTCTCGTCCTGATGATCCTCGGCATCGCCATGGCGGCCGCCGGACGCTTTGATCCGATGGGCGTCCACGGGGGCATGGTCTTCCTATATTCGGGGGCGTTGTTCTGGTGGATATTGACCTCCTTCTTCGGCAAGGAGCCAGATGCCGCGCGGTTCTCCAGCTACTACGACGATCCGATCAAGGTCGGCGTCGCCCTCACGATGCTGTGGGCTATCTTCGGCATGTTCATCGGCGTCTGGGCGGCGGCCCAGCTCGCATGGCCCAGCCTCAATTTCGACATGGCCTGGTCGAGCTTCGGTCGCATACGCCCGGCCCACACGACAGGGGTGATCTTCGGCTTCGGTGGCAACGCGCTGATCGCGACATCCTTCCATGTGGTGCAACGGACATCGCGTGCCAGACTGGCCGATCAGTTGTCGCCCTGGTTCGTCATCTTCGGATACAATCTTTTCTGTCTGATCGCGGTGAGCGGCTATTTCATGGGGGTCACCCAGTCGAAGGAATACGCCGAAGCGGAATGGTATGCCGACATCTGGCTCGTGGTCGTGTGGGTCGCCTATTTCGTGCTTTTCGTGCGCACGTTGGCACGCCGCAAGGAACCGCACATCTACGTCGCCAACTGGTACTACCTCGCCTTTATCATCGTCGTGGCGATCCTCCACATCGTCAATAACCTCGCGGTGCCCGTCTCGTTCGGCCACGCGAAGAGCTATACGGTGTGGTCAGGCGTCCAGGATGCGATGGTACAGTGGTGGTACGGGCACAACGCGGTGGCGTTCTTCCTGACCGCAGGCTTCCTTGGAATGCTCTACTACTACCTGCCGATCCGCGCCCAGCGGCCGATCTTTTCCTACCGGCTGTCCATCATCAGCTTCTGGGGCATTACATTCTTCTATATGTGGGCAGGTTCCCACCATCTCCATTATACAGCGCTGCCTCTCTGGGTGCAGAACCTCGGGATGACCTTCTCGGTGATGCTGCTTGTTCCGTCCTGGGCGTCGGCCGGAAACGCATTGCTGACTTTGAACGGGGCATGGCACCGGGTCCGCGATGACGCCACGCTCCGCTTCATCATGATTGCAGCGTTCTTCTACGGATTGTCGACATTCGAAGGCTCCTTCATGGCGATCAGAGCGGTGAACTCGCTGTCCCATTATACCGACTGGACAGTGGGACACGTTCACGCCGGTGCCCTAGGCTGGGTCGCAATGATTATCTTCGGATCGTTCTACACGCTCGTTCCATCGATCTGGAAACGCGAACGGATGTATTCTTCCACCCTGGTGGAGGTTCACTTCTGGTTGGCGCTGATCGGCACGCTGATCTACGTCTTCGCCATGTGGAACTCAGGGATTATCCAAGGCCTGATGTGGCGCACGTATTCGCCCGACAACACCCTTGTCTACTCCTTCGTCGATAGCCTGCTGGCGATGTATCCCTACTACATCGCCCGCGCCTTTGGAGGGCTGCTGTTTCTCCTCGGCGCAATCGTGGCAAGCTTCAACATCTGGATGACGGTACGGACGGTTCCGGCCACCGTACCTGTAACTTCCGACGCACCGTTGCCCTCGGGCATCTACGGTGCGTCACCTTCTCCGGCGGAGTGAGACATGAGCGAGCGCCTGCACGGAAAACTGGAACGCACGGCTGTCGGTTTCATGCTTGCCATCGTTGTTGCCGGAAGCGTTGGCGGTATCGTCGAGATCGCCCCACTCTTCACCATCCACGAGACGGTTGAAGACGCGCCCGACATGAGGCTCTACACACCCCTCGAAACGGCGGGTCGCGACATCTACGTCCGGGAAGGCTGCTATGCCTGTCATAGCCAGATGATCAGGACGCTGCGCGACGAGGTGGAGCGATACGGACCATATTCGCTTGCCGTCGAATCCAAGTACGACCACCCGATGTTGTGGGGGTCGAAGCGAACGGGACCCGATCTGGCCCGTATCGGCGGCAAGTACTCCGACCTCTGGCACGTGGCCCATCTGATCAATCCGCGTGACGTTGTTCCCGAATCCAACATGCCGTCCTATCGCTGGCTGGCAACGACCCAGCTCGAGCTGTCCGATCTAGGGGGCCATCTCGCGGCACTGAGGACCGTCGGGGTTCCGTACACGGACGAGATGATCGCCAGTGCCGCCGGGGACGCATACGGCCAGTCCAATCCGGACAGCGACCAGTCCTCCGGCGTCACGGAACGCTATGGCGAGAAGACGCAGGTATCGGCGTTCGACGGCGTCAAGAATACCGTCACCGAAATGGACGCCCTGGTCGCGTATCTCCAGGTCGTAGGCCGCCTGACCAATGCGGCCTACGAGAACACCGCGGCACCCGAGCAGATGCCAGACCCCAACAACTGAGCGCGAAGGGGATTGAAATGGACTTTACCCACGAGACCATGTTGGAGCTCTCCAAGGTGTGGGGGCTGTTGTATCTCATCCTGTTTTCGATCGGCGTGGTCGTCTACGCGTTCTGGCCCTCCAACCGCACACGTTTCAAGCGGGCGGAAACGGAGATATTTGACAAGGACGACACCCCATGGCGATAGAGGAAACCGAAACCGACCAGATCACCGGACGCCGGACGACGGGACACATCTGGAACGGCATCAAGGAATTGGATACCCCGATCCCGCGCGGTGTCCTCATATTCCTTATCGTCACCCACCTGTTCGCCGCGCTCTGGTGGGTGCTTCATCCCGCCTGGCCGCTCGGAACGACCTATACCAAAGGCTTGATCGGCGGCGACCAGAAGCAGACAGTGGAGCGCAAGATCGTCGAAGCTGCGGCCTCGCGCGTACCGTGGACCGAACGGATCGAGAAAGACTCCTTTGATCAGATCAGGGCGGATGGGGAGCTGATGGCGAAGGTCGATTCAAGCGGCCATCAACTGTTCGGAGACAACTGTGCCGCCTGTCACGGCCGGGATGGAAAAGGCGGACAGAACTATCCTGATCTGACCGACGACGACTGGCTCTGGGGCGGCGAACCGGAACGGATCGTCGAGACGATGACGGTCGGCGTCAATTCGCGGCACTCGAACAGCCGTGTGTCGCAGATGCCTGCATTTGGGGCGGACGAAATGCTCGACCGCAAACAGGTGACCGATGTCGGTGCCTATGTCTATTCCCTGAGCAGCAAGGAGACTTCGGATGCTGAAGTCCTCGGTGACATCGAGGCCGGCCATCAGGTGTTCTTGGCAAGCTGTGTTTCCTGCCACGGGGAGGATGCCAAGGGCAAGGCGGACCTCGGCGCACCCAACTTGACGGATGGCCGCTGGATTTACGATGGAACCCTGAGCGGGATCATCGAGACTGTGCATGGCGGACGGCAGGGACATATGCCGACCTGGGACGAACGCCTGACACCCGCCGAAATCAAAATTCTCGCGCTTTATGTCAGCGGACTGGGCGGGAAACAGCCATGATCTCGGCGAGCAGGCCTTCGGCGAGAACCGTCATATGGCTTTTGGTCGGCCTAGTCTTCGCGACGTTCGTCGGGGCCAATGCGCATCTCGTCTACGTCGCGATCGCAAGCCAGCCCGCCTGCGTCGAGCATATCAAGGAAAAGGGCCAGCAGCCCACGGAATTCAGGGCCGCTGCGGCGGCTTGCTGAACGAAGGAGAAGGATCAGATGGCTCAGGACGACAACTCCGCCCGATATCTGAGCGAGGTATCCGGAATCGAAGAGACGATGAACCCGAAACGGCAGCGGCATCTACCCGTCACTGCTCCGTTCGACTGGCTCCGTCTAGGCTGGCGTGACCTGCTCACACAACCGTTTCCAAGTCTGTTCTATGGTTTCGTCGTCTTCGTTCTCTCGTCGGCCGCTGTCGTGACCCTGTTCCGATCCGGCCTCGACTATCTGATCTTTCCCGTGATGGCAGGACTGCTGATCGTCGCGCCGCTTTTTGCCTCCGGTCTCTATGTCAAGAGCCGGACCCTGGCGGCGGGCGGACGCATTACGCTACGAGGCATGTTAGGCGTGCGCCCGCTCGCCGGAAAGCAGGTCTTCTTTACGGGGATGGTGCTCTGCATGCTGATGCTCGTTTGGATGCGGGCCGCGGTGATCATCTACGCGCTGTTTTTCGGGGTGAACCCGTTTCCAGGTCTCGACGGCATAGTCAGCCTATTGCTGACCTCACCCGAGGGCTGGGGTATGCTCTTGGTTGGCTTTGCCGTGGGTGCGCTGTTTGCCGGGTTTGCCTTCGCCATCGGTGTCTTCTCGATACCGATGCTCCTCGATCAACGGGTGGACGCGTTCACGGCCATGGGAGTTAGCACCGCGATGGTCTGGAACAATCTGCCCCCGATGTTCGTCTGGGGAGCGATCGTCATGGTCCTATTCGCCGCCAGCGTGTTGACGGGTTTTATCGGCCTGATCGTCGTCTTTCCGCTGCTCGGGCACGCCACCTGGCATGCCTACACGGCGGTCAGGTAGCCGCCGATGACCTGCTGCGCCCCCACTGACCTGGCGCATGGCCACGACCCCGGACAGCGGACGCCGGGGATCGAGGAGGTCATGCTCGCCAGCCGGGACCTCGGCGATGGTCTTCGGCAGGTCGCCCTGTCGGTTCCCGACATGCGGTGCGGCGCGTGCATGGTTCAGTTGGAGATGACCCTCGCCAGATTACCCGACGTTCGCTCGGTGCGCGCCAACCTGACGACCAAGCGGGTGACCATCAACTGGCAGGCGGACAACGGCAATTCGCCGGACTTCGCCGGGTCGATCGGAGCGATCGGCTACACGGCCGTCCTGCCGACGGACGCTGTCGACCAATCCGGCGAGGAGATGTCTGGGCTGTTACGGGCTCTGGCGGTCGCTGGCTTCTGCTCGATGAACATCATGATCCTGTCTGTCTCTGTCTGGTCGGGCGCTGACCCGTCGACGCGGCAGGCACTTCATATGATGTCGGCCGCGCTCGCCCTTCCTGCCGTGATTTACTCGGGCGCGACATTCTACCGCTCCGCATGGCGGGCGCTCGTACACGGCCGGGTCAACATGGATGTGCCGATCAGCATCGGCGTGCTGCTTTCGTTCGGTCTGAGCCTGTACGATACGTTCGTCGAGGGGCGGCATGCCTATTTCGAGGCCAGCACGTCGCTCCTGTTCGTACTGCTTGTCGGCCGCACGCTCGATCACATGATGCGCAAGCGGGCGCGATCGGCGGCGGCGGCCTTGGCCGACATGATGCCAAAGGGCGCGAATGTCGTACGCGCGGACGGTCGGATCGACTATGTCCCGCTGAATGAGATCGGCCCCGGCACCCGCACTCTGATTGCCGCCGGCGACCGAATTCCGGCCGACGGCACCATTCTTTCCGGCATCTCCGAACTGGACCGCTCCATGCTCACCGGAGAGAGCCGCTGGGAAAGTGTCGCGCCAGGCGCACAGGTCCGCGCCGGCGATTTGAACGTCGGCCATCCACTGACAGTCGAAGCCACGGCTGCACCCGAGAATTCAACACTCGCCGAACTGCACAGGATGCTGGAGGCCGTCGAGGACGGCCGGTCCGCGTACCGGACGTTGATCGACAGGGCTGCGCGTCTCTACGCCCCCGTTGTCCACGGACTGTCGGTGTTCGCGTTCGTCATATGGTTCGTGTTCACACGAGACATTCACCTCTCCCTGACAATTGCGATCTCCGTACTGATCATCGCCTGCCCATGCGCGCTTGGGCTGGCTGTTCCCATGGTGCAGGTCGTTGCCGCCCGCCGGCTGTTCAAGCAGGGCATCGTCGCACGGGACGGATCGGCATTGGAACGTCTGGCGGAAATCGACACCGTCGTCTTCGACAAGACCGGGACGCTCACACAGTACGATCCGATGCTGGCGGCAGGGACCTGGAAAGGGCCTCTGGAGTTTTCCCTGGCGCTGTCGCTGGCAAAGTTCTCAAGCCATCCAATGTCAAAGGCCGTCGCCGACTACGCCTCGCGCGGCAACGCGGAGACCCTGTCGTTAGAGGATGTCCGGGAGACACCCGGAAATGGACTCGAGGCGACTTTCCGCGGTGAGCGCTACCGACTTGGCCGAAGCGGGTGGGAGACGGGCGGAGACGTGTTTGATCCTAATGCGCCCTCCACCGTTGTGCTGACGCGCCGAGGGGGTGAGGTGCTGGCTTCCTTCCAGTTCGGAGAACGGGTCCGGGCGGGTTCGGCAGAGGCGGTGCAATTCCTGGAGGATCGCGGCATCGCCGTCCGGATGCTGACAGGCGATGTCCCGCAGGCGGCCAACGCCGTGGCGCGTGAGCTCGGGATCGACGAGGTGAACGCAGCGGCGCTTCCCAAGGACAAGGCCGAGATCGTCGAAGCACTTCAACATCGTGGGCGCAAGGTGCTGATGATCGGTGACGGAATAAACGATGCCCTGGCACTGAAGACCGCACGTGTTTCCATGGCCCCGGCGTCGGGAAGCGACATCGGCCGCAGCGCCGCCGATTTCATCCTGCTCAATGGAGACATGGATGGAATCAGGATCGCGATGACGACGGCTGGGCGTGCTGCCGCGCTAATTCGTCAGAACTTCGCTCTCGCCATCGTCTACAACGTGGTCAGCATACCGCTTGCGCTCTCAGGCTACGCCAGTCCGCTCATCGCAGCGGTGGCGATGTCGACGTCGTCCATTTTGGTGGTCGCCAATGCGGTCAGGCTCGATATGGACGCCGATGTGCTATCCTGGCGGCGAAGCCCGACAGCCAAGCTCGCGGGAGCGGCCCAATGAGCACATTGTCGTTTTTGATACCCATCGCTGTATTGATGGGGATCGCGGGACTAGGGGCCTGCCTCTGGTCTCTTCGCAACGGCCAGTATGACGACCTGGACGGCGCGGCGGAACGCATACTCTACGAAAACGACGACAAGCCGCTGGGCGGCTGACACGCACTGATGGAGGTCCGAATGGAAAACAGAGAGCGACAGTCTGCAATGACAGAACATGACGCCAGCCCGTCCTCGCAGAAACGTACCCTCGATCCCTCGGAGTCTGTGACGGGAGTCGGGATCGTCTTTGGCATTCTCGGCGCTGTGGTCGGTCTCGTTGCCACACTGTTCGTCGCAGATGCGTCGGGTGTCGCGGAGTGGGTTGCGTGCTGCATTGTCGGAGCTTTCGCGGGAGGTTCCGCGGGCGTCGTCATCGGCGGGATGATCGGAGCTATCTTCGGAGTATTCAGAGGGGTGAAGGTGCCCACAACTCGTAACCTTCGTCGGTAGAAACGCAATGAGTTCGGGCGGCACATGGACTTAACCGCTTCCGGCATCCAGCCCGCACATATCTGATTTGACGACCCATGGCATCATCCTAGGATGCCGGTTGAAAATGCTATGGGTCATGCGATTTCGCTCCGCAGTCCGAGAGCCTCCTGTTTAGTGCTAGCGGATTTTTGGAGCAACAGGCAAAGGGGCATCGCGAATATCACATCGACACGCCAGCCAACTACGCAAACCTTCAACGGCACTCTGGTGCTTTCTGGATGTTATTATCCGAATTGCAGACTGACTGCTTCCAGGAGCTTGAGCGAGTCTTGCAAACGACCGAAATGAAGGCGCAAAGCTGCCGCATCTCATGCCGACCGCAGACGACGAAACTCCCTCGTCTCACCTCTGAGATGCGCAAAATGCGGGTGAACTCGCCCCCTCGACCGATTAGAGGTAGCTTGTGTGAGTGACGCAGATACCGCTGCGTGCTCTCACGTGTAGCATTTGCTTAACGCTCGGACTCATCGCGTCCATTGTCGCGGTGACGCTCTTGCTCGGCCTGGCGAATGCGCTCACGACGCTGTTCGTCCTGCACGCCTTTCGCGCCACCCGCCTGATCGCGTGCTGCCCGGGCCGCTCGACCCGCAGCAATAGCGTTTTGCTGGACCGCGATGGCAGGATCCACACTTGCCGGCGGCTTACGGTTTTGATCGTGGCCGTCGCCCGCTCGAGCAGCTGCAGACGTTCCCCCTCCCCCGGAAGCTCGCATGGCCGACGGTATCTGCTGCAACTCGATGTCACGGCGCTGCTCGGCAAAGAGTGCCGAAATTTCGCGCCGCATTTCCTCGACCGCCTGGCGCTCGCCACTACTGTCGACCATCGTTTCCAGGCGGTCCATGGATTTGTTGGCGCGTGCGACGCGCTCATCGAACTGTTCCAGCGAGAGTGGCATCATGTTTTCCTTTCGATGTTTGATGTCTGAAACCAAAGTCATGAGTTTCGCCAGTGGCGTGGCTGGATCCGAAGCCGTTCTCTGTGCCGATTTTGCAAAGCGGCTCTGCAGCCATGGCGTTGGCGCGCCATTCTGCGCAGCGCCGGCCGCCTTGATCGAAACGGCGGCACTGAGCCCCTGTTCGGACAACTGGCGCTCGATATTCTTGACCACCGCAAGGGTCTCCGCGCCTCGTCCAACCTCTTTCTGCTTCTTCAGCTCCCGCTCGAGCTTGCTGACGCTCGCATCGGTCGGCGCAAGAAGCAGTACAGTTCCACCTTTCATCGAGAAGAGTCGAGCATCACTGTTCAGCGCACGCTGAACAGTCTTCGGCACGGAGCCGCTGTCATGGGCACCGTGGATCTTGAGTTGCACAAGCACAAAGCCTCTCATCGCGCGTGGCGAAAGCTTCGGCACTTTTGCCGAAGCCGCAGCGGCAAACCGATCGGCAGCATCAATCACTGTGGATTTCGCCCCTACCTTTTTCAGCGCGTCCACGGTCGCCCGCCATTGTGGGGCCAGTGCAAGACTGCTGTTTGCGAGTGAGGAGCGGTCGGCGACACCGGACCGCTTTCGCTCGACGCGATTGTTAAGATCGCGGTTCTTGAGATAACGCGGATCGGAGAGACCACGTTGGTACGCGCCGGCCTGTGCCTGGCTGTACGGCCGCGTTGCGGCGACGTCGGCCCGGCGGGTCGCCACCATTGCGATCCCATGCTCACGCGCCTTTGCCGCGAACCGCTCTCGCCATTGATGAAGTTCGGGCTTGGTCAACCGCAGCGCTTTGCCAACATCATCGCGGGCGGAAATCATCGCATGGACGTGCNGAACGGGTTTTTCTTCAGGGCCGCATCGCCGACCGGGCGGAAAGCCGTCGAATGAACCGGAACCCCTTGCCGCGAACCGCTCTCGCCATTGATGAAGTTCGGGCTTGGTCAACCGCAGCGCTTTGCCAACATCATCGCGGGCGGAAATCATCGCATGGACGTGCACATGCCCGGTTTCCGGATGATGCGCCGTGACCCACCGGTGCCCTGCGACTTGCTCGCTCAGAAAATCGCGCACGGCGCGGTTCATCGCCTCGGAATCGGTCCCTGCGCGGGCTGAGAAAATAACGTGGAAAGCATTGCGTGGTTCAACGGTGCGAATATGCCCGGACCACTCCTGCCAAATTCCGTCTGCTGCTTTCTGAATTGAAGCGCCGCGTTCTACCCCGTCGCCGGCGCTAGTGATAATCCGCTTTTCATCACGAAGAAATTTTTCGAGGAAATAGCGGCTCGACTTTTCCGAAGTGGCAGCCCCAAGAACGCGAACCTCCGCCCGTCTGCCGGCATCCGCCAACCAAGCTGCAAGATCAGCTTCGGCAGATTCTGCCACGCGTACAGAGCCTTTGCCCGTCTCGCGGGATTTCAGAGCGCCGGCCAGTTTTCCCGCCGGCAGGTCCGTGACCGCATATACAGAAATCTCGCCGTTCGGGAGACGGGAACAAAGGAACGGCTTAGAGCCGAAGGCAGCGTTCAATGCCTCATGAAGATCGTCGTCTCCCACAGGTTCGGCGAACTTAATCGAGATGCTCGCCACCGCGTTTACGGAATAGGGCTCCCGGAACTCAGCGGTCCAGTCGGAGAGAACGGCCGCGCGCGCCTCCTTGCTTGCGATCGTGATCCCGTCTTGATCAATGACAGGAATGTCGACCTTTACCTTTCTGCCATTTTCGTTTTCGACCTCGCGCGTTCCAAGATAGGTGAGCAGGCCCGCGGCCGAAGTTCGGATGGAAACCGTTGATGTGACTTTGATCACAACCGGCTGGGCACCGGCAGCAAGCGCTGCCCGGCTGGCAACCTCTGACGACGCCTTGTCTTTCAACGAACGCCGCGTGGCGGTCGGCGGGTTGGCTTGACGTGCGGCGCTACCGCCGCCTCCCCCGCCCCTGCGCAATTCGTCGTCCTCTTCCGGTCCCATGCGTGAAGCTAACGCACCGACGAGCGCGATGACGTCCTGCTGAGAGGAGCGCGCTGGCTGCAGGATGGAGGCGATAGTCTGTTCCCCCGACGGGACGGAGATTGTCGCGGCCCTGGCTGCAATCCCTGTTGGCAGATACCGCTTCTCAGCACGATCACTGGTCACGGCGGGACCACTCGCCCGTCCGCGGCGCCGCTCCTCATCATCATCAAGGAGAGAAGCCGCCCGCCGCGCGGAGTAGCTATCGACTTCGCCGAGCAGACTTGCCCACTCATAGGCCATGGCCGCCCCCTCTCCGTTCACGCCGGCTGATCCGAAGCATCAAATCGACGTCGGCCCTCAGCCGAAACACAGCGTCGAGAAGCTTCCGCAGTGCTGCATCAAGATGCGGTTCATAGCCGACGCGGCCTTCATTCATGGCGCGTACAGCCTGGTTGAGGTTAATGCCGACGCGGCGTAATTCCTCGTTCGTGCCCCGCAGATGGTCTGCCTCGACCGGCCCGACGGGCAGCGGAAGACCGGCCTGATCGCGGAACAGCAGCCGAATGACGTCGCTTGCTGTGCGGTGTTCTCCGCACAGCGCGGCAAGCGCCTCGCGCTCCTCCAGCTTCATACGAACCCTGACCACCTCGCTTCGCATCGCTTCCTCTCCATTGCCATGGGTGCCGGAGGCGCTACAGAGCGCCATATGGCGCGAACCTCAGCCCTGCCGGAGGCGGGCGTCGTCGAGTTTGTACCACAAACTTGACTATCCTGCCACAGAGAATTAATTATAGTTTTCCATTCGCACTGTCAACTCACACTCGCAGGTGAGACGCACATGCCGTCTATGGACGGCGACCGACAAATGGGTAATTGAAACGCTGGCAATTGCCCATTGTTAATTGAAACAGTGCCCGTTAGTGCACGGGTAATGCTCAGATAACCGTTATTAATCATCAAGTAACGCGTCATTAACTGCTCAATGGCAATCACCAATGGGTCGTTCCCCGTTGATGATGAACAGCTGGCAATTGTCGATCATCAATCATCAGCGGCCAATCAGCAACGGGCAATTGAAGCGTTGCCAGAAGAGACGGAGACGGTTAATTATAGTTTCTTTCGGAACGAAAGGAGCTTCCATGATCGTCACCATCGCAAACCCAAAAGGCGGGACCGGAAAAACCACGCTCGTGCGGGCGCTGTCGGGAACAGCCGCCCATGCCGGAAACGACGTGTTTCTCATCGACGCCGACAGCCGTGCCAACACAATGCGATGGGTGACGATGTCGAAGCAGATGGAGGTCTGGCCCGACAGACTTGAGGCGGAAAGCTGCCTGGATCCGGATCGCATTTACAGAATGGCGTTGGATCGACAGCGCGAGGGTAAGATCGTCTTTGTCGACATTGAGGGGACGACGAATGAAAATCTCTTTGCGGGTCTTTATTGCGCCGATATCGTCCTCATTCCCCTCCAGACCACCCAGGACGATGTGGTCGCCGGCATGCAACTGGCGCTCAATCATATTCCCGTCGTCGAAGACGACCAAAAACGTAAACTACCCTCTCTGATCGTCATCACCCAGCACGATCTGGTCACCGGACGCGCCAAGGCGCATGCGCCGCTTCGCGAAATCTTGCGGGAAAGCGGCGTTGCGCTTGCCTCGCAGCCGATCGCCCGGCGCGCTTGCTATCAATCGATCGGCGCCGCCGGCACGCTCCAGACAGTTGCAACTCCCGACCCGAAAGCCATTGCCGAGATGGAAACGCTGCTCGGCGAAATTCTCGCCCTTTACAGATCGACCGCCGAGGGAGTTCAAGCATGAGCGACGGACCAGACAGCAAGAACCTTGTTCTCGGGCTGATTTCGACCAACCGGCAAAAGCCGTCCGTGCGGGAAAAGCAGATCGCCTCCCCTCCTCCGCAAACCGAGGGCGTCCATCAAGCCTCGACTAACAAGCCGCCGATTGGCCGTCAACAGCTTCGCGACATGGTCGCCAAAGGCGAGAGCCGCGATCCGATCGCCGGCAAGCGCTTCCGCGACACAGAAAAAGTGACCACCGGTATTCATATCCGCGCCGACGTTCACAAGACGCTGAAGATCCTTGCCGCAATAGAGCGCCGCAAGTTCAACGCCTATATCGAAGAGGCGATCGACGACTATCTCGAAAAGATCGCAGATCGTATCCCCGACATTTCCTGACCAGGTGGACGCGGGGCTCATCATGCGCTCCGCTTCTCATCTCCGGCGTTCGCCCTGATCGCCGCCATCAGCATCGGCCCGAGACCGAACTCGCCGCGCGCCGCCTTTCGGGTCAAGTCACGCAAGTAGCCGCCGGCCGAGGTGATATGCCCTGCCCGCTCAAGGATGCAGGCAATCGCAACCGCGGCATTCTCGGCCCCCATAATTTCGCAGGCCTCTTGGTAGGCCGAAGGACTGACGCCGAGCATCGACCGGACCACAATGGCAGCCGACATCAACTCACGCCAATGGTCAATTCGGCCGCCCGGCGCGTAATCCGCCATCTGCGGGCACGCCCTCAACACCATGCTCAACGGGAACGCCTTCAACGGCTCGGCAACCCGTTTCGGTTTTATCTCCGGCTTTTCGCCCTGCTCTTGTTCAGAGCGAGGTTCAAGTTCAGAAGTAGATTCGGGATTTGAATTCTGTATGTGGCATCCATCCTGGATAGCATTGCCGTCGGTTTTTTCTGCTTTTAGCTGAATTTCCAGGACGTTGACGATTTCCTCGCGAAGCATTCGCATGTCTTCGAGCACGGCATCGACATCGTGGCGCCTCGGCGCGCGCGGAAGGCGCGCAATAAGGCCAACATACATCGCCTCGATCTTTGCCCAATCGCCGTCAGCGCCCTCTTCCATGGCAGCGGAAATCAGCTTGCGCACATCGCGCCGGCAAAGCGTCAAAGCTTCCTTGGCACGCTTGAACTGCACGCGCTCTTCAGCAACTTGCTGGGCAAGACCAGCCAGCTCGGCAGCACGCGCACGTAGCGGTGCCAGGCTGAAGCCGAACGCGTCCTCGATTTCCCCTCCCCTGCTCCGATGCGCATAACGTTTACCGTTCGGGCTATCGCGGCGCTGGATCAGGCCAGCCTCAACGAGCACAACGAGATGGCGCCGCAGTGTTGTGCCGGCGATGCCGTGCGCCCGGATCGACAGCTGCGTGTTCGACGGGAATACGACAAGACCATTGTCGTCCGAGAGCTCAGTATCCGGATAGAAGCTCAGCAACGCGTGCAGCACTGCGAGAGATCGGTCCTGAAGGCCAAAGACGTCCTTCGCCTCACAGAGATCCCGGAAGACTTTCCACTTATCTACGGGCTTGCTCTCGCTACGCTCTGCTGTTTCCAGCTGACCTTTGACCAAGGCAAGCGTCATCGGCCGCCGCCCAAAGGGCGTCGTCACACTTCCACTCTGCATTTTCCTTCACCTCTCAAAAGGCAAAAGAAATCCGCTCACCAAAACGATGCCAAAGACTCTTGACTGTGATTCGTGAAAATGCGATTCTCAGATTGCTACATGTGAGGAAGGCTTCCACGACGGAAACGTTTGGGGGCCTTTTTCTTTTGCGGTTTGTCTCTCCTTCGACCTTGCTTAACTCTTGCTGTGACCCCCCGCCCTATTGCGCGGGGTCGGCCGATTGATATTCGCGCATCAGATCCGGCATTCGATCCGCCAGCCAGCGCGCAAATGCTGCTTCTTTTTTGGGAATGATTACGGTCGTCCCAGAAGACGTAGACTTCATACGCCCGAAAACTCTTTGGTTAACAGCGAAGTCGCGGATCTCATCCTGCGCTTTCCCTTCGCCGTGCTTAGATATCTCACTTGCAGCTCTGATTGCCTGCGCGATCCGCTCCGCTCCATCGGCTTGCTTAAACTCTGTTGTTTTAACAATCCGGCGCACAGCCTCGGCCTTGTTCAAACTCTTCAAGAGGTCCGCAAATGCAGTCCACTTGGGGCGGCCCACGCCCTTTGCACGACCAATAGCGTAGACAATATCTTCAGGAACGATGTCGGTGACCCGGAACAGGTGCGAAATAGCCGCCTCAGACAAACCAAGGATGGGGCATATCGCACGATGAGAGAGCCCTGCACTTTTTAGCTGCACGGCCCACATTGCATGCTCAATCCACGTGAGGTTCTCCCTAACGCCGTTTTCGAGAGACTGCTCCTCAATAAGCTGGCGATCTGTGAGATCACGGACGTATGCCTTGATCTTAACGGCCTCCGGTCTTTCGGCGTCCGCCATGATCGCCTTGACAGCCGCCCAGCGACGGTACCCGTAGGCCAACTGATAATGATCGCTCTTCGTGGGATGCGGTCGGACAAGAATGGGTATTTTCTGCCCTTCGCTTGCAATCGATAACTTCAGCGCTTCAAGTTCTTTGTCAGCCTCTTCGTCATTTTCGAAGCGATCCTTGTAAGGAGAGCGCTCCACTTTCGCGGGATCGAGGGAAATAATGCTGTCTTCGGTCAACTGCGAGAGCACTCTTCCCACGTTTGAAATGACCGGCGATGAGTGGCGTCGAGAAGGTAAAGCCTTGTCCAGCGCTTCAGGGACCTGGGCCGTATCACCGCGGTTTTCGGCATCCGCTGCCATTCTTTGAAGTATGCTCTTTTTCATACGCTACGCCCCCAAACCTTGTGGATCAGGTGAAGGATCTCGAAGTTAACACGATCCGCGCTTTCGATCGCTCGCTTCAGCGCCTCCCGACCAACCTCGCCGACTTCAAGCTCGTAAAGCGTTTTTTTAGCGACGGCTGCGCCAGCAATAGCAGTCGACTCCAGAGCCTCCGACACGAGTACGTCATCACCAAAAAGACGTCGCATGACTCCAGACATGTACTTCTGCGGTCCGTCGTTCGGATTCACACGTGTCAGAAGGAACCGGAAGAAATCATGCTCAAACTGGGCGCCGAACTGGCCCAGCGTCTCGGAAAGATCGGAAATCATGATGAGGAATTGATTGCAAGACGCCACGTCGAGCATGGCTGGATGAACCGTCACGATCAGCGACGTCGCAGCATACAGTGCTGCGAGCGTCGAGTAGCCAAGTGATGGCGGTGTGTCGAGAATGACAATGTCATAACGATCTTCCACACGAGCTAGCGCATTGCTGAGCCGCTCGAAAAAGAGACCGAGGTCGTCCCTATTCCTCTGTGTAAGGTAGGAAGGGGTGTCAAACTCGAAGTCCATGAGTTCGAGGTTTCCTGGCACCAGATCGACGCCTGGGAAATAAGTAGGTCGAATGACATCTGCCAAGGCTCGGCGCTCGTTGTCATAGCGTATCGCCGCATAGGCAGTCTCATTTTCGCCGAGATCAAATTCCGGTTGGATACCAAAAAGCGCCGTCATGGACGCTTGTGGATCCAGATCCATGCACAACACCCGGTACCCCTGCAAGCCGAGGAAATGGGCCAGATGCATCGAGGTCGTCGTCTTCGAACTTCCCCCTTTGAAATTCGCAGTGGCGATAACCTGCAGCTTCTCGCCCTCACGGCGGTACGGCAAAAGCTCACCGGCATCATCCGGACGAAGGGTAGCGAGAAATGAGCGCAGCTCTTTCACCTGGTCTACCGTATAAGTGCGCCGATTGTTCTCGGCGCGCTCCGGTACAGGTCCCTTCCCTTCGATCGTTAGTTGCCTGAGGGTGCTTTCAGGTACTCCCAGCAATCGTACCAGATCGAGGGTCGAGAATGTTCTCGCGAATGTTTTTCGTGCGGCTGGTGGATAGACTGCTTCGCGCATATCTTGAAGCTCCGCCGAAAGCTTCGACGTGTACGCCTGGATCTTCGATGCGGTATCTCTGACGTTATGAGAAGCCGAGTAAAGCATTAAATCCCCTTGACGGTTATGGTCACGATACGCGACCCTTACCGTCAGAAATGCCAGAGAGACTCCGATTCTTCAAGGAGTTTTTCGTTAATGAAAAGTTAACACCACCAATCACCGGCGCAGGACTTTACAGTTGTAAAGTTCAGCGCGACCTGTAGTTCCCACTTGGGCCGGCGAGAAGGTTTGCCACCTCGACCTCCACCCGCGCCACCACAAGCTTTCGACACCGAGGTCAGGTGGACGACTCAGCCGATCGTTCAGGTACGGCCCCGCACTGGGGCCGCACCTCGCTGAATCAATCCCAGGGAATGACGGCCATCAGATCATCGTCGTCTTGGCCCGGGAAGCGCCCGAGATTGGCATTGAGGCGTCCGTATCCGGTATTGACCGAGAGGGTGTAGTAGCCACTACCGTTCTGATTGATCTTCTTCCAGATGCCGCCGATTTCTACGGAGCGTCCCCTAGGGGTCTTGGCAAGGATGCGATAAACGGGCGCTTTCGGGTTGGTGCTGCTGATTTCTTCGCCGGTCAAATCGATGTCATAAGCCATGGATGCGATGTTGCCCGAGAGGCCGGTTTCAGTGAAGCGGATGAAGTTTACGAGGTCGGACATTGCTGTATCTCCTTTGTTTGCGTTGCCGATGGACACGACAAAAGGGCGGGAACAGGAACGGCCGCACCCGAAGGGTCGCAGCACCTGAGAGCGGGACGATTTTGCAGCGCGAGGAGATTTGTAGGATCGGGGAAAATCGTTCCGATCGAGGGTTGCGGGCGTGACGACCGGCCTTAGTGATCCATCTGAAGGCATCGCGTACAAAGGAGATCAGCGCAGATGTCTCCGGATATAACGCCGCCCGTTTCACCGAAACCCGCATCGCCACCCATCGACGCCAGACGCATCTACCTGAAATCGACCAAGCGACTAAACACCACTTACCGGAAGAACCATCGGCATCCTCGCAACGACATTCGCCGAGAGCTGGGGCTCGTACGGAACTGACTGCATCTGGGAAGAAGGCTGATCACGCAGCGAGCCCATCGAAACATCGAGATCGGCTTCACCACCATGCCATCCCGGGAGCCTCCCCTGACAAGATCGCCGGTCTTCAGGACAGGAACGCTGATTGCGCTAGCGATTTACAGCTGCGTGGGGTTGCGGGCACGATCACAGTACGCGGGATGAAGATTGTTCCTTTCGCATTTAAGAGAAAATCCGTTGCTGACGGGTCCGACAACAAGCCACATCATCAGCGCCCGATCACATGCGGCCTCATCCAGCCAATGTCGTACCGGATATAAACGCTCGCGCGAGACAGGCGCTCGCGTGATTCCAGCGCTGCGCGGATCCTGCTTGCGAAGCAAAGCGCGGGCCGGGGTTCGATGCCCTGGACCGCGCTCGCGGGCGGGAAAATGTCTAGGGTAGGTCAAATAGGTGGCTCTGTCTTAAACAGGGTGCCGACCGCGCGGAAGAAGCGCGACCGGCTGGATAGCATCGGCGGGGGTTATTCCGCTGCTATCGGCAGGGACTGGGCCTCGTCATCGTCGATCTCGACATTTGCCTCGGCGCTCGGGTCGGATGCAATCCGGATTGGAGCCGGAAGCCAGCCGGTTCCCACAACCAGCCTGTCCGCGATCAGCACGGCCTCTGTCTTCTTACCCGCTGCCTTCACGGATAGGCTTGCGTCTTCGCCCTTGGCTTCCGCCACAGCGAGAGCAATGCTTTGCCGATTGATGTGATTAAAATAGCTGTCGGCGGTCGTCTCGAACCAATCCGTCATCCGCACATTGAGCGCACGACCAAGCTGGTTTGCCTGCTCGATACCAGATCGGCGGTCAGTGAATTTCTTCTCCACGGCGTTGACGGAGTGGGCTGCCGCATAGGCCAGCAGGAGCAGCAGTTCTTCGCGGCTCTGTGCAAGGCACCACTCGAACAGGTCGGCAGGGTTTCCGGGGATTTTATGCCCGTAGTTTTCCTGTACGCTGTCGAAATCGGCAACGGCCCTGCACTTTTCCGGCGATTTTATCGACCCTTCGACGCGCTCATAAGTCAGCGACACTTGCAGGGCGCTTTGCTCGGACACATAGCCGGTGTAAGCAACACGCAGCAGCATGGCGTGAACGACGGCGGCAAGCGCCACATCGGGATTGTGGACCAGCTCGACGCGAAGCGCTGCGGTCTTCTGTGCCGTCAAATCCTCGATCAGGGTTGCCGGGTGAGTAAGCTTCGGGGTGTCATCCTTGGTTTTAACGCTTGCGGGGGCGTTCCCGTTTTCGCCGTCGTCCGCGTCTGCGGCCTCGTCCTCATTCCTGATGATGCCAATCGCCGCTTCCAGCTTGCCGTGATAGTTGACATACAGCACGATGCCGCTTCTCGCCTTGTCTTCGGCCAAATAGCTTTCCTTGCTTTCGGAAATCTCGTCCAGCCGCCGGTTGATCGCATCAACGCGCTCGTGTGCCCCCTCCTCCTCAGCCTCGTTGTTGATCATTTCTGCCAATTCGTCATGCTCTTGGCAAAGCGCGTCGTATTCAGCTTGAACTTCGTCAGAAAGCTCGACCTCCACCGGATAGACACGCGGTACATTGAACATCCATTCCGGGCGTTCGGAAGTCGCTTCCACCCATTTCCAGCCTTGCTGACGATATGGCACCGTGGCTTCTTCCAGCTTCTCGGATACGAGCCTGTCGAGCAATGCGACATCAAGCGCATAGCCTCCGCCGTCCGCGTCAAACAGATCGCGACGAATGGTTCCGCCTACCTGCTCATAGGCATCCAGCCCGCCGACGAATTTCACCCGCCGGTCAGTGCTGGCAACCTCGTCCGTCAACAGGTTCGACTTGATCCGGCTTGCATGACGATCCCATGTGGATAGGCCATTCCAAACCTGTTCCTGTCGCTCATGGTCGTCGGAAACCGTGAAGGCGGAAAGTTGCTCGAAGGTCATCTCCTCCTTGCGGTAGAGGTCCAACAGTTTGGGGGAGACCTTCGCTAACGCCAGACGGCGGCGCACGATGATTTCCGTGGTTCCAAAACGGGCGGCAATGTCAGGGATCGCCTTGCCCTGATCCGCCAAGGCGCTGAAGGCCTCGTAAGCATCCACCGGGTGCATATCTTCGCGCATGACATTTTCCGTTAGGCTGATCTCCGTGGCATCCTCGCTGTCGCGCACTTTGCACTCAACCGCGTGGTTCTTCTGAATTTCGCCCTGCTCCAACAGCAGCAACAATGCCCGTCTGCGGCGCTCACCGGCCGTGACGAAATACCGTCCCTTCTTTTCAGCGGTCCGCACGACAAGGTTTTGCAGAACGCCGTTGGCCTTGATCGATGCGGCAAGCGCCGCAATGCTGTCTGCGGAGTAGGTCTTGCGGACGTTCTTTGGGTCTGCATCCAGCTTGTTCAGTTCGATGATGATGGTCGTCGTCATGATAGGATCTCCTGATGTCCCGTTTCCTTTGGGTTTCGAACCCGCAGTGGGCGAAGCCTTCTTCCTTTGGTCCGAAGGACGTGCTCACACGTTCCTCGGAACGAAGGGAGGGGGCGTAAGCCCGCTCCCGGTAGGGCGGAGATCGGGTCATGGGTCGGACGGGAAGAAAAAACGGAAGGTTTGACGCCCTGGCGGTGAAAGCCGTTTTATCTTCACGGCCGACAGCGCCCTGGCGCGCTTGCCCATTGGCGCGAGCACCGGCCAATCGTAAGAGCGGCATGTCACGGAGAAGATGCGCATACGCGCCTCGCGGATGCTCCTTACAGATGTGAGCGCGGGTCGCGCTCTCAACTTCTCGCCCTTTTACACGAGAACGCGCCGTGTAAGAGATCGTAACCCCGAATGGATCGCACCCGTTTGCGGGTTCGGTCGAGCAGAACACGATGCGGCACAGTTGAGCCCGCCTCGTGCGTTATGCGCCATCACAGCCAAAAACACATCGTCAGTGTGCACACGAGGGATGTACATTTGATCAATAAAATGCTATTGTACATCCACGTACACACAAGGATGCGGGCTATGCACACCACGAGAGCTTTCAAAAACGGAAATTCGCAGGCCGTGCGTATCCCGGCCGAACTAGCGTTTGACCGGACCGATGTCGAGTTGGAAATCGAGCGCGTCGGCGACGAGCTTCGCATCCGTCCTGTGCATCGCTCCCTGGCCGGCGTTCTGGATGTATTCGCCCGCTTCTCTCCGGATTTTATGCGTGACGGAAGAGAGTCCCATGAGCAAGATGAACGGGATAAGATCTGATGGCGCGCTACATGCTCGATACGAACATGTGTATCTACCTGATGAAAAACCAGCCGGAGCAGGTCGCCCGCCGCTTTGCCAGTTGCTATGTGGGAGACGTGGTCATGTCCGCCATCACCTTCGCCGAACTCGAGTATGGTGTATCCGCATCCGATGATCCCGCACGGGAACTTGATAATCTCGCAGCCCTGGCCGAGCTGATCACGGTAGAGCCGTTTGGGATTGCAGCAGCGCGTGCCTATGGTCCGGTTCGAATGGCGACAAGAGACCGGAAGAAAGATCATCTCGACAAACTGATCGCATCACACGCAATCGCCCTGAATACGGTCCTGGTTACCAACAATACGCGAGACTTCCTGGCGTATCCCGGACTGAAGCTCGAAAACTGGCTGGACGCGTAACGCAGAGAAACCAATTAACCCGTCCCAGCGGCCATGCCGTGAGGGCGGGCAGGGAGGGGGACCTGGCGGGGCGTTCGTGCCGGTGCGAGTGCCAACGACCAAGGCACGATCAGCGAAAAATGAAGAGTATCGGAGAAATCAGCATAGCGCCGCTCGCAGGTGGGATTTCGGGAATTCTCGGCGCGCAGGGAGCGGAAGAAGGCAGCCGTAGGAGCTTCAACATAGTGGCCCGAAGGGGAGGCGGGACCGACTGCCGCCGCGCGCTGCGCACCGTTTAGAGGCGCAAAGACGGGAAAAACTCAAACGCCAAAAAAAAGGACCGTTTTCCACCAAGCTCCGGAAAACCCTACAGCGCAATGCGGAAGCGCGGGTTTCCTCCGCTTGGCTGCGCTCGCCTTTTCGGCTCGCTCCGGCCGCGGGCGCGCCGTCTGACGGCACTGCGGCTGGAAAACAGTCGAACAATACCGCAGAATGAACTCCACGATGGCTGTGAGTGCCCTCAGCCCTGGATCCAGGACAGGGGAGGGGGCCGGGCTCCCCTCGAACCGCGCGGCGCCCGGCATAGAGCGCGCCAACCCGTCGGTTGGTGTCGCCATCTCTCGCGTAAGCAAATCGGCAAAGCGCAACGCACTTACAAAGGGCTTTGCCTCAAATCCTCGGAGAAGACCGCGGAACTTGCATAGGGCAGATTGTGCGTTCCTAACATTTGTAGGCGGGACAGTCAGAAAAAATGCAGGGCAGGGGAACACACCTCGCTTGCAACGAGCGCCTATAATGACGAGCAAACCCGGTGGGCCGGAAGGAAATGCGAGAGTGTGGGACTTGGCCGTACCCCGCGAAGCTATCGGCGCTCAAAGCCCAGACAACCTGGTTTTTTATCCGTGCTGGCTGCGTCGCTGTGGAGCAGCCGATCAATCGATCCTTGTCGTATTCTGGCGGAGGATTTTGGCAAAAGCCGCCAGACCCTGGCGTTCCACGGCCCCAACAAAATCTTCGCTTGAAGGCAACGATTTGCGAAGATTGCCTCGGGCACGAGCGACACTGTCGATCAGTGCCTCGGGAAACTGGCCGTAAAGCTCGACCAGAAAAGCATCGGGCGTGATGCACGCCACGCCATGCGATCGGAGATTTTCGATAGGAAAATCCTTAATATTCCAACTGACGATCAGTGTTGCTTTTCCGGTTATGGCGGCCGCCAGGACGTGCCGGTCATCCGGATCGGGCAAATCCAGTTCGGGAATGAGAGATTGGTAACCACTGACATTTGCTTGCGGCAAAACATCCTTCATCCGGTCGCGCGTGACCTCAAGTCGATCCACCGTGACATGCGGAGCGTTTGCGGCGAGATTGCGTATCCACTCTGCGTGAATGTCGTCGGACCAGTGCGCATCGAAAAGACCGTCGAAAGCGGCCTGAACAAGGAGGTTGCGAAGATGGAAGGGATAGAGAACGCAGGCATCAAGGACCGCGACAAGCGGTTTAGAGGCCATGGGTGCCGATCAAGTCCTCTGTATCGTCTGCCAGCGCCTCAAGAGCCTTTTGACGGGTGTCCAGTTTGGATTTGAGCGTTAAGACGTCTCTCAGCAACGCGCGGCGGTGTTTGCCCACATAGCGAAAGGGTAGATCACCCCGGTCCATCCGCAGCACCACAAGAGGTCGGGAAATCCCGAGAATTTCGGATGCATCTGACGGGCTCAACTCCTGATCCTCAGTGAGGAGAGCGACATTTTCCCCTCGCGACAGCCGATTGATCAATGTCTCGATGGCAACGGCTGCAGCCAGTGGCAGCGCCAATGTTTGGTCCACACCGTCGCTGCGTCGGACATGCAGTTCAATGCGATCGCCCGCCGCCAGTTTCGGCAGGGTCGCAACTTGTCTCCGGTCACGGTCCGACAGACCGACAAATTTCACGACGTGGCTGGCCATGGCTTGATCTCCTGTGCGGTCAATATAGAGGTCGCAGCGATTAACTGCAATAACTGAAATTCAAGGCTTGGTTTAAAAGCAATTTGGCAAGCCATTTCGCGCCGACGGGCGGGAAGGGAGTGCGAGGGGTGGGCTTTGGGGCACCCCTCGAAGCTGACCCGCCGCTTCGATAGCGGCAAGGGACAGCTACCGCAGGCGGCTATGGGAGGGGAGGGCAAAGCGCCGCCGTTACCGACGACGCCTTACGCGGGAAGGTTCAAGCCTTCAGCGCTGCCATCCGTTCGCCGAGAAGCCACAACGCCTTGTTTAACTTGATATCCTGATCAATGCCATTAACGGCGCGGGACTTCACACGGCGCGGCCTGCCGAGATCGTCACGGCCGACGCCACGCAAACCGCCCTTGATGGCGTTTTCCTGAACGACGTTCCAAACCGTCCAAAGATCGTCAGTGCGGTCATCATGACGTCTGGGAAGAAGCAGCTGTTCGGCTTTGATCGGCGTCTTCGTTTCACCGTCACCATCTCCAAACCGTAGCACATGGGCGGCATCGGCAAGAATGTTGGATCCCTCCCGATTGAGCCGAAGGGTTGACCAGTCCTGTGGAGCGGCAAGCGTGCGTTCGGCCTCGCCCAGCACGCGGTAGGTGCCTTCGATAACCTTGTGCTGAACGTCGCCGGAATGGCGCATCTTGATGGCATCGATCGTGCCGGTCTGGGTGACCAGAGAATTGAGGCAGCGGACACGGAACAGACCGGCCATCAGTTCATAGGCACTGGTCCCGTCATTGGCGTTCTTCAGCAGGATTTCGCAGACGGTATCCCCGACATTATAGACCTTGCCATCGTCGACACGGCGCAGGCGAATGAGATGCTTGGTAAAATCGGCCTTTCCCTCGATGCGGCTGTTCGATTGCTTGGCGCCTACCGGCACAAAGCCCTCCCGCATCAGGCCGCGCAGAACCTCAATCGTCGGGATCGGCTTAAAACGTTCCGACCGGCTTTCATGGGCCCTGACAGCGAAGATGGACGGCGCGATCTGGCGCATCTCGGTTTCGGTCATGGCGCGGCCGGTATCGAAGCGGGCGGTCTGGGTGTAAATGCTCATGGGTCTGTCTCCTAAATTCCCGTTTCCCGAAGGGGAGCCCTATCGGGCGAAGCCTCCCCGGTCTTCCGGGGGAATGGCCTCTGACATTCCCCCGGACAGAGGGGGGAGGGCGATAGCCCGCCCCACGGCGGCAACCGGGACTGTCAAGTGGCGTGGCGCGGAAGGCGGGCATCTTCTCGGGCCCGACCACAGGACGGGCTGGTGCGGAAGATGACCTGACTTCACGGGCCGCTTGACCGGCCTGGGGGACGATGTCATGGGGCGCAAAAGACATGCGGCCCGTGACGGGCCTCGATTTCGGGTGCGGAGCGACCGACTGGACAAGCGATCGTTACCGGCATCGGCGAAGACGGCCACAGGCCGGCTTCGTGCCAACGGCATAGAGCGCGGCCGGCCGGAACGGGCGGTGACCTCAAAGGCTCACATCGGCTCAAGCGGCTTTCTTGGCAACCAGGTTGAACAGCTGCGCAATGATATCAGTGGTGTAGACCTGTTCGCCGTCGCGCTCGTAGCTGGAATTGGATATCCGGGACTCGACATAGACGAGATCGCCCGAAACGACGTTCTGTGTGATCCACTCCACCTGCTTCTTGTCGAGAATGGTGACCTGAACCCAATCGGTGGCCGTTTTCTTTTCCCCGTCGGCCTGCCACTCACGGTTCGCGGCAATGTTGACCTTCAGCACATTTTTGAGTTCCACCAGGTTCCCAACATGCCCGAGAATGGTGTGGCGATTCACGTGTCGCATCGATTTAAACCTTCCTTAACCGGTTAAAAGCGTTTATTTGTGGAGTTCGAACCAATGCCGCTCGGTTTGACCTGAGGTTTCATTCTTGATGTCAAAGAAATAGGGCTCTGACTTGAGCGGTCGGGATATGGAGACCGTTTGCCTGCCCTGGCACATATTCACTGTCTTTACGCAGAGGTTCTGCTCTCTGCCAAAACCGTTCCTGTCTTGCCGACTTCCCACCTGATATCCCTTCGGGCACGCAGCATAACGCTCAAAGCCGGGGGAACCTGTGCCTGCAGCCGGGCAGGTTGGCCAATCGAAGCCGGGCTTCTTCATCGCCGAGATCAGCCGCTTCATCGGCGGATGGCAGGAGGCAACACCGCGCCAAGAGGGATTGGACGACGCTGCGCACAGCAACACTTCACAGCCCCAGTCGCTCGCCGTTGCGGGAGCACTGGACACGGTGGCCGATACGGACAGAAGAATTCCAATGACGACGTTCATTCGTTTGACTTTGACCGACATGGACACCTCTCACATGACTCAATGGGAAATTAAATATAATTAATCAGATGGCAACGAGCAAGCGCAAGAAGACCGATACTGACCTGGGCACGATGATCCTGCGAAACATGGCGATGACCATGGAACGCGAGCGGGAGAAGCGCGGCCTCAACAAAAAGGAGATGGCGAGCCTGTGCGAGATCACATCGCCTTACTACCTTCAGATTCTCGACGGTTCCGCCAACCCTTCCCTGCAGGTCATCACCCGGATCAGCACTAACCTGAAAATTCCGTTGCAGGCGCTGATGATGGGGCAGAAATCCGAAGTCCGGGCAGACTAATCGATCGTCGTGCCTTGCGGTCTTAGAAAACTATAATTACTTCTTCCATCTGTACCCTTAGGATGTGGTTCATCCGGACTATGATGGGAGTGACCGTGGACCTGAAGCACCCTTTCCTCGCAGTCCTACTGCTGGCGACGAGCACTGCGAATGCCGCGGATAATCCTATGTGGCGCACCAGTCTGCTATGGACCTGCACATTCTCCACGCTCATTCGCTGTGAACGATCCACCGACTGCTCCTCGCACTCGGATCAGGGTACGATAAAACTGAACTACCCCGAGAACAGTTTCCTGGACCATACGGGGCGAAGCCATTCCATTAAGCGCCACTATGTCCAGACGGTGGCAGGCAGTCCGATCGGCAACGAGGTGAAAATTGAGCTGGCGACAAACGAAGTGATATGGCTTTCGGCCGCCGATGGGGGAGGGACCTTCTCCGACAACTGGACCGGCGCCATGGTGTCTCCGGGGGTAGGGGTGATCGTACAGGAGCTTCGGCCTTTGATATGTGCGCCAGCGCGTTAAAATCGGCGATGCGTTTCGCCCTCGACGCGGCGATACCGCTTTTTACACTGCTGACGAAACTCATTTAGAGTGCTGTGCGGACCCAATGCCGGATCAAGTCCGACCCCCTGATCCGAGATGGAGTAGGGTAGGTGCGCAAGCCTCTCAGGTCAAAGCTTGGGCGGACATTTGAGCGGGAAATCGCGGGTGACGAGCCACGCGCCAACGCGCGGGAAGTCCGGATCAATTGGCGTGCAGGCGGATGACATCAGCTTATCGTTAGTACGACCAGATGTCGTGACGCGCCTCTGGCCTCCAGATACGGTAAACCAGTTGACGTATGGTGGCCTGTCAAGTTGCTTGGGCTGTCCGCAGAATTCGAACGCTCCGGGCAGGAAAGGGCTTCTGTTTAGATTAGCAGCAGAAGCCCTTTCGTTTTTGCTCACGATTCACGTGCCTAGTCATCGATGCCCCATGCAGCATCGCCGGTTCGTGTCGAATTTGATCGGTTCACGGCTTGTCTGATTTGAAGGTCGGCAACCTCCGGGCGTTCATCCCTGACTTCCTCTATGGGCGCTGTCGCGACGTCATTGGCAGCTAACCCCGATTTCTCTCTCGACATCAGCAGAGCTGCATATCGCTCCTGCACCTCTTTGATACTGACGTCGCCGGCAATCCACTCTTCGATCCAAGCCAAGAAAACAGGATCGTTGTCCACACGAAGCCCATGGGCAGTTTTATGGTCCAGTGACTTTTGCCAGCGCGCCCTTCGTTCCTCAGGGGAGTTCATGTTCTGGATCCTTGCTTTTTATCGGGGCAATGAAGTTCGCTTTGGCAGCTGCACTTAACGCGCTATAATGAAACGTCAATTCCCGAAACGACGGCCACGTAAATGCACAACAAACATCCAGATCTCCCGATCATGTTATCTGTTTTCAAAGGCCGCTTTGTCGCGCACATTGTTAATTGTCATCCGGTCGACCAGGTCGCATATGGCAAGCGAGTCGGCGAGTACGCAACCGGCGTGGCTGCCGCCTATTGGGATGCATCGCAGGAAGACGGTTGGTCACCTGAGCAGTGCGCGGCCGACGACATGTCATACTGGGCAGCAGATCACGCCTCTCCTGCACTCACGGTGATTGGGCGAAGCGCCGGCAGGGGCGGGGCGTGACGGGCGCGTACATTCTGCCCCGTGCTGAGAGCCGGAGCAGCCTCCTGGAAACGGTATCTTTACGGTTCTGCGCGACGATACAGCCATCAACTCCGGGCGTGATAGTAAAGACCGATAAGCCAACATTATCGGTCTTAATTAGACGGCGGCGGGCGGTGCGGTTTTGGTGCACTACGTGACCGTAAAATGCACGTACCGGCTCGGTGATTTCGCGAGCCCGCGGTGCATTTAGTCGATTCGTTTGAGGTTTTCCGGCACCTGATAAGCAGTCCCCTCGAAGCGCAGACGACGGACAGTTGTGATCGCGTCTTTATCGTCCACACACTCTCCGTCCGGGCCCAACGTGCTGATAGTCTTTGTTTTCTTCTCCGAGACGAGGATATCGGAACGGCGGTTTGGTTGAAGGCGCCCCGTGGCGAGCGTGCGCTCGATGGTCTGGAATTCCCCAGCGCAATTGGTATCCCATTCGCCCTGGTGCCCTGCGACCACAATGTTATCGAGCACAGGTTTCAGTTCGTTGTTGTCTATGACAAAGAGCCACAGGACTGTCTCGCCAAACGGATTGGGGCTCGAACTTCCGCGCCGTTCAATGCGCAATCCGAAGGCAATCTCGCTCTCTGAAAGGCGATAGTATGCGGTGTCAAAAGCCACGCCTGAGACGAAGACGGCATCGTCGGTGAGAAGGTCTGGAAGGCGCAGCCGGTGCTTCAGCTTGAGATCGTCGCTTTCGACAACGAGCAGTTCGATATCTCCTTCGTTTCCGTCCTCGGATTGGCTCGTCATGAGAGGTACTGCGAAAAGCGTGAGCTCGGGGCGGGCGGGCCACGTCTTGCAGATCAGTTCATGAGGATTGTCGCCCAAATCTGCCGGTAGCCCGATGGTCTGGACTCCAAGCTTGATTTCCCGTTCGGAAACTTGTTTCGCCGCGGGGTAAGCTTGCCTGACGGTGTCGGCGCCTCGAGCGCTACACGCGCTGTCGGCCGCCTGAACACTCGGAACGGTGAAGGCAACAATGGCTGACGTAGCGGCAAGCAGAAAAAATACCCGGCGCTGGCGAACGAAACTTGACGACATGCTGGTCCCCAACGATTGAGTATCTTCGTCCATAGTGGTCCAACGAGTGCGGAGAAGCCAGTGCGGCTTGTTTGGCTGCGGGCTTAGAGTCCCTCCCGCTGTCGAAAGATAGCGCAGGAGCGATTGCTCGCCGGTCATTGACCCAACTTATCGCGTTGACACTCTCGTCTCCAAATGAGAACGATTAGTGAACATTATGGAGGCTCACAGCCGATGATTCGCTATTCCCGCTATGTCGAGCCCGACGTCCCGCTGCAACGGGCAGTCCCAAAATCCCCCAGCCCGAAACCACGGACTGTTGTCGTGTCAACGGAGCACGCCGTGACGGAGCCGGCGCCCACATCTCTTAACACCGACAGGGTGCAGTCGGCTGCCGAGACCTTGTCGCCGGGCGTCGAGCAACTCGAACTGACAGCGCCTGACGACCCGCCGTCGAAAGCGAGGAAGAGTAAGTCCTCCGTGCGCAGGCCCAAGACCCAGCCGGTCGATAGCGGCACGGCGCCGGCATTGCCTTTGCTCACCGGGATCGAAGTCTAGCGGCGGCCGCGTCATCCGACATCTAAAACACTGCCTGCCGCAATATCGTAACCGCCCGATTGGCACCGCCTGCCGCTTAACGCCCTGATAGCCTAAGACACGTGTGTAACGACGTCGTTAGCGACGTGTCTTATGCGGGGATTGCGATGCGGGTTGAAATTCTTGGGCAAGAGCGGCGGCGTCGATGGCGCGATGATGAGAAGCTCGCGATTGTCATGTCGGTTGGGGTTGCGGGAGCCACGATCACAGAGGTTGCTCACCGGTACGATGTAACGCGTCAGCAGATCTACACCTGGCGTGGCGAACTCAAAAAGAAGGGGCTGCTGTCGGCGTCTGCGAATGCATTGTTTGTTCCCATCGATATGAATTCTGTACAGACCGATGTTCAGGAATGCAGGGAGGGCCGCTCCGGGATGATCGAATTGCGATTGAGCCGCGGTCGCATCCTGCGCTTCGGCAGCGCGGTCGATACGGCCGCACTGACGCAGCTTATTCGGGCGGTGGAAGCAGCATGATCGGGCCTGGGACCGGCGTTCGGGTCTATCTTGCGTGTGAGATCACGGACATGCGCAAAGGAATAGAAGGCCTGGCAGCCCTTGCCCAGGATGACGCCGGCTCATCCTTTCCGAGAAAGCCAGTCGCACCTTCAGATAACGTTCCACGGTGTAGATCCCGGGCCCTCCTGCATTCGTCGCAGAAGGGTATATAGGTGGCTGGGTTTTATTCCAGCGCAGCAGGACTATCCCGCCTCTACCCTGGCAGACTTTCTCACCGCCGCTCTCAGAGCACAGATCACTCATAACTACATCCCTCATGAAAATCGGGTTTTGCACTCTGGCCAGGTGGATTCACCTGAACGTCGCCTCTCGAACACTGGCGTCGGCGGAAAACAATTTTTCGATGCGGTCGGCTAGTCTCTGAGTGGCTTTGGACAAGCGCCCATTGTGCACCACGATGTGAAACATCTTGGGATTCACGACCCTGCGTTCTGCGACGGGTAGAAGGCCAAGCCTTCTGCACGCGTGATCGCCGTAAGGTGCGCGCACCAAAGCAATACCCAATCCCTCGGCCGCAGCAAGCAATGTCAGATCGTAGCCGGGCAGGTGTCTGTCCAGAGGACGGACCGCCAGGCGCGGCAAATCCAGCCACATTGGCCAGCCGTCATCATACTGGTCATGGATCAAAGGGTAGGATAGGATGGTTTTGGGATTTAGATCTGCGGGTAACGTTGCGGCGAGACCCGCCGAGGCGTAGGGCCTGAACATCTCTCGCGCGAGTGGGATTGACCGGCTCGCGGGCCAGGGGCCAGCTCCGTAGCGGATTGCGATACGGTCGGTTGCCAAGGGCATCAGCCGTGAATCGATGTCGAGAAGGATGTGCAGGTCCTTGGGGTCGCCTTCGAGCCGCATCAAATTCGGTATCATCCAAAGCCGCGCGAAGGAGTTGATGACCCCAGTGCGCACAATTGGCATGTCTGCGCCGCGCGGCCCCGCAAGTCCGATGTCGCGAAACTGGAGAAGAAGGGTTTCCACCTGTGCGGCGATGTCTTGCCCCGCTTCCGTCAGCCGCACGCCGCGTCCGTGCCGCTCGAAGATCCGGAAGCCGGCCCAAGCCTCCACGAGGGCGATCCGGCGACTGATCGCCCCATGGGTGATGTCGAGCGCATTGGCAGCAGCGGAGAATGATCCCGTTTCGGCCGCGTGCAGTACGGCTGCGAAAGCGTCGAGGCTTGGCAAGCTGTGATCCATGCGCACAACAGAATATCGATGTGCGCCATATGTCAACAGCATCCGATGTGGCAAAACTCGGTCATGACCCAGACAATAAAGCTTCCCACCCAGACAACACTCTTACCCGCCCTCGCGGTCGCTGGAACGATTATCAGTTGGTCGGCCTCGTTCGCGGCCATCGGCATTTCGCTGCGCGAGTTGGAACCTCTCCCCATGGCGAGTGTCCGTTTTGCGCTCGCTTCGTTCCTCGCTCTCGGATGGCTGCTGTGGCAGCGCCAGTTCCGTTTTCCCACGCGCGACCTCTTTGTGATTCTGATATGCGGCGTGCTCGGCATTGCCGCATACAACATGCTCTTGAACCTGGGGCAGGCTTCGGTCTCTGCGGGGGCGGCCAGCTTTATCGTCAACACACAGCCCCTCTTCATGGTTGGGCTCGCGGTTGTTTTCCTGAAAGAGCGGTTCAGTGCCTGGGCCTGGTGCGGCGCACTCCTTGCACTCTCTGGTGTTGCCGTCATCGCTTCGGGCCAGCCCGGAGGTCTGGTGTTTGGCGCGGGAACGATACTGATTGTGGGGGCAGCGGCGAGTGCGGCAACCTATTCGGTTCTGCAACGGCCGCTCCTCGCTCGCCACAACCCTCTGTCCGTAACGGCTGCGGTTGTACTTGCTGGAACCGTTGCGCTGTGCCCATGGCTTCCCGCAGGGCTCGAGCAGCTTGCCGCCGCCTCACAGGCAACTGTTGGCGCGGTTGTTTTTCTTGCCGTCGCGCCGGCGGCCATCGGTCAGTCGTGCTGGACATATGCGCTCAAACATTTTGGTGCGGCGCGAGCCGGCCAGTTTCTCTATCTCATTCCGCCATGTGCCATGTTTTTCGCTTGGGCCGGCCTCGGCGAGACGCCTGAAACCAGAACGCTTCTCGGTGGCGCATTGGCTCTGGGCGGGGTCCTCGCTGTCAACACGCTCGGCCGACGATAGGGCTATGCAATAGAAGTCCCACAGTTCTGGTAACCTGAAAACGGCCCGTACTTCCGGTGCCGGAGAGGCCAGGTCGGAAAAAGGGGAGCCGACGTCCGCTGACGACAACCCCCAATTTTTTTAATGCCTAGCTCAAACCCGTTTTAGCGCGTTGCTTTCCGGTTGATTGCATCGCGAGGGGGATCGCCGCGTCCAGGAGCCACTTCCTGAACGCTGACATTGCAGGCGTTCCGCTCCGGGATTTTTGCGATGTGAGCCAATAGCTCCCACGCGACACGAAAACATCGAAAGGCTGCTGCAGCGAACCCATTGTCAGTTGCCGCTGGAACATCAGTGGCGGCGCGAGTGCGACGCCTGCGCCTTGCAGTGCCGCCTCGATCATGGCGAGGGACGAGTCGAACATTATGCCGCTTGCGATCGGCGGCTCTCCAGTCACGCCGGCCGCTGCAAACCATCCGGTCCACTCATCTGCGCGATAGGACCTCAGAAGAACATTCCTGAAAAGGTCTTCCGGGCGTTTCAGTTTCTTTGCCATTTCAGGAATGCAGATCGCAGAGAGCGGTGCATCAAACAGGTGTTCGGCTTCGATATTGTGCCAGGCGCCGCTCCCGAACCTGATCGCGAAATCCAAGCCCTCAGCTGCGATGTCCACGCGATTGTTGTTGGTGGATAGTCGCAGTTCGATCTGCGGGTGGTGTAGTTGAAAGTCAGCAAGACGTGGCAATAGCCAACCTACCGCGAATGTTCCGATGACGCCGACGGTGAGGACCTCCCGCACGTAACCGCCCTCGAAGCGCTCGAGCATATCGGCCATGCGGTCGAATGAATCGCGCACCACTGGCAGAAGCGCCTCGCCTTCTGCGGTTACCATCAGACCTCTCGAGATGCGCTTGAAGAGGCTGACTTTCAAGCGGTCTTCGAGAATCTTGACCTGATGGCTGACGGCAGCCTGCGTTACCGAGAGCTCAATCGCCGCCCGGGTAAAACTCAAATGCCTTGCGGATGCTTCGAAGGCGCGAAGCGCGTTGAGTGGCAGATGCGGACGGACCATGGTGACCCAAATTAAATTTGTATCTGATCCTAAATAACGTCGTTTGTGCGGAGGTATCAACCCCTATATCACACCATCATTGAAATAGCCGGTCGCAACAAGAACTCGGCGGAACGATCAGGTCGCCAAGAAAAATCGGGCTTCTCACGAGAAGAGAGGCTTGCTTTCGGCTGTCCCATGACTTGGCTCATGGAGAGCGGGCCGGATGTAGATGGAGTACGGAATGAAGCTTCTGGGAGGAATTTTGAGTGCCGCAATCAATCTCGGGCTCGTGCTTGCAGTGATGCTTTACGTCTTGATCGCGAATTTTAGCGCCGAGCTTCCCGACCATACGATGCTTGCCAACTGGCATCCCTCCGTCACCTCACGGCTCTACGCTGGGGATGGAACAATTCTGGCGGAATTTGCCCACCAGAAGCGTCTTTTCATGCCGATCGAGGCTGTGCCGCTGCGTGTGAGAGGCGCATTTCTCGCTGCCGAGGACAAGAACTTTTACAGTCATTCGGGTGTCGATCCGCTCAGCATTGGACAGGCCTTCCTGTCGAACATCGAAAATAGCTTGAGCGGTGATCGCCTCATCGGGGCCTCGACGATCACACAGCAGATAGCCAAGAACTTCCTGCTGACGAATGCCCGGACGCTTGAGCGCAAGCTGAAGGAAGTGCTGCTGGCTGTTCGCATGAGCCAAGCCTTCACCAAGGATCAACTGCTCGAACTCTACCTCAACGATATCTACTTGGGCGCCGGAAGCTATGGGGTGGCACAGGCGGCGTTGAGCTACTTCGGCAAGGGCGTGGCCGAACTCGACATCGCTGAGGCCGCTTATCTGGCGGCGCTCCCGAAGGGCCCGAACAACTACCATCCGGTCAAGGCCCGAGACCGAGCAATTGCACGTCGGAACTGGGTGATAGAGCAGATGTTGGCGAACAGCTTTATTACCAAAGCAGACGCGCTTCGGGCCATGGCGGAGCCGTTGGAGGTCGTTCTCAGCGAAAATCTCCCCACAGTTGAAAAAGCGGAATACTTCACAGAGGAGGTTCGCAGGTTCCTGCTGACCAAGTATGGTGAGGTTGAACTTTATCGTGCCGGATTCAGCATACGGACAAGCTTGAACCCTGTGTTTCAACGTGCGGCGATGAGCGCGTTACAGAGGGGGCTGGTTGAGTACGATCAGGCCAAAGGCTATCGCGGGCCGCTGACCCATCTGGCGAACAATGCCGAATGGCCATCCGCCTCAAGAAAGATTGCGCCTCTGGTTGATGTGCCCGAGTGGCGCCTGACCCTTGTGACACGGGTCGATGCGAATGGTGTGGTTCTAACTTCGGATGTCGTCAATGAAACTCCAATCGAGATGGATCTAAAATCGCTCGGTTGGGCTCTTTGCACCCCGCAGAAAGGCAAAAGACGATGTGCCAAGAACGCGTCCGACGTCTTTTCGGTGGGCGATGTCGTCTATGTCGAGAAGACTGAAGATGGGTATCGCGTACGCCAGCCGCCACAGGTTCAAGGTGCGCTGGTCTCTATGGAGGCAAGGACCGGTCGGATCGTGGCGATGGCCGGTGGTTTCTCTTATTCTCAATCACAATTCAACCGCGCGACCCAGGCTTTCCGTCAGCCAGGCTCATCGTTCAAACCGTTTGTCTACGCGGCTGCGCTTGACGCTGGTTACACCCCCGCGACCTTGGTGCTCGATGCACCCTTAGCCATTTCCGACGGCGCAGGCAGAGTGTGGCGTCCCAAAAATTATGACGGTCGTTCGGGCGGTGCATCTACGCTCAGGACAGGATTGGAAAACAGTCGCAATCAGATGACGGTACGACTTGCGCGCGCTGTGGGAATGGATGTCGTGGCGCACTACGGCGAGCGCTTTGGCCTCTATGATGATCTGAAAGAATATCTTCCGATGTCACTTGGCGCGGGTGAAACCACACTGATGCGGTTGGTAGCGGCTTATGCCGTCTTCGCCAACGGTGGCCGCGAGGTGCTTCCATCGTTCGTCGACCGTATTCAAAGTCGCGACGGACAGACGATTTTCAAGCAGGACGAAAGACGCTGCGATGGCTGCAACACTGCGCATTGGAATGGGCAGCCTGAACCCACTGTGGTTGACGACAAGGACTATGTGCTCGACCCGATGACTGCCTACCAGATCACCTCGATGCTGCAAGGCGTGGTCCAGCGTGGCACAGCGAGGAGTGTTAACGTCCTCGGGGTACCGCTCGCGGGAAAGACGGGGACGACAAACGATGAAAAGGACGTCTGGTTCGTCGGCTATACGCCGGATTTTGTGACCGGTGTCTTCATGGGCTACGATACGCCGACCCCTATGGGCTCGGGCGAGACTGGAGGGGGGCTGGCTGCGCCTGTATTCATCGACTATATGAAAACAGCGCTCGCTGACTGGAAGAGAGGCACGTTCCATCGGCCGGACGGTATGATCCTTCACCGTATCGACCGGCGAAACGGAACGGCGACAGAAGAGCAATCGGGCTCAGTTTTGGAAGTCTTCAAGCCGGGAACAGGCCCCTGCGTGGCCCCGTGCGACGTGATTGCTGATACGGCAGACCCCATAGTCGGTTCATCGTCAGGAAGATTTGACGATGAGTTGCTTGACCGGCTGATGCGCAGCACCGGCGGTCTGTATTGAGATGCGCCGCACCTTGCGATCAAGGCCGCAGTCGAGCGGCCAGAGCCGAAATCGCAGGCTCCTGCTGATCATGGCGGCGTTCCTGGGCCTCATTCCACTCATGCTCGCGCGTCTGACCTTCCTCGGGCTCCTGGAGCCTCCATTGTTAGCCAGTTTGCCGAAGGTCGTCGCAAACCGCCGTCCCGCAATTCTGGACAGAAATGGTGCGATCTTGGCGATGGATCTCCCCATCACCAGTGCTTTCGCGATACCGAGGCTGATTGTCGATATCGACGACGCAGTCGAGCGCATCACCTCCGTGTTTCCAGAGCTCGACCATCGTCAGCTCTATGACAAACTTGCCACAAGCGCGCACTTTGCTTGGATCAAGCGGCAGATAACGCCGTTCGAAGAACAGGCGCTGTGGGACGCCGGCGTTCCAGCGCTCAGCTTTCGGAGTGAGACAAAGCGGTTCTACCCCAACGGAGCACTGGCAGCACATGTGCTTGGCGCCGTGAATGTCGATAACATTGGCATCTCGGGGCTGGAGAAGTGGATGGAAACAGAAGGACTGGCGGACCTTCGTTCAAGCGGCATAGATACCACGGCTGACGCGTTGGAACCCGTTGTTACCACGATCGATATCCGCGTGCAGCATGCACTCGAGTCCGAATTGAAAAAGGCGATCGAGAAATATTCAGCCAAGGCGGCGGCGGGGCTCGTGCTTCAGGTCGAGACCGGAGAGGTCTTTGCCCTCGCATCGTTGCCCGACTTTGACCCGAACGCTCCCTCGGAGGCGCTTAAGCCTGATCGCATCAATCGAATTGCCGCGGCAAATTTCGAAATGGGTTCAACGTTCAAATCGCTGACCACCGCCATGGCGATCGACTCTGGCCGATACTCGATCCATTCGGTGATTGATGCAAGCAAGCCACTCGCTTTCGGTCGCGCGCGGATTCACGACTTCCAAGGCAAGTACAGGCCGTTGTCGCTTCCAGAGGCATTCATCTACTCGTCGAACATCTCGATGGCGAAGATGGCTCTGGACATCGGGAAAGAAACTCACCGGCGCTTTCTGCAGCAATTTGGACAGATGGAGGCCCTTCGGACGGAACTGCCCGAAACAGCCACTCCGATCCTTCCGAAGCGCTGGAACGACATTGAAACGGCGACCGCCTCTTTCGGTCACGGTATTGCGGTCACACCGCTACAGGCGAGTGTCGGGGTCGCTGCTCTGGTCAACGGTGGAAAGCTGATCCGACCCACTTTCATCAAGATGTCAGCTCTGGCTCCCCGTCTCCTCGGCACGGACCTTGTCAAGCCTGGAACGACGGAGGCCATGCGCTATCTTTTCGAGCTGAATGCCGACGTGGGATCTGCTCGAAACGGTGGTGTACCCGGATACCGGATAGGCGGTAAGACCGGCACGGCAGAAAAAGTCGTCGAAGGCAGGTATTCAAAGACACTGAACATCACCTCCTTTATGGGAGTGGTGCCTGCCGACGCCCCCAGATTTCTTGTGCTGACACTTCTGGACGAGCCAAAGGGGCTGCCGGAAACCTATGGATTTCGCACATCCGGGTGGAACGCCGTGCCAACTGGCAGCGCGGTTTTTAGCCGCATTCTTCCAATGCTCGGGGAGCTTCCCTCATTTAATGAGCCTCCCGACCAATCTTTCTAACGGCCCTGAACTCACGCGTTCACGGCCGATCTCACGTAATTGTCCATGAGAGGATAAAGTATGGAACGCCTGGTTTTACATGTCGTCGCCCTGTTGTCTTGCGCATCACTGGCCGTGGCCCAAGACGATCTTTACCCCGGTAGACCTGGTCTGACATATCCAGAAGGGACACCCCAGGAAATTGCGACTTGCGCGAATTTAAGCGGAACAATTCTGAATTTTCAGGCTGAAAGTTATCAACGGGTCGATCTGTGGGCAACCGGCCCTTTGACGATCGTGGATACAGACGGAGTGCTCTGGTATATCGGCATCTGCTCTTTGCCGGGCATCCGTGTGTTGTGTGTGACGTATTCTGACAACGGAATGCGTGTCGGCGAGGTCGTGACCGTCCGCGGTGGCATGGCGATTCAAGATAGCAAGCATGTTTTGCTTGACCCTTGCCTTGCCTCGCGCGATTGATGTCGCCTCTAAAAAGAAATGTTGGCACAACAGCTTCGAGCAATCCAGCATGGGGTGAAGCTCCATCGCAGCAATTCTCCCGAACCGTAACTTAGCGGATAAAGTGCAGGACCTGGCGGACACGACTACCAGCTCGCTAGCTATAGTTCCATAATTCAGTGCGGCGTACCGGTGTGGCGCAGGTGAAAAATCAAAGACTTAACCAAAGAATGGAGTCAATCGGTTTGATTCCGTTCAAGGCGATGCGGTACTTCGCTTTCATCTCTACGTGCCGAGATTACCCCGCCTACGCAGCCACGGTTCGCTCCAAGAGTGCATTCGCCAAACAAAAGTGGAGCTTCTTGGCGACACGTTGAGCGCGGAGGCAAACTGCAGAAGCGATACCCTTTAGTTGGGGAACATGTCGTTCAAGATGCCTGTGGACAAGAACTGCGCATCGGGCGGCATCATTGCCGCGCCGACCTTCATCATACTTTGCCCCAAAATACCTTGGCCGAGTTAAAAACCCTTGAGCAAACGGTAGCGCTGTTAGCACCTTGGGGGCGGAGCAAAAGCTGTTCCTCCAGACAGGTTGAGGTAACCTTCCGAAGATTGGTGTTTCCTCGGCGCGGAACTTTCCAGACGAGCGCTAAGCGCAAACGAACGAAATGCTGCCTTCCTCAAACACGTCGAAGCCATGAGCGCGTACCGCGACGCTCTCGATTTCAGAGGCGGAAGGGCTGAAATAAAACGGTCATTCGCCCGCGAGCGCGCGAAATACACGGTCTTCATAGGCTACCAAGATACCGCTGCGGAAGCACAAGGGTTGGGGAAGCCGTAAAGCTCGGCTTCAACTCGAACCGAGTGCATGTGTTTAATCCGACTACGCAACGTGCGTTCAACCGGTCGATATTGAGAAGGGGCTGTCAGTTCGATTCCCATTAAGGCGAAGGGAGCGGTAACCTTCACTGGTTCCGACGGTGGGCTTGCATCGGCGACGGTCAAGCAGCCTTTCAAAAACTCCAAGGCTTGAAATGATATCAATATATATTATGTATAATTGTATATTGGTAAATTAGAGATCTCTATCATGGCCCTTACAAAGATAAACGACAAACTCTCCGTCGTGCCGCAACCCGAGATCGCAGACTTTCGGTCGTTTGCGGAACTGGGGTTTAAGACACTGATCAACGCCCGTCCAGATTGGGAGGAGCCAGCGCAGCCGGGAACGAACGCCGAGAAAGAGGCTGCAAATCGGGCAGGGATGACTTACGCCTACGTGCCAGTCACGGTTGCGACAATCACCGAAGCCGACGTCCGCGCATTCCGGCAGGCCATGGATAAGGCGGACGGCCCAGCCATCGCTCACTGCAAGTCTGGCACCCGCGCATTGCTGCTGTACGCCATCGGCGAGGTTCTTGACGGGCGCATGGAGCGCGATCATGTTGTCGCCTTCGGCCAAGAGTACGGGATCGACCTGGCGGCCGCCGACGACTGGCTGAACAAACACTTTGCCCGCCGCCCGATTGTGAAGGGCTTCTTCGACGCACGGACCTGGAGCATCCAGTACGTGGTATCGGATCCGGATACGGGCAAGTGTGCCATTATCGATCCGGTCCGCGATTTCGATGAAAAGGCTGGTGCGACAGCGACGATCAATGCCGACGGGATCCTCGAATATATCCGAGAGAACAAACTCACGGTCGAATGGATCCTCGATACCCATCCCCACGCCGATCACTTCTCGGCCGCCCAATACTTGAAGGAGAAGACTGGCGCACTCACTGCTATCGGCGAGCGAGTCATCGACGTTCAAAAGCTCTGGAAGGACATCTACCACTGGCCAGAACTCGAGACAGACGGTTCGCAGTGGGACAAACTGTTCGTACATGGCGAGACCTTCAAGGTCGGCTCGATCGACGCGAAGGTGATGTTCTCGCCCGGCCACACGCTCGCTTCCATCACCTACGTTATCGGTGATGCCGCCTTCGTCCACGACACGATCTTCATGCCGGACAGCGGCACGGCACGGGCTGATTTTCCTGGCGGCGACGCACACACGCTATGGAAGTCGATCCAGGACATTCTGGCACTTCCGGAAGAGACGCGGATTTTCACTGGACACGACTATCAGCCCGATGGACGGCCCCCGCGCTGGGAAAGCACGGTCGAGGAACAGAAAAGGAGCAACTCTCACATCGCCGGCGTGTCGGAAGAGGAATTCGTGAAGATCCGAACGGCGCGGGACGAAACGCTTCCCATGCCAAAACTGATCCTGCATGCCCTGCAGGTGAACGTTCGCGCGGGGCGGCTTCCGGAGCCTGAGGCCAACGGCAGACGGTACCTCAAATTCCCACTGGACGCTCTGGAGGGGGCCGCATGGTGATGGCCTTGGATCAAGACGCTAGCAAACAATCCTCAGTGACGCCGCAGGATATGGCAGCGCGCGCAGCCGAAGTGTCCGGTCTTTTGAAGACATTGGCCCATCCCGCCCGGCTGATGCTCGTCTGCACTCTCGTCGAGGGTGAGCACTCCGTCAGCGAACTGGAGGCGAAGCTCGATCTTCACCAACCGCATCTTTCGCAGCAGCTGACGGTGCTGCGGGAGGCGAATATCGTCATCACCCGCCGAGAAGGCAAACAGATCTTCTACAGCCTGACGGAAGAAAAGGCGGCCCAGCTCGTGGCCGCTCTCTACACAATCTTCTGCAAGAAGGAAGAACAATGACACACTACCTTCCTTCACTCATCGGAGGCATGTTGATCGGCTTGTCGGCCGTTATTCTGCTTCTCTTTAACGGTCGTATCGCCGGGATCAGTGGAATCGTTGCACGTCTTGCCCAAGGAGCAAGGACCGCAACGAACCTTGCCTTCGTCGTCGGTCTGATCCTCGGTCCGGTTGCCTACCTATACAGCTTCGGGCAGTGGCCGACCGTCGAGATTTCTGCTGGCTGGCCGCTGATCATCGGCGCGGGCCTGCTGGTCGGTTTCGGATCACGGATGGGGTCTGGATGTACGAGCGGACATGGCGTGCTCGGGCTCGCCCGGCTTTCACCCCGGTCGATGGTGGCCGTCGCAACATTTCTGACCGCAGGCGTCGTTGCTGTGGCAGTTCTGAGAGGAGTCGGACAATGACCCGTTGGATCTGTCGGACGGCCGCTGCCCTAACATCCGGTGCAGTGTTCGGCTTCGGGCTTTCGCTCTCCGGCATGCTGAACCCGGCGCGTGTGCAGGGCTTCCTTGACGTCTTCGGGGCCTGGGATCCGAGCCTTGCCTTTGTTCTCGGCGGCGCGGTTCTTGTGGCGTTCGTCGGGTTCCGCATCATGTACCGCATGCGGCGCCCGGTTCTCGATGAGAGCTTCCATGTTCCGTCGAAAAATGCGATCGACGCCCCGTTGGTCATTGGCTCCGCGCTGTTCGGCGTTGGTTGGGGCCTCGGTGGCTTCTGCCCCGGCCCGGCGGTTGCATCATTGTCGGTCGGCTTCGTTGAATCCTTCGTCTTTGTGGTAGCCATGATCGTCGGTATGACGCTGCACGACCGTGTCTGGAGGAGCGGATCGTGACCTATTCGATCGTCTCAGCAGTTGGCTCCGGCGGCGTCGTCGGTTTCATGCTTGGTCTTCTCGGTGGCGGCGGCTCAATCCTCGCGACGCCGCTGCTGCTTTATGTCGTCGGCGTCGGCGAGCCGCATGTGGCCATAGGAACGGGCGCACTGGCCGTTTCAGCCAATGCCTTTGCCAATTTCGGGATCCATGCGGTCAAGGGTCACGTCTGGTGGCGCTGCGCCATCGTCTTCTCTCTCCTCGGGGCAATTGGAGGGCTCTGTTGCAAATTTCCATTTTGATCATAATGGCCGTTGGTTGGTACGTCGATTACCTGGCAGCCTCGCGGTTCTCGAGACTCTGAGCGAGCAGTGCTACCGCTTCCGTCAGCGCGCTTGGTCCGATGCCGAAGGGACGTTCAACAATGCGTGCTTCTCCACGGATGTCGCCCGTTAGGTTGAAAATCGCAGCCTGTCCTTTGCGCAAAGCGCGCATGACCTCGAAACCTTTGATCGTCGCATAGGCGATTGTCCTTCCGCCCGCTCAACGCCCCATCAGAATAGGGAGCCTTGCCTCCGCGAGCATCGATCTTGTTACACCGCCGACGATGAACTCGCGGAGCCGGGAATGGCCGTAGGCACCCATCACGATGACATCAGCAGCGACGTCGACGGCATGTTGCTGCAGAACCTGCGCGACCGATCGACCAGCGCTCGGCAATATGTCAACCGTCACGTTGATCCGATGACGGGCGAGATAAGCGGCGACGTCTGCGCCGGGTTCTTCGCCGCTCGCCCAGGGCGCCGCGTTTGGATCCACCATGGTAACGTGAACGGAACGAGCATTCACCATGAGTTCGAGTGCTTGTTGTGCGGCATGCGCGGATGATTGGCGCGAGTCCCAAGCCAACAGGATCGTTTTTGGTTGCAGCGTCGAGGTGCTACCAGGCGGCGCGATTAGCAGTGGCCGGCCGGCCTGGAAAAGACAACCATCCATGACCTGCTGCTTCAGATCGGAATCCCGAAAAACACTGGGACCAACCAGAACGAGATCGGCGTAGTGCGCACGCTCGCCAATGTCGAAATTCGGCCCGGCCACTTCCACGTAGAGGCTGCCGACGTCAAACGAGAGTTCGTTTCGCGCCAGCTTTTCGCGAACCCGCTTTGCGCACGCATCGAGCGCCTGCAGGTTCTGATCGCGTTCTTCCAGCCATCCCGGCGAAAGGGTGGCATATCTACCGGTTGGCGCCCGGGCTATAACAAGAGCACTTAAATGAGCGCCGACTTGACGGCAGAGATCGGTCGCCACGCGGAGATCGTCATCGATCGTCGTCGCGCCAGTCACACTGAGAATCGTCTTGAAGGGCATTTGCTCTCCTCCATCATTGGGTCCGGCGGCCGCCGCGTTAGTGAACGTCCCGCTCCGCGACGATCCTTCGGGCGTCCCATTCGTTTGGTTTGCTCGGTAATTTTATTAAACCAGTGCAACGGAACATCCGCATTGATCCGCATCAAAGCGGAAGGATGGTTGGTTAAGCGATTTCCAGGGCGCCCAGCTTGGCAAAGCCGACATATCCAATGTCAATGTGACGCATTGTTCCCCGGACCGCGCGTAATGGCCACGATTGTGCATATTTCGCCGGTCGATGGGTCGGCATGCAAAATTTGACGAAAAGCAATGTGTCCTGGCGAAAACCATGGGAGTTTTAAGAGTCCGAGGTCAAGGCGACATCGGGGAGCAGATGCCTGGGCTTGAAGGACCGGGCTCGAACGATGCAGGCCCTGACAGGGTCAGCGCAGAACAAACTCCGCTTGATTCAAGCAGTCATCCTAAAATGGCTGCTTCTGATTATCATTATTCTTATGATCGCGTCGGTTTTCAGCGTTCTTTTGATAAAGGCTTTTGCTCTGACAGCTCCGCTTGGAGTTGAAACGGGTGCCGTTAAAAATGATCGGTACCAACATCATAGCGTTGAGTCCCGACCCCGATAGCATGAGCGATTTTAAGACTAACCAATGTGTAGGTCTTTTGCGGCGGGGTCCGAGCTCGAACCGCACGAAGAAAGTCCGATGAGCGGGTTCCGCAGAGCGTCGCGCTGCTATCCACTGAAATTCCGCGATGATGGGCGCCGTCGAATGCGGGAACGTCATGAAGCGCCGTCTCTCAGCATATCCGGACGAACATCAAGACCGTCGCAGCCTCGAACTTTGAGGTACATCAATGAGAGCAAGCCCGCACAGGTCTAGATTGTCTAGACCAAAGGCTGGAAGCGGGTACAACCGCAAATGAGGAAAATTTCATGCGTGACCGTCAATCACTAGCTTTGCCGGGTGATCGCGGCGAGACGCCGAATGACGCCGAGAAGGTGATCGAAAAGGGCACGGAGGGTGTTCTCAGCGTTTGCGTACCCGTCAACCGAGCAATGGCCAAAAGACTTCCCTTAGGACCTAGTTGGAACGACCAGGCCCGGGTTTCATCGAAGGAGCTGGAAATGAATGAGGTTGTAAGGAAGTTCGAAGTGATTGAAATCGCTGACAACGACTGGACAAAGAGTGTCAAGCCGAAAAGCAATGAAACGCTTGGAGACGTTTTGCGCACGAGTTTCTCTGCCACAAGCGCACGCCTCCTGAAGGTCCATCCGATCGCTGAAATCGGTTACAATACCGAGGGAGTCCATCAGTATCGCGTGGCGTTGCGTCGTATGAGATTGCTCTTGGGAATTGTTCGTGCAATCGCGCCGTATTCCGAGGCAAAATCGTTATCGGCTGAGGCTAAGTGGTTACTGAACGAGTTGAACGATGCGCGCGCCTGGGATGTCTTCCTTACCGAGACATTGCCGGAGGTTGAGAGAGGATGCTCTAGGTTAAACGCATTCGATTCAATCCGGGATGGCGCGGAGGAGATAAGGACGCTTGCATATCAACGCGCACATTCCGCCCTTACCGATCCGAGAAGCGCCCGATTCCTTGTCGGAATCTCGCTTTTATTGAAGGGGGAGAAATGGCGTAAAGAGGCATCCCCACAGGGCATCCAAGCGCTATTGGCGCCGTCTGAAAAATTTAGAGACAAACTCCTAAAGCGCCGCCGCCGCCGCGTCCTCAAGCTCGGGCGGGGCTTCCAAAGCCTTGGAAATGAGGAGCGCCATCAGGTTCGTCTCGCTGCCAAGAAATTGCGATATGCCTTGGAATGCTTCGAGCAGAAGCGCTGCAGACATGGGCATCAACACAAGCTCCTCGATCGAATTTCAGCCTTACTGGACGGCCTTGGGGAACTGAACGATGCCGTCGTGACCTGTCAGTTGATCGCAAAGTTGGCGAATGAACCAAGCAATCAAACCCTTCAGTACGCCGCAGGCTTTATCGAGGGATGGCACACTGCATGCATCGAGCGCCGCAATGCCGCCCTCGTGAAGGCGTGGAAGCTTTTCAAGAAGGCACCTGTCTCCTGGCGCGGGTAACTGCATGAGCGTGGCCAAGCGATATCAGCCGGACCCATGACAGAGGGCTGTAGTATCCCACCGAGGTGATGAGCTCCTCACCAGGCTTCCGTCCGCCGCGGCATCGTTCGATGCACAACCCAAGCTCGAAGCTGATCCAGACCTACAACGCTACAGCGAATGTGCCTGAAACCAATCATTTGCTAAAATTTACAGTATCATTTCGAGCGATTTTGGTGCTCCACCGCTACCGCGTCACCAGATAGACGGCGAGGCCTGCGCTCATCGCCAGAATGGAGGCGATTGCTATCGGCAGCCAATAGAAGAGCGTTCGTGATGCGATTGCGACGATCAGCCGCCCGACGGCATTGGCGGCAACAGCCGCAAGCACTGCCTGGCCGATGACCGGCGGCGGCGGACCGTGCTGGCCTGTGCGCAAGGCGCTGAGGACCGCAACGTCGACATCGAATGTCCCGGAGATGGCCGAGAGGGCGACAAGTCCGCTGTCGCCAATACGGGACACCAGCGCGGCACTCAGGGTCGTGGTCAGCGCGAAAAGACTGGCAAAAATGACAATGGGGCCGAGTTCGAACGGATTTCGCGCGGTAACAGTCTCTTCCTGTCGCGCGGCCCGCAACGTCATCAAGGAGCTGCCGGCAACGGCCAGGACCGTTGCCGCGGTGAGAGCAGCAGGGGCGATCAAGGGAAAGACCGCTGGCGCGATAACAAGAACGATCGCCATGACGCGAAGGACTGATACAACGGCCGCTAGGATCGCGGCCCCAGCCAACGGCAAAGGAGCCTCGCCGCTTCTGGCCTTCTGTCCGAAACTGGCTGTGACGGCGGTTGAGGAAACCAACGCTCCTGCCAGGCTACTGACGAGCAGACCCTTCGTCGAGCCAAGCAGCCGGACTGCGATATAGCCGGTGTAAGAGATCGCTGCGCTCAGCACGGTGAAAAGCCAAACTTCCCAAGGATTCAATCCGCCCCACGGATCGATTGTGCGATTAGGAATGAGGGGAAGGATGATTGCGGTCATCACGGCGAGAACGAGGGCCGAGCGCAACTCGATCCAGGATAGGCGCTGCAGGAGGCCATGGAGCGCTTCCCTGCTTGCCAGCAGAGCTGCAAGGGCGGCGCCTGCCGCGGCGGCAGCTTGATAATCTCCGGCAACAGCGATCCCGCCAAGCGCGAAAACGCAGAGCGCTGCGCAAACTCCGGTGACACTGAAATCGTCGTCACGTCGGGCTTCGCGCAGCTTGAACCAGCTGAAACTCAGTGCGAAACCAAGGAACCCTAAACCGAAGATCACTCCGCCGTTCTGTTCCTGCACCAATGCGCCGAATGCACCGCCAAGCAAGCCCGCAATACCATATGTCCGGATGCCGGCGGTGCGACTGCCGGCAGGGGCATCACGATCCCGCCAACCACGTTCAAGCCCAACCAGAAGGCCAATAGCAAGGGCGAGGCCAAGACGTGGAATAATCGAGTCCATCTTACTCTTACCGGGTTTCCTGGAAGCAGGCCTGAAAGCCCGCTTGCCAACTCAACGGACATAATCTTCAAGGGTGCCCGCTGGGTCACACCTACGGTAGCACAGCATGGCGAGTACCTAGACTGGCTTGCGCATGCGGCTTTGCGTGATTATTCGGCATGGCCGGGAATCAAGCCGGCGCACGCGAAGATGCGAAATCGTACCCGAGGGGGCCGGCCATATTCTGCATTGCTATTGCGCTGCAGTTGGCCGAGGCCGAGTCTTTCGGGTGACAACGCAACTGGCGCCGGCGATGGCTTCGGTTACGATCCTTACGGCTTCGCACGCCGCATCGGATTCGAATTCGCCAATTACCTCCACCACTGAATCCCGGACATTGACCTCCACTTTCTCCCGGCCAAGTCCCAATTCCGCTTGAAGCCGCGTCGAAACTGCCAGCCGTAGTGCATCATCACCGAGAGCGACGGGCTCTGGTGTTGCAGAGATGGCCTTGAGAACGTCGCGCCGACTGACGATCCCCGAGAGCCTGCCGTTCGTGAGGATGGGAATCCGTTTGATATTGTGACGGCGCATCAGTGCGACGATTTCGGCAAGCGTAGCTTGCGGCGAAGTGGCGACAACGTTGGCCGTCATGCAATCTTCGACCGCTCGCCCGTGTTGTTTGGAATATCTTTCGAAAAACGCCACGTCCGGCTGAAGGTGTCCGATTTCATGGCTGCCGTTGAACTCGTGGCGCTTCAATAAGTCTCCCTCGGTCAACATCCCACACACGCCCCCAGCATCGTCGATCACCGGTAGGCCACTTACATCTCGGTCGATCATAATTTGTATCGCCCGCTTGAGGCTCGTGCCCACCGTCACATAAGCCACGTTTGTTGTCATCAGGTCCCTGGCAAGCATCGTCGTCTCCTAAGGCTGCTATCCTTTAGCGTGTCGCCACCTTGGCGGATTACGCCGTTCAGCGCTTTGATACAGCGCAATTCAGGGCATTCAGATCACGGTCGATCTGCGCATCAGCCATTTGTCGAGTTCACTGACGAAAAGGATCGAGGAAGCGGCGACGCAGATCCAGGCCCATTGTGCGAGCGAAATCGGCGTGAGCTGAAGTGTCTCGCGCAACCAAGGAATACACATCGCGGACAGGTGCAGTGCCTGGGACGCGACAATGCTCAAGAGCAGCAGCGGGTTACCGAGGAAGGCCAATGCAACGATCGACTTGCGTTCTGAGCGACTGAGGAACGTCTGGAAGTTTTCAAATATCACGAAAAGCAGGAGCAGCATGTTTCGTGCTTGCGAAACCTCGTATCCCTGCTGTAGCAGCCACCAGAAAATAGCAAAACCTCCAACGCCGATGGTCAAAGTCGACAGAACGATCCCAAGGCCACCTCCACATGGGCACCCGTTGGAATTCTATCTGGCTGGCACTGATCCGTCGCCTTGGATGAGCCATACAACTGCGATTGCCTTGCTCGCCCGCTTAGAACCGGCGCTGTCCCAGCCGGGTCCGCCTGCACTTCTGTCCCAGCAAGGTTTCGATCCGGCCATGCGCATCACCGGTCCCATTTCCAATCGCGAATTTCCGGCATGTCCTCGCCATGTTCGCGCACATAGAGGGTATGTTCCACGAGTTTGCTCTCAAGAGCGGCGATGGCCGCATCGGCATTCTCCTTCAGGCCAGGCACGCGCTTGATCGCCTCTATCGCCAGGTGAAAGCGGTCGAGCTCGTTCAAAACAGTCATATCGAATGGCGTCGTCGTGGTGCCTTCCTCGATGAAGCCGCGAACGTGGATGTTCCCGTGGTTGGTGCGTTTGTAGGTCAGCCGGTGGATGAGGGCGGGGTAGCCGTGATAGGCAAAGATGATCGGCCGGTCTTTTGTGAACAGGCGGTCGAACGCGTCGTCAGAGAGGCCGTGCGGATGATGCTCTTGCGACTGAAGGGAAAGCAGGTCGACCACGTTGATGACCCGGATGCTGAGTTCAGGGATTGCCTCGCGCAGCAGCTTCACGGCCGCCAGCGCCTCCAGGCTCGGTACATCGCCCGCGCAGGCCATCACGACGTCTGGCTCAACCGAGCCCTCCTCATTGCTGGCCCAGTCCCATATGCCGATACCGGCTTCGCAGTGCTGTGCCGCCTCGTCGATTGTCAGCCACTGAGGCTCCGGTTGCTTGCCCGCGACAATGACATTGATCCGGTCCCAGGTTCTCAGGCAGTGATCGCCGACCCAAAGGAGAGTATTGGCATCCGGGGGCAGATAGATTCGGACCGTGTCGGCTCTCTTGTTAGCAACAAGGTCCAAGAAGCCGGGATCCTGATGGCTGAAGCCATTATGATCCTGCCGCCAGACATGCGATGTCAGCAGGTAGTTGAGCGACGATACCGGTTTGCGCCATGGAAGCTCCCGCGACACCTTCAACCATTTGGCATGCTGGTTGAACATCGAATCGATGATGTGGATGAAAGCTTCGTAGCAGGAAAACAACCCGTGGCGGCCGGTGAGCAGGTAGCCTTCCAGCCAACCCTGGCACAGATGCTCACTCAGGACTTCCATCACTCGGCCATCACGCGAGAGTTGGACGTCGTATGGTTCGATCGCCTCCATCCAGACACGATTGGTAACTTCGAATACGCTCCCAAGGCGGTTCGATTCCGTTTCGTCGGGGCCGAAAATCCGGAAGTTGGCGTTATCGTCATTGAGTTTGAAGACGTCACGCAGATAGTGTCCGAGAATTTCAGTCGTCTGCACCATGGAGCCGCCGCGGGCGGTCACGGGCACGGCGTAGTCCCGGATCGAAGGCACAACGAGTTCCTTGCGCAGCAGCCCGCCATTGGCATGGGGATTGGTGCCCATACGCCGCTCACCCATCGGCGCCAGTGCCTGCAGCTCGGGCTTAAGCCGTCCGCCGACATCGAAAAGGTCTTGCGGATCGTAGCTGCGCATCCAGTCTTCGAGAATCTTGCGGTGGTCGGCATTTCCCCGGCAATTGGCGACCGGCACCTGATGTGCCCGCCAGAAGCCCTCGACCTTCTTGCCGTCGACTTCCTTGGGACCGGTCCAGCCCTTTGGGCTGCGCAGCACGATCATCGGCCAGCGCGGGCAGCCTTCCTGAGAGGCACTTTCGCGCGCATCTTGCTGAATGATGCGAATGCGATCGAAAACCGTGTCGAGGGTGGCAGCCATCTGCCGATGCATATCTCCCGGTTCATGTCCTTCAACGAAAAAGGGCTCGTAGCCAAGGCCACGAAACAGATTGTCGAGATCTTCGTCGCTCGTGCGGGCCAGCAGCGTCGGATTGGCGATCTTGTAGCCGTTCAAATGCAGGATAGGTAAAACGGCGCCGTCGCGGGCCGGATTGAGGAACTTGTTTGACTGCCAACTCGCGGCAAGCGGCCCGGTCTCAGCCTCGCCGTCGCCGACAACACAGGCTACGATGAGATCCGGATTGTCGAACGCCGCGCCATAGGCGTGCACCAGCGCGTAACCGAGTTCGCCGCCTTCGTGGATGGAGCCGGGCGTTTCCGGCGCGGCATGGCTGGGGATTCCACCTGGGAAGGAAAACTGCCGGAAAAGCTTCTGCATGCCGGCGGCGTCCTGCGATATATCCGGATAAATTTCGCTGTAGCTGCCTTCGAGATAAGTGCTTGCAACCATACCCGGCCCGCCATGACCCGGCCCGCAGACGTAGATCATGCTGAGATCGCGATTTCGAATGATGCGATTGAGGTGGGTATAGATGAAGTTGAGACCGGGCGTCGTCCCCCAGTGACCGAGCAGACGGGGCTTGATATGCTCCGCCTGTAGCGGTTCACGCAGCAGCGGGTTGTCGAGAAGATAGATCTGTCCAACGGACAGATAGTTGGCCGCGTGCCAGTAGCGGTCGATCAGTGTCAGTTCTTCCGAAGTTATCGCAGGACTTGGGGCCAGGGAGATATCTGACTGCATCGGTTTGTTCCTTTGGTACATCGGGAGCGTCGCGCCAGAGACGGACCGTATCCACGATCGACTTATGAATGCGGTGGAAAATCTCGCGAACTGAGGACGGCGAGGCATTCTTCTGCGATCACCATTTCCTCGTCCGTTGGAATAACGTAAACAGCGATCCGGCTCGCGGCAGTGCTGATCTTGAATGCGTTCATGTCATTCGCGCGCCTATCCAACTCGACGCCAAGCCAAAAAAGTCTTTCGGTGACGAGTTCGCGAACCCTCGGTTGGTTCTCACCGATGCCTGCCGTGAACACTAGGGCGTCAAGTCCCTTGAGCGTCGACGCGAGCCGACCGATTTCACCGGCGATCCGTAGCGTAAAGAGGTCAATTGCTTCCTTTGCAACCGCCCCATCATCGTCGAAGAGCTCACGTATATCGCCACTCAATCCACCAGAGACGCCGAGCAGGCCGGACTGGTGGTAGAGCATTTCCTCCACCTCCCCGACGGTCTTTCCGAGCGGTCCCAGGAAATGCAGGAGCACACCGGGATCGAGCCAGCCGGGACGCGTAGCCATCGGGATACCGTCGAGCGTTGAAAAGCCCATGCTGGAATCGCGACTGGTCCCGTTATCCATCGCGCACAGGCTGGCGCCGCTGCCAAGATGAGCCATAATGACCTTGCCATGGGCGACTTCCGGCGACTTCAAGGCCAAGGTACTGGAAACGGATTGGTAGGAAAGACCGTGGAACCCGTATCGCTTGATACCTCGCTCGTGATAGACGCGCGGAATTGCGAACCGGCGGACGAGATCCGGCTGCGTGGCGTGAAACGTGGTATCGAATGAAGCGGTCTGGAAAAGATCCGGCCGCAGGTGTTTGACCGCTCTGACAAGTCGCAGCGCCTGTGGCTGGTGAAGTGGCGCAAGATCCGTCAGCGACGTGATCTGCTCGAGGGTCCTGGCAGTCACCTCGGCTGGACCGGAGAAGAGATCGCCGCCATGAACGACCCTGTGGCCTGCAGCCGTTACCGAATCAAGATCAAAATGCCCGCCCAGCGCCCTGAAGACCTCTTCCATCAGCCCCGACAAATCGTCGCCTCTTTCACTCTGTCGAGCAAGGTCGAGGTGCGTCGTAGCTTCCTTCACAGTCAGCTGCAGCGAATGGGAGCCGAAATCAACAACCGCCTTGCCGCACCGCTCTAGCCCTTTGTCACCCAACTCGAAGATGCCAATCTTGACCGTGGATGAGCCGGCATTGAACGTCAGGAGGAGTTTGCCCGTCATGCGATCGCCTTTGGTTCATGGCGTTTTGCGGCGGTCAGCACAGCGAGGGCTGCCGAGGCCATGCGAACCTTGGCCGAATCCGCGCGGCTTGTCAGGATAATGGGAACGCGCGCGCCAAGGACAAGTCCTGCGGCATCCGCGCCTGCGAAATAGATGAGTTGCTTGGCCAGCATGTTTCCGGCTTCGAGATCGGGAACCAGAAGGATGTCTGCTTGCCCTGCCACCTGCGAATTGATGCATTTGGCCCGCGCGGCCTTGATGCTGATCGCGTTGTCGAAGGCAAGCGGACCATCGACAATCGCGCCTTCGATCTGGCCGCGCGCAGCCATCACTGTTAAGGCGGCGGCGTCCAGCGTTGCAGGCATCTTGCTGTTGACAGTTTCGACGGCTGCGAGCGCTGCAACGAGCGGCCTTTCAACGCCGAGAAGCCGCATGAGATCGATGGCGTTCTGGCAAATGTCCTTTTTTTGATCGAGGTTCGGCCGAATATTGATTGCAGCATCGGTGATAACCAGCAGCTTTCTGTAAGCCGGCACATCCATCACGTAGACGTGGCTGATGCGGCGTTCTGTTCGAAGCTTGGAGGTGGGTGACAAGACGGCGGAAAGCAGTTCGTCGCTGTGGAGGCTGCCCTTCATCAATGCCGCGACCTTGCCGGTCGAGGCGAGTACGACGGCGTGGTTGGCTGCAGCATGACTGTGCTCGACCGGCTCGATGTCGATACCGGCGAGAGAAAGTTCCGCCGCCTCGGCAATCGCCCTGATTTTGTGCTCTGGCCCGATCAACAACGGGTCGAGAAGTCCTTGGGTTTTCAGATCAATCGCGGAGCGGAGGGTTTCCTCCGAGCAGGGATGGACCACTGCCGTCCGCATTGGTGAAATGGCGATGGCTCTACGGACGAAGGAATCGTAACGGCTGTGTCCCGGCATCGTCTCCATTGGCCAATCGGTTCCTTTTCAGAGTTGCACGATGAACGCCTGCTTCGGTCTCTGCGACGCTCCGAACGGAGGGATTGCCCTGAATGGATCATCGCAATATATGCGAAACCTCGCTGCCGTCGATTGAGGCCGCGTCGGGCTGTAGTTTGAGATCTCGGCGCAGCACGACTACGGTCGGATCGTCTTCGTCGTCGAAGACCTGAAACTCCATATCGCGCTCCAGATCGATCGCCGCATGGTTTGCACGGCTTTCCAAGGATTCAATGCTTTTGAAATTGTGCCGTTCCGCATAGCGGCAGATATGCTCAAGCATTTCCCAGCTTATCCCCTGATGCTTAAAGTCATCGCGGATCGTGAGCGCGACTTCTCCGCGCTCAGGATCGTCTCCAGCCGCGAGCATTGCCACGGCAAGTAGCGTTTCATTCGGAGAAAACGCCAGGAAATTCACAACCCGAGGATCATCGACGCGCGTCAATGCGACGAGCCGTTCGTGAGATACGGTCTTCATGCCGGAGAGGAAACGAAATCGGATGTCCTCCGGCGTCACGTGTGTGAAAAACCCGGCAACCATCGCTTCGTCTTGCGGCGTGGCTTGGCGCACATGGAAGCGGAAACCCGTGCGTGTAGTCAGGTCGTCATCGGTATCTTCGAGCATTTGATGTCTCCTTCGGATCGGCCGAACAGACGCGGGTTGGCGCCGTTGAACGGGATCAACTGCTGTCTGCTTTGGTCAAGGATAATAGCGGTCCAATCCGGCTACTCTTTGATCTAGCGCAACACCCATAAAATTTGCCTCAAGCGTTCGAGTTTTACGCTTTCAGCTGGGTAACCTTAAAGACGGAGGCAAAAGACGTTGCTGCAAGGACGATGCTTTCAACTGCCAATGCCAGGGTACCGGTTCAGCGGCCCAGCCGCCTCAAGTGCTCTGCATAACGCTCTTCACCAGATCGTACTTTACCTGTGTGACACGCAGGTTGCGATACCAGTCGACCAACTCTCCCCATGGGTCGTTGATCTTGCCCAGGCCGGATAAAAACGCGATGACTGTGCCGATTTCAGTCTTCTTCGTCACGACGAAATATCCTCCGACGGCTAAGATCCCTATATAGCCCATCTGGGTCATCAGGTTCATAACGAAGTTCATGGAGAACTTGATCTTGTAGATACCCATGTTGATTTCGAACACCGTCTGTATACGCGACCGCTGCGTGCCATCTGCGTCGAAGACACCCCCGACTTCGACGATGGAGACGCTCACCTGGCGCATGATCGAGGTCTTCTCACCGACCCGCCGGTTGATTGCATTTTGCAGAATTGGCACGAAGGCAACTTGTGGAAGAAACACGAGGGCGATCACCAGGGCCATGAGTGGCTGCAGAAAAATGAGATAGGATGTTACCGTCGTCAAAATTCCGATCTGTAGCAACGGTTGGGAGAAGCTGTCACCAACGAAACCGCCGATGGATTCTGCCTCAGCAATCACAATGGACAGTTGGACGCCCTCGCTGACATCAGGAGTTTTCGTTTGCGGCTGCGCGGCCATTTCAAAGACAGTCAGTCTGAGCCAACGAATGGCCGATTCGCCGATCCAGTTTCTATAGATGTTCAGGCCGAGCTTGATGAGGCCTTCGAGAAGTGACAGCCCTGCGTATAGACACGCGAGAACCAAAATCGTCCGGAAAGGTCCTCCGTCGGTTGCCGTATTCACAATCCTCCGTTGAAGCTCCAGCGGAACTGCGCCAATTGCAAAAAGGACGACAGAAATAATCGCTACACCCACCTGATGGGCGCCACTCACGCGCCATATGAAGCGGAACAACGAGTTGTCAAACAGTGGGGATTGCCACTCCTGCGAAGACGGTTTCAACGACTATTTTCCATTTCAATGTTGCGTCTGTCTCGGCGTCCAGGCGGTGAATGGTCGCATCGTTGCGCCTAACGCACATTGATAAAATTAACCGGGCATTACCGTTCCCCAACTTGGTCCAATTGGTCGCTTAAAGCCCGTCGTATCCTGCGGATGATCACGCCTCGTACCTTTTCGTCAGCGGCCGATGCCAATTGCTCCTGAAGATCAAGAATAAGAGCTTGAACGTCATTATGCCAGTCGCGATGACCCGCCTGCACCGGATCGATACGCGGAGGAGGCGCTGCTTGAGAGATGTCCACGACGCCTTTAGCGTCAAGACGATAGGCGGCGTCCAGCCGGGGCTCAACGATCTGGTCCGGCCGAAGGTAACCCGACAGTCGCTGGCGCAGCCCCGCAAGCGCTTCCAATTCGCCATGAACCAGGAAGACGGCCTTTCTGACAGGTAGCCGCGCCTTAACCCAGGATTCAAGTTCCGTGCCGTCCGCATGACCGCTGTAGACGTCCAGTTTGCGAATTCTGGCGCGCACCATGATATCGTCGCCCTGAATTTTTACGATCGTGGCCCCATCCGACAGGATACGTCCCAGTGTTCCTGCAGCCTGATAACCGACAAGCAGGACTGTTCCCTCTTCGCGCCAGAGCCAGTTCCTAAGTCGATGTCGAATGCGGCCAGCCTCGCACATTCCGCTTGCTGCAATCACAATGTGAAATCCGTGAAGGGAATCGATGGCTTTTGACTGTTCCGCACTTTCGGTGAACCGGACATTCCTCGACCTCATGGCCCGCACCAATGCATCGCCGTTCTGGAGAACCCGCGCGTATTTTTGAAAAATCTGGCTGGCGCGAGCGGCCAGCGGCGAATCGATAATGACCGGGCATGATGCAATCTCGTGTCTTTCCATCAGGATGATCAGATCGGCCAGAAGTTCCTGCGTCCTTTCCACCGCAAAGGAAGGGATGATGAGAGCCCCGTCGCGATGGCGCGCAGCTTCCCTGACTTCGTCACGCAGCCTACTTCGCCGTATCTCCTCTGACATCTCGGATCGCGTGGTGTCGCCATAGGTGCTTTCGCAGACAATGTAGTCCCATCCTGTTGGTGCTTCCGGATCGAATTGCAGGAGTTTGTTGGACGGGCCGAGATCGCCGGAAAACAGGATGCGCTGGCGGTTACCACCGTCCCCAACCTCGAGTTCGACAGACGCGGACCCGAGAAGGTGGCCAGCGTTCCAGAAACGGAACCGAATCCCGGGCACCACCTCATGCCACGCCTGGAATGCAATGGCCTGAAACTGCGTCATACACACCGCGGCGTCTGTGGTCGTGTAAATCGGTGTTACCGGCTCCCTCGCCCGTCTTTGGTTGCGCCGGTTCAGGTGCTCGACTTCCATTTCCTGGATATGTGCGGAATCGGCAAGCATGATGGTACACAGATCGAGGGTCGCCGCGGTTGCATAGATCGGCCCGTCAAACCCGTCTTTGACAAGCTTCGGCATTAATCCGGAGTGATCGATGTGAGCGTGGGTCAGGACAACAGCGTTGATCTGCGACGCGGCAAAGGGGAAGGGGCGATAGTTCAGCTCCTTTTCCGTTTTCGATCCCTGGAACATGCCGCAGTCGATGAGAACCCGGTTTCCGTCGTGCTCCAGGAGGAAACAAGAGCCCGTGACGGTCCCTGCGGCGCCGTGGAAGTGGATGATTGGCTGGGCGATCATGTGGGTCTCCTCGCTTGGGTTCAGTGTGCCAGCCTAGATCTGTACGCAATACGGGCAATGATCCGCATCAAAGGTCGGCGAAATGGACGAAAATCGATCTGTGCGGAGGCTCTTCTCCAACCAGGTTTCAGTCTGAACGGTCCGATATTTCCTATCCTGAGAATGTTTGACGAACAGGATGCTTAAGACGAGCGCGATCATAATGAGGAGCACAAACAACAGGAGCTTTTGCATCACGGTTGCCACTCCTTTCAAAACTGTTGCACTTGCCAGAGCGAGCGACGGTGGAATCTTGGCTTGCAGTTACGACGGATCCCGTGGCATCGTGCCGTCGATCCATGTCCCCCGTTTGCCGGAAACAATATCGATGGCTTCTTCGAGGTTGCCGATTGCCGCTATCTTGCCTGTGAGGGTGGTAAATTCGACTGCCGCGGCGACTTTCGGCCCCATCGATCCAGACGGGAATGCACTCACCTGGAGCGAAGCCGGGTTTACATGCCCCAGGGCGCAAGCGGCCGGTGTGCCGAAATCGCGATAGACCGCATCGACGTCAGTCAGCAAAAGCAGCATGTCCGCTTTCAGGTCTCTTGCAAGCATGGCACTCGCCAGGTCCTTGTCGATAACCGCTTCTACGCCGACCAGAATTCCGTCCTCTCGTTCCACGACTGGAATACCTCCACCCCCTGCGCAGATAACGATAACGCCTTGTTGAACGAGACTGGCAATGACTGGAACCTCCAGGATCGCCAGTGGCCGGGGCGAGGCAACCACCCGGCGCCACTTGTCTCCGTCGGCAGCGATCTTCCATCCCCGCTGGTCGGCCAAAGACCGAGCCGTTGCCAGATCATAGCCTGGTCCAATAAACTTGGTTGGATAGTCAAAAGCCGGATCAGATGGATCGACCTTGATTTGGGTTAGTAGTGTCGCAAACCGGCGGTTGTCGACGACGTTTGCCAGTTCTTGTTCAAGGACATAACCGATCATTCCAGCGCTTTCGGCATCCAGAACGTCGAGGGGAAACGGCGAACCCGGAGGGGTCATAGACTGGAGTGCAAGAAGCCCCACCTGAGGACCGTTCCCGTGCGTAACGACAAGATCATGGCCGGCAGAGATCAATGTTGCCAACGCCGATGCAGCCCGCTTGATATTGGCACGCTGGTTTTCAGCCGTCATACTCTCCCCTCGTTTGAGAAGCGCATTTCCTCCCAGCGCCGCGACAATCAACATCCTAGCCTCCCATCGTTGCGACGAGCAGCGCCTTGATCGTGTGCATCCGGTTTTCCGCCTGATCAAAGACGATGGAAGTTTTGGACTCAAAAACCTCGTCCGTGACTTCCATGCAATCCAAGCCGAACCGTTGGAAAATGCGGGCGCCCACATCCGTATTCCTGTCGTGGAACGCAGGGAGGCAGTGCATGAATTTGGCATAGGGATTTTCCGTCGCGGTCATCACGTCTGTCGTCACGCAGTATGGCGACAGCAGGCGGATGCGGTCGGGCCAGGCAGCCTCGTCCTCACCCATCGAAAGCCAGACATCGGTGTAGACGAAATCCGCCCTCAGGACGCCGGGACGGATATGCTCCCCAATGGAGAAGACCCCGCCGTTCTTTCGAGCCTCGGCCGCGAGATTTTCGATGACGTCGGGGGCAGGCCAGAGCTCTCTTGGCGAAATCACCCGAAAATCCATGCCCACCTTCGCGGCGCCAGTTGCCAGCGAGAGCGCGACGTTATCCCGGCCATCACCGACGAAGGCCATGACCATGTCGGACAAATGCTTATGGGTGAACTCGCGCATTGTCATGAAGTCGGCAAGAACTTGGGTTGGATGCGCTTCATTCGTCAGGCCATTGTAGACGGGAACACCTGCGAATTTCGCAAGGTCTTCCACTGAGCTTTGGGCAAATCCGCGATATTCGATCGCATCGTAGATGCGGCCCAAGACGCGCGCTGTATCCTTCATCGTTTCCTTGTGGCCGATGTGGCTCCCGGAAGGGCCGATATAGGTGACGTGCGCGCCCTGGTCATAGGCCGCCACTTCAAAGCCCGATCGCGTCCGGGTGGAATCCTTCTCAAAGATCAAGGCGATATTTTTCCGCGACAAGCGCGGCTGTTCCGTTCCGGCCAATTTCGCTTGTTTCAAATCGGCCGCCAGCCGGAGCAGAAACCGGATTTCATCCGGGCTGAGATCATCAAGCGTCAGCACGCTGCGTCCATGGAGATTGATCGACATTTTCGGGCCTCCGGTATGAGTTAAATGGGATCGCGGATGAGCGGGCATGTCATGCAGTGACCGCCCCCTCGGCCACGGCTGAGTTCCGCCCCCTCGATGGTGATGACCTCGACACCGGCGCGTCGAAGGAGCGTGTTGGTGTAGACATTGCGGTCATAGGCGAGGACGACCCCGGGTCTGACCGCCACAACATTGTTGCCGTCATCCCATTGCTCCCGCTCTGCCTCGTAGCAGTCACCCCCCGTTGCCACGACGCGCAACGCCTTCAGTCCCAGCGCGGCCGCCACGACCGAGATGAAACTCTCGCTCTCCTCTGTGACGTCGACGCTGCCTTGCGCAGAGCCCGGCCGCAGTGAAAAGCTTCTGATGCGATCAACGACCGGCGGATACATGGTCACCAGATCGCGGTCGCAGAAGGTGAACACCGTGTCGAGATGCATGAAACTGCGGTCTCTGGGCATCAACGCAGCGATCACATGTGTCGCCGTTCCTGTCCTGAAGAGATGGCGCGCCAGAGCATCGACAGCCTGTGCCGTCGTTCTCTCTCCCATGCCGATCAGAACAGCCCCGTTGCCGATCGGCATGACGTCACCCCCCTCAAGGCTCGCTCCGGCGCGCTGCGTGTCCGGGGAGATCAGCGGGAACCCAGCATCGCGAAAGCGCCGATGGTACCGGTAAACAGCTTCGACATTTGTAGCTTCTGGTCTGCGGGCCGGCCAGTACATGGCATTGACAGAGACGGTGCCATAAACCCAACAGGAGCTGTCTCGCGTGAACAACTGATTGGGCAATGGCGGCAAGACGAAGTCTTGCGGCGCAAGGGTGCGGCCGGTCAGACCCGCTGGTTGAAAAGGCAATTCGGCCCGGGCAATCCCGCCCACCAGAAGAGTGGACAGTTGATCGCTGGCCATCTCGTTCAGCCAGCCCCTCAGTTCATCCGCCGTATCAAGGCCGACAACCGAGGCGTCCGCGCGTTGATCGAGAAGCCATTTTCGCGCCTCCGGCAATTCCAGGGTCTCGGACAGGAGTTCACCGAAAGATTGCACCAGTACGCCCTGTTCACGCAGGGCATCAACAAAGATATCGTGTTCCTGCCGCGCACGCTTGACCCAGAGGACGTCATCGAAAAGGAGTGCCTTGCAGTTGTCCGGCGTCAGACGACGCAAACTGAGATCCGGTCGATGGACCATGGCCTCTCGCAACCGACCGGTCTCTGAGTGAACGCCAAGAGTGCTCATGACATTCTCCTTTCACAGAGCGCTGATCGCGCCGGTCCACATCTGGTAGGCGGCATAGAGGCCCAGGGCACCAAGAACGATCGCGATCGCGACCTCGACTGGATGGAAAAGGCGACGCTCCGTCTCGAAACGGGCCCAGGCGTAGAAAAGGATGCCGGGAGCATAGAGAGCGGCACACATATAGAGGTAGTTCAAACCTGCGGCATAAAGCAGCCACGCTCCATACAAGGTCGCCAAAAGACCAACGAGCATGGGCAGAACCCGGTTTTCTCCCGGTCGATAGTTTTCGCTGGTGATTGCAAGCTTCGCCGCATAGGCGCCCGAAAAGATGTAAGGGACGAGAATGGCAACAGACGCGATCGAGAACAGGGCCTGATAGGTGCTGTGTGCAAGCAGGGTCACAATGATGAATAGCTGAACCAGTCCGTTGGTGATCAGCAGAGAGGCCGATGGCACACCATGTCTGTTCTCCCTGCTGAAGAACTGCGGCATAGTCTCGTCCTTGGCGGCGGCAAAGGGGATTTCCGCCGCCAGTAAGGTCCAGCTGAGAAATGCGCCAATCACCGAGACAACGAGGGCAAAGTTGATCACTACCGCCCCCCACGGCCCGACCACGGCTTCCAGAACGCCGGCCATTGATGGGTTCTTCAAATTTGCAAGATCCGACTGGTTGAGGATGCCCAGAGACAGCAGGGAGACGAGGGCGTAGAGCATAAGGCAGGTGAAGAAGCCGAGCACCGTTGCCATTGCAATGTCGCGGCGACGCTCTGCGCGCCCCGAGAACACGCTCGCCCCCTCGATCCCGATGAAGACCCACAAGGTGACGAGCATGGTACTTTTGACCTGTGCGGTGATTGAGCCGAGACCGGCATTGCCGAGCCCGGAAAAGTCGAGTGACCAAACATCGAGCTTGAAGGCCACTGCAACCACGCCGATGAACACGACAATCGGCGCGATCTTCGCCACGGTGACAACGAGGTTGGTGATGGCAGCTTGTCGGATCCCGGCAAGGATCAGAAAATGCACGGCCCATAGGAGAACGGAAGCTCCCAGTACCGCCTGCCAAGTGTTGCCGTCACCAAAGGAGGTATAGAAATAGGACAACGCACTGAACACGATGACCGCATACGAGACGTTGCCAATCCAGGCGCTGATCCAGTATCCCCAGGCGCTGTTAAATCCGATGAACGGACCAAATCCCGCTTTGGCATAGGCATAAGGTCCGGCGTCGAGTTCCGGTTTGCGGGTGGCGAGCGACTGATAAACGAATACGAGTGCGAGCATCCCGGCTGCTGTAATGCCCCAGCCGATCAGGATGGCAAGCGGTCCGGCGCCTGCCGCCATATTCTGCGGCAAGCTGAAAACCCCTGATCCGACCATCGAGCCGATGACGAGAGCAGTCAGCGACCCCAGACGAAGTTTCCCCGCTAGCGCTTTCGATGAGTTGCGGACTGGTACGCTGGTATCGATCGAAGCCATGGCTCCCTCCTGAATTGGGTTGACACCAGGAATACTGGCATCAAACCGCAAGGAGCGATTTGATGCCGGTCAAAGTCCCTGCGTTCTTCCGCCAAGAGCGACAAGGCAGGCCAGCGATCATGAAGAAGCGCTGTAATCCGGCCAATATTATCTCTGTCTTGTCACGCGCGTGGCGCGGGCATTCACGATGGTTTCGCTTAGCAGCTGCTGGATGGGGCGAATACGTCTATTTTGACCCACGTCAAAGACGCGGATGGTGTGCAGACAGATAGTTGGGGTGCTTCAAGCAGGAACGTTCCTGCGTCAAAAACGAAAGGACGAAAATTATGAGTGATATGGCTTTGAGGCAGAACATCATCGATGAGCTGGAGTTTGAACCAAGTATCGATGCTGCAGACATCGGGGTAGCCGTTGACAGCGGGGTCGTCACCCTGACTGGCCACGTACCCAGCTATTTTCAGAAAATTGAGGTCGAAAACGTCGTCAGCAGAGTAAGGGGCGTACGTGGCATCGCTCAGGAAATCGAGGTGCGCCCATTTGGGACCAACACGACGGCGGATGACGAAATCGCCAAGCGCGCGTTGAATTCAATCAACTGGAATACAACCGTTCCGAACGACGCGGTACTGGCCAAGGTCACGAAGGGTTGGGTCACGTTGTCTGGCAAGGTAGAGTGGCAATACCAAAAAATCGCAGCACTGGACGCCGTTAAACGCCTAACTGGCCTCATCGGCGTTACCAACAACATCGAAGTCAAGCCGCTAGTTTCCAGTTTTGATGTGAAGAAACGCATCGAAGATGCACTGAAACGCACAGCCGAAGTTGAGGCTAACGGAATCACGGTTCTGGTCGCCGACGGCAAGGTGACTCTGGAAGGCCATGTGCATGCTTGGCCGGAACGCAGCGCAGTCGAACGTGCCGCGTGGTCGGCACCAGGCGTGAACGCGGTTGTCGACCACATCAGAGTTTCCTGAAACCGAACCCGCAAGGCATCGGCGCGGCCGTGGTCGCGCCGTCCAGATTGTTGCTATAGGCAAAGATCTTCTAGGATCGATCGGTCTGGCGATGAAGCCGACAAGCGCGCTTCTGGAGATCATACGGCTCCATTGCCGCAGCAATGTCACCGATACCGTGTTGTGTTGTTTCCCTTCTCACCTGCGCCACGGCGGTCTCAGCGGTGCCGCCGTATTGGTGTCCTGACCTTGCCTCGATGGCCCCCATGATGTTGCTCCCGCGCGAAAAACCACCGTTTCGTAGCTTCCGATACAATGAGATACATCATCGTGATCGCCACGAGACCCAGCATGACTGACAATGGAAGAGGCACGAAGCCGAACCAATCAGCAAAAGGGAGATAGGGAATGGCGACAGCTAGCAGCGCGATTGCCAGCGTCATGCTCGAAAGCAAGGGACCCGGGCGGCTCTTCCAGAACGGAAAATGTGTGCGCACGATGAGCACGATGGCAAGTTGTGTGATCAGAGATTCGATAAACCAAGCAGTCCTGAAGATATCGGGCGTTGCGTGCATGACCAAAAGTAGAAAGCCGAAGGTCAGAAAATCGAAGGCAGAGCTGACGAGCCCAAAGCTAAACATGAACCTCCGCACCGACCCGATGTCCCAGCGGTGGGGCGCTTCGATCTGTCCCGGATCGACATTGTCGCTGGCTATAGCCAGCGATGGGATCGACGACAGAAGATTATTGAGCAAGATCTGCTTGGCCAGCAATGGCAGGAAGGGCAGGAACAGTGATGCAATGGCCATGCTGATCATGTTGCCGAAATTGGCACTGGTCGTGATCGACACATATTTCATCGTATTGGCGAAAGTCCGGCGACCATCGTCGATCCCGCGCAGAAGGACACCCAGGTCCTGCTTTAGAAGAATCATATCTGCGGCCTCGCGGGCAACATCGACTGCGCCATCGACGGAAATACCAATGTCTGCTTCGTGGAGAGCAGGCGCGTCGTTTATTCCGTCACCCAAATAACCGACAACGTGGCCATGCGACCGCAGCGCCGCGATGATCCGCTCTTTCTGGTTCGGATCGATTTCAACGAAAAGGTTCGTCTTGGACGCCTTGCCGAAAAGGGCACTCTTCGTCATCCGATTGAGCTCGTCGCCCGTCAGGACTTGTTCACAATCCAGGCCGATCGTTTCGGCCAGGTGCCGGGCGACATAACGGTTATCGCCGGTAATGACTTTTATCCCGATACCACGGCTGGCGAGATGGGCAAGTGCGTCCTTGATGCCGGCTTTCGGCGGATCAAGAAAAAGCAGGAAGCCGGCGAAGGACATTTGTGTCTCATCATCACGACTGTATGTCGGCTGGCGACTAATTTGGCGGATCGCCAGGCCAAGGACACGGAAACCTTGTGCACTCCAAACCTTGAACGCCTCGTCAAGGCTTTGCTTGCGTGCATCATCCAGGATCTCGGGCCGATCCGCGACCATGACCGACGTACACACGCTCATTACATTGCTCATAGCTCCCTTGCAGATCATCAGATCAGTCGGGTCACCGGGCGATTGGCGAACGACGACGGTCAGCCGCTTGCGAATGAAATCATACGGGGTTTCGTCGATCTTCGAATACGTGGACATATCCCGGTCGCCTGGGTTGTCGGCCGCCGCAGCGATCGCTTCATCAAGAGGGTTCTTAAGACCTGACTGGAGGGTCGCATTCAATTTCGCCCATCGATAGACTTCGTCGCAAGGTCTCGCGTCAGTACCAAAACAACCGTCGAGATGAATGACACCTTCCGTGAGTGTTCCGGTCTTGTCGGTGCAAAGAATATCCATGCTGCCGAGATTCTCGATGGCTTCCAGCCGTCTGACAATGACGCCGTTCTCCGCCATCCTCCGCGCGCCTTTTGAAAGGGTGATGCTGATGATTGCCGGTAGAAGCTCCGGCGTCAGCCCGACTGCAAGCGCCAGCGAAAAAAGCAGGGAGTCGATCAGTGGTCGATGCAGGAGAAGGTTGGAGACGAAGACAACGATAACGATCGTCAGCATGATCTCGGTCATCAGTGTGCCGAAGCGACGAATGCCCCTGGCAAAGTCCGTTTCGGGTATTTGGCGCTCCAGGGCTTTGGCGATCTTCGCGAACTCGGTCTGGTTTCCTGTGCTGACCACCAACACGGTTGCCGTGCCGCTGCGCACGGATGTGCCCATGAACACCATGTTGGTGCGTTGGGAGACTGTCGCACTAATTGCCGACAAGCCCGCAGATTTGACCACTGGGAATGTTTCCCCGGTCAACACCGCCTCACTGACGTTAAAATCGCGGCCCTCGAGGATGATACTGTCTGCGGGAATGAGATTGCCGGCCGACAATCTAAGTATGTCACCGGGCACAATCTCCTGCGCAGGCACACTTTTTTCCACATCGTTTCGCAAAACAACGGCCATTGTGAAAATCTGCCTGCGCAGGCTCTCCATTGCCCTTGAGGCGGAGTACTCCTGTGTAAAACTCAGGACGCAACTTGCTAGCACGATCAGGCCGATGATGACCGCCTCATTGCCGTTCCCGACCAAGGCCGAGACACCCGCAGCGAAGATTAGGATAAGGACAAGCGGATTTCGGAACTGCCGGGCAAATGTTGCCAACGCCGTAGCGTGCCTTTGCTGTTCGATGCGGTTGGCACCAAACTGGAGCAAACGCTGAGCGGCGACATCATTCGATAGTCCTCGGATCGAGGTCTGCATTTCCGACAAAAGTGAAGACGCGGGTCGGGACCAGTAATTGGCGTCAGGAGCGTGTTCGGTTGGCCGTCTCGACGTCCGGAATGTCTTTGACAGCATCGTCGCATCTCCCATTGGCTTAGAGCAGCCTGACGCAAAACAACGAGCGAGAATACCGCGTCATATCTTGTCAAACGCCATCGATTGTTTGTCACATAAAGAGGTGCCTCTGGTTTTGATCCGCATCAAAACCGAACGGTTATTGCTGATGGTCTCGTTAGCCAAAGCACCTCTATTTCACGCCGGCAACGAGCGAATTTTTCCTGGGTTTCACTCCCCGGAATCTGCCTCACGTCTCGGCCGCAATGCACGCAACGCATTCAAGATTACGGCAACATCTATAACTTCTTGGAGGAGCGCCCCATGCAGTGGTTGAAGATACCCGAAGGCGGCAGCGATCATGCCGGCGAGAGAAAGACCAAGGCCAGCGAATACGCTTTGTCTGGCTATATGAATTGTCCTTTGGGCGATACCTAAGGCCTCGGCGAGCGGTTCGAGGCGGTCGACGAGCAAAACGACGCCAGCTGACTGCGAGGCGGCGGCAGCGCCTCGAGCCCCTAAGGCCACCCCTACGTCGGCCATCGCCAGAGCAGGTGCATCGTTGACGCCGTCGCCGACCATAAGGACGGGTCCCCATTGGCGCGCAGATGCGACGACAGCGACCTTGGAAGCTGGTGTTTGCTCGCCGAGGATTTCGTCGAGACCGAGGCCTTTACCGATCCTGATCGCAACGTCCAGCCTGTCGCCGGACGCAAGAATAATCCGGTTGACCCCATAACGACGGAGCTTTTTGAGAACATTTAGTGCCTCTGGACGAACCCGATCCGATAGCACAATCGATCCGGCAATTCGCCCGTCGACAGCGACGGAGATCGTCGCTTCGCCCGCGCGCCGCCGGTTCGGTACAGGCGGATCCGCGATCTCTTTGACCCGACCGGCCACGAAGGGGTCACCGCCGACGATGACGCGATGGCGACCAATGGAACCTTCTATACCATCACCCGGCGCTTCATCTACATTGGTCGGCGGTTCAAGATGCAGGCCGCGGTCATGAGCGGCCTCTATCAATGTATAGGCAAACACATGGCCCGACGCTTGGTCGAGCGAAGCGGCAAGGCGCAGAAGCTCGTTTTCCTCCAGCCAGCCAGCTGTCTCGATGGCGGACACCGCCGCCTTGCCATGGGTCAGCGTACCGGTCTTATCAAGAATGGCGACCCGAACTCGCCCGAGCGCTTCAAGTGTGCCGCCGTCCTTGACGAGGCAACCCTGCGCTGCACAACGAGAGATCCCGGACATGATCGCCACTGGCACTGCAAGGATCAAAGGGCAAGGTGTTGCGATCACCAGGACGGCAAGAGCCCGTCGCGGGTCGCCGGACAACCACCATGCGGCAAAGGCGACTGACAGGGTGACGGCCAGGAAAAGGATCGCGTATCGGTCGGCCAGACGCACCATGGGCGCCTTGGTTTTCTGGGCAGCCTCCACAAGACGGACGACGGCGGCATAAGTGCTTTCGGCTGCCGGTCGAAGGGCGACGAGATCGAAGACGTCTCCTACCGACGTGGTGCCGCTCAAGACCTCCTGGTCGACAAAATGGTGATGTGGTACCGCCTCACCCGTCAGTGCCGACTCGTCGAGAGTCGCTTCACCGGACAGTATCACACCATCGACCGGCAGAACCTCGCCGCGGCGGATCATCAACCGGTCGCCTGCCAAGACCTCTATGATCGGGACTTCCTCGAGAGCATCGCCGGCATAACGCATTGTCGTGTGAGCGACCCTTCCCATCAAAGCCGTCATTTCGCGCGCCGCGCGGCTGGAGGCGAAACTCTCAAGCAGTTGGCCGCCAGCATACATTAGCGCCACGACATTGGCGGCAAGATGCTCGTTAAAGGAGAGGGCGACGGCCATCGATAATGCCGCGACGATATCGAGTCCGGCGTCGCCTTTGCGAAGTGACCGAACAATCTGGACAATTAGTGCCAACAGCACTGGAACGGTTCCGGCCATAAATGCCAGCCCGGCCAGCTCCGACTGTTGAGCAATCAGAAAGAGTATCCCGAGCAGCAAACTGATAGAGGCCGTCAGCACCAATAGGATGCCACGCGAGCGCAGGATCTTTATCAGTAATTCGCCGCGGAGCTTGGGAATCATCGGTCGTCCTTGCGAGCTGGAGGGCGCAACGGATGCGTTCTGCCGGGTTTTGGCTTGGAATGTCCAATTCAGCTTAAATTCAAAGGTCCGGCATTGATCTGGCGCAATGCAATAGGCTGGCCTTTCCGCCTTCGTAGGCATTCGAGACGAATGACATCTGCAAGCCTATCGCTTGAAAGGCGGCGTCAAGGTCGGCCTCGAGGCTCACGGAGGAAATGCGCATGTCAGCAACCTATAAGATTACACAGGTCAAGCCGTTTGACGTGGACAGAGCCTATCCGTTGATCGAACCCGTCGCCTCAACGCTCGATCTGGCGGCATGGCGACGATACTGCGCTCAATTGGCAACTAACACCGATGTCGTAGAGCAACGCGAGCAGGCGTGGATCGCGCTCAATCCGATGGGTGTGATTCAGGGCCTTGCTTTGTGCAAGCTCGGCGATGATTTCGCGCATAAACGAATGCTTGATGTGCCCATCTTCGTCGTTGCCAGTGCCGCAGACGAGGCCGGGGTCTCAAAGGCCCTCATCGACAAGCTGCGGGGCATCGCTGCAAAGGCCGGATGCACAAGCATTCGCTTCTGGACATTGACGTCCGACAACTGGACGCGGCGGCTGCAGCGTTTAGACTACAGTCGTTGGGATCATGGCGTTCGGCTGATCCTAAAATAGTCGTGTGCTATTGGGATCCAGGCTTGCCGGTGAAGACGTAGCCCACGCCCCTGACCGATTTGATCAGATCGGGCCTGGACGGGTCAGGTTCTATCTTTCTTCTTAAACGACCGATCTGTGCGTCGATACTTCGGTCAAAAGCATCGAGATTGCGACCTCGGGTGAGTTCCATCAGGGTCTCGCGTGAAAAAACGCGTTTTGGGTGGCGGCAGAGAACGACGAGCATGTCGAATTCGCCCGTCGTCAAATCGATCTCACTTCCGCCCGCAGTCATCGCAAGGCGCCGACCGAGGTCGAGGGTGAAGGTTTGGAAGGCAAGGACGTCGACATCGGCATGTCCGTTCGGAGTTCTGATCGCCGCGCGCCGCCGAAGCACCGTGCGCAAGCGCGCCAGTACCTCCCTCAGGTGAAAAGGCTTGGCAATATAATCGTCCGCCCCGATCTCCAGTCCGACAATTCTGTCGATAACGTCGTCGCGCCCCGTCAGCATGAGGATTGGAATGTCGGACGTTGTACGGATTTCTCTTGCGATCACGAGTCCGTCGTCGCCGCCGGGCAGGACGAGATCAAGGAGAATCGCGTCGAAGGTGGTGCATGCCATACAGGCGCGCATCGAGGGGGCGTCCGCCACCGCCATCACGCCGAACCCCTCATCCTGGAAATAGCGGGTCAGCATATCGCGGATGCGCGGGTCATCGTCGATGACAAGTAGGTTCTGCATTGCATGAGGCCCAATCGCGACAGTGTCGCAGGTAGTTTGGCATCTGTTACAAATTGTTGCAATTTCGCGCTAACTAATACAGGCGTAGCGTTCGCTCGTCATCTGTACCGGTTCAACTCCCCTCGTCAAACAGGAGAGAGGAAATGGTTATGGTCCCGGCAGAAACTGCTCGTCAATACCGTTCTGAAAGCGTCATTCCTCTGGCGTCCCGCCTGCAGCCGAGCCTGGCCTGCGTTTTCGACAGACAGCCGATCGAAACATTCGAGCCGGGACAGCCAATCTTCTGGCAAAGCGATCCCGCAAAGCACGTGTTCGAGATCGTTGAAGGCCTCGTCAGGGTGTTCAAGATACTCTCCGACGGCCGGCGCGTCATTACCGGGTTTCTTTACGCTGGCGATCTGATTGGAATTTCCCTGTTGGATCGGTATCTCTACGGGTCCGAGGCGGTGACGAGGACCAGGGTCCGGCGGTTTTCCAGGCAGAGCTTCCAGCAACGGATGGACCAGTCACCTGAACTCCGACCCAGCCTTTTTGCGCGACTGAGCGACGAGATGGCTGCAGCACAGGAACAGATGGTCCTGCTGGCGACGAAGACAGCAGAGGAACGCGTATGCACGTTCCTTGTCCTGACAGCTCGACGCGATCGGGAGGCACTCGTTGTGTCTCTGCTCGATCTACCGATGACCCGCCAGGACATCGCGGATTATCTTGGCCTAACAATCGAAACGGTTTCGCGGACGTTTTCCAGCCTCGCTTCGCGTGGTGTCATAACGGCAGACGGGCGTCATCAATACAGAATTAAGATCGAAAAGTTGATCACGCTCGCCGGTGAAGTTGACACTTCTCATGGCGAGGCCGATGTGCATGATAAGGTGAACGCGCGCAGGTTCGCCAGCGCTTAACATGAAGAACCGTGATGTCTCAATTCCAAGCGTTACAAACGGTCACCCACCACGGATTGGACGAGGTCGAACGGATTTTCGGGGGCGCGAGCGTCATTGTTCATCGCTTTGACGGGGTGATCGAGCGTTGGACCGCGGGATGCGAGGCCCTTTACGGATGGTCCCGTGCTGAGGCGATTGGTGCCATCGTCCACGACGTTCTTTCCACAGAATTTCCGGAACCTATCGAGAACATCCGTCGCAAGCTCCGTGAGACGGGCATCTGGTCGGGCGAGCTGAAACACCGGCATAAGGACGGGCACAGTCTCTTTATCGCTGCTCGCTTCGTCTGTGTGGTCATGGAGGACACTGGGACCTTGGTCGTTCTACAGACGAACAACGACATTACCGCGCTGAAACAGGCGGAGAGGGACCTCGCACAGCGGGAGGCACATTTGGCCTCCATCCTGGCTACGGTTCCAGAATCCATGGTGGTGATCGACAAAGCGGGTTCAATCACTGCCTTTAGCGCGGCTGCGGAACGACTATTCGGTTATCAAGCTGCGGAACTGAAGGGTTTGAATGTTAAGCAACTGATGCCCGAGCCGTATCGCGGTGCACATGATGGCTACCTTTCTCACTACATGGAAACCGGCGAACGTCGCATTATCGGATATGGACGGGTGGTCACGGGCCTGCGCAAGGACGGCACTTTGTTTCCAATGGAGCTTTCCGTGGGCGAGGCGATCTCCAATCGCGAACGTGTATTCACAGGCTTTATTCGCGACCTCACAAGCCGCCATCGGATGGAAGAGGAACTGCGCCAAGCACAGAAGATGGAAGCGGTCGGTCAACTGACCGGCGGCCTCGCACACGACTTCAACAATCTGCTGACTGTCATCGGCGGCAATCTTGAAATGCTCGAGGCGAAGCTTTCAGACCCGAAGCTTATCAATCTTGCCCGCGAGGCACAGTTGGCTGCAGACGACGGGGCGAAGATCACCGGTCAGCTTCTCGCCTTCGGGCGCCGGCAGGCGCTCAATCCAAAGCCAGAAGATATTGGCCGGCTGATCGACGGTTTTTCGGATCTTCTCAGACGAACGCTCGGGGAAAGAGTGGAGCTGCACAGCACCGTGGCTGGCGCGGCCAATCTCGCGCTTGTCGATGCGTCACAGCTGCAAAACGCCATTCTCAATCTCGCCCTTAACGGTCGCGATGCTATGCCCGACGGCGGACGTCTAACGGTTGAGGTCAGCCGCGTTACTCTCGATGTCGATTATGCCGCGATGTATCCAGACGTCCGGACAGGTGAATATGTGCTCATCGCTGTGAGCGATACCGGGAATGGAATGACGGACGACGTCAAACGCCGCGCCTTCGAACCCTTCTTCACGACCAAAGCCGTCGGCGCCGGAACTGGGCTCGGACTGAGCATGGTCTACGGGTTCGCCCACCAGTCTGGTGGGCATGTCCAACTCTACAGTGAAGCAGCCCAAGGAACAACTGTTCGGATCTTCCTACCGGCCCAGCAGGGCGCAGTCGTCCCCGCCGGTCCACCTGGCACCGCCAATGTCGCACTCCCAAAGGGCGAGGAACTTGTCCTCGTCGTCGAAGATGATCCACGGGTTCGACGCGTGGCTGTCTCGCGGCTGAAGGACCTAGGATATCAAGTGTTGGAGGCGGAGAACGGGACTGACGCGCTTGCCCTCTTCGAACAAACACCAGAAATCGCCCTCGTATTCAGTGACATCATAATGCCCGGATCGCTGACCGGCGACCAGTTGGCGCAGGCGGTCAAGGAACGGCGTCCCGATGTTGCTGTGTTGCTGACGTCCGGGTATGCATCGCCCGAGATTACCAGCGGAAGCCTGCTGAAAAACGCGAGCTGGCTCAAAAAGCCCTATACGACGCCCGAACTGGCGGTACGCTTGCGCCAGCTTCTAGACAGATAACTCCTCCACACGCTGACGTGATCGACTGAGAAAGAGGTGCGTGTAACCATTGGCGTGTCGGCGCTCGTCTTTGCGCCAGATCAATGTGACCAGTCGCTGACCTGACTATGCTGGAGGAGATCCTCAAACAGGAAAAGGCTCAGACCATGACGATAAAAACAGTTCTCGGTGTCCTCGATGTCACCAAATTCCACAAGGACCTGGAGAGTGCCATCACATTCTGTGAAACGCATCAAGCGCACCTAACCGCCCTTGTGGTATCAATGGGAGCCGCCCCCTATGTCGGCGCGTACGATGTCATTTCGACTGTCTGGGTCGAAGAGAGACAGCGCGAGATCGAGGAACTCGACACGGCAGCGAGTAACATCAAGTCGCTGCTAGAAAAAAGCGAGATCTCCTGGGACGTACAGGACATCTATACCGAATTCGCCTGGGCCGCGGATGATATCGCCGTGCGTGCGCTTTACGCCGATATCGTGTTGGTCGGACCTCAAGCCGCACGCGATGAGCAGTTTCGCAAGCAGGTCATTGACGGTGCTCTCTTCCATTCACCAACGCCGATCCTGCTCAATCCAACGGGTCGCGACATCAGTGCTGCGCCAAAGGCAGTTCTCCTCGCCTGGGATTCCAGCGACGAGGCTGCTCGCGCAGCCCAACTGTCCCTTGATTTTCTAAAAAGCGCGGGCGAGGTGCACGTCGCGCTGGTCGATCCCCTCGCGACTAGTTCCAGCAATGGTGAAGAGCCGGGCGCAGACATCGCTCGCTACCTTGCGCGGCACGGCGTCAAGGTTGCAGTCGATCGGATTTCGGGTGGCGGACGGCCCATCGATGAAACGTTGCGGCAACATGCGATTGATGTCTCTGCCGACATGATCGTCATGGGCGCCTATAACCATCCACGTTTGGCACAACGCTTGTTCGGCGGGGTAACACATTCGATGTTGAAAGAGGCCAAGATCCCACTGTTTTTGGCTCATTAAACCGAATTTTGGCGATGCAAGGGATCGCAGAAACAGTAAGCAGGTCACGGACATCGACAAATGTACTGGCCGCCCAAGTGCAAATCTGGGCGGCCTCTTAATATCTGGTCGGGTTTTGACTATCCCACGAAGCTCGCTCTGCGTCCGTGGATCTCCCCAACGACAATCCCGTAAAAGAGGTGCGGAGACGTTGACGATATTGGCAGTTCCTCCGGCTTCAGGGCGCCAATCTCCCACCAGTCAGGATATTGCTGTAAAACCGACCAGGCGTGCAGTCTTTGATTATGCCACGCTTCCGTATCCGGATATTCTTCAAATCGACCCTCGACGATAACGCTGCCCCATCCTTTACCCTCGCCTTCCGCATCGACCTGCAGGCAGACGTTGTTGTTCGCCCGCATCCATTCGACCTTCTTGCCAGGCATCGAAAAGCTGTAAATCGCCCCGTAATCGGCGACAAAATAGATCGGCACGACATAGGGCTGACCGTCCTTGCAACAGGCGAGGTGGCCAAAGCGGGCTTTGCTCAGCACCGTACGGCATTCGCCTTCGGTCAGATCTTTCAAGATATATGTCACCAGAGAATCTCCTCATTCTAGCATACATCAGACTAACGCAGGTAGCCCCGCCTCATCTTTGATCGAGCGCAAAGTGTGATGCCGTCGATTGTTTCAAATTAAAAATGAGGTGCATCCTGCCTCTTGAACGGATGGAGTAAGACATGGACGACCGAAAAATTCGAAGGGATATCCTCGACGAACTGGAGTACGATCCGAGCCTCGACGCCGCCCAGATCGGTGTCGCCGTCGAACACGGGATCGCAACGCTTTCTGGTCACGTGGAAACCTATGCCCAGAAATTGATGGCGGAGTTGATTACGCAACGCGTCAGAGGTGTCCGGGCCGTCGCCAGCGAGATAGAAATACGGTGGCCCGGGCATAAGCGCCATGCAGATGACGAAATCGCTGCGAGAGCACTCGACATCATATCATGGGATACCGCACTTCCCGATGCCGCGGTTGACATCAAGGTTCACAAAGGTTGGATCACGCTTTCCGGGGAAGTGCCGTGGCATTTCCAGCGGCAAGCCGCGGAAGACGCGGTCAAGAAGCTCGGCGGGGTCGCCGGTGTTGTCAACGTTTTGGAAGTCAAGCCGAAGGCAAATGTCGTCGATGTCAAACATCGGATAGAGGCAGCATTGCAACGGCACGCTCTCATTGAAGCGGCTGCAGTCAAGGTCAATGTCGCACACGACAAGGTGACTTTGGAGGGTGACGTCCACGCCTGGAGCGAGCGCCAGGCTGCGGAACAGGCCGCGTGGTCGGTCCCCGGCGTCAGCCTGGTAGAGAATCATATTCGTGTACGCTGATACTGCAGAAGCGCGGGAGGTCTGAGCTCCCGCGCTTCGTTTTCAACTTGCACAACGTATTGGCCGTGATTAATTCGACTGCTATCAGGATGTCTTGATAGCGATCTTCCTGTTGTTCTTCTTCGCATTTGGCGTTTTCGGAAGCGTGATCTTCAAAAGTCCGTTGGCAAACGAGGCGTCAATCTTATCGGGGTCTGTCGCTTCTGGGAGCCGGATATCGCGCCGGAAGGATCCATAGCGGCGTTCGGACAGGTAGTAGTCCCCATCTTTCCTTTCCTCGCGCTCATTTTTTTCACCTTTTAACGTGAGGATGCCGTCCGACAGCGTGACATCAAGCTCCTTGGGGTCAATGCCTGGGAGCTCGGCGGTCAACTCAAAAGCGTCGTCCTTTTCGACAAAATCGATGGCCGGTGCGTTGCTATGAAAAGCCGCCGGCAAACGAGAAAAGGTCCGGTCGAGAAAGCCCGGCGTAAAGTCATTGAAGACCCGGTCGAATTCCGAACGCAGGCCTTCAAAGGGTGACCAGCGGCCCGATGTCGACGGTGTTTTTGGCTCTGTGTTGGTTGGAAGATTAGCAGGATGTTCAGCCATGTTTTCAATCTCCATTTCACCTGATGATTCTGACGGGAGGCGTGCTCCACTCTTTTTTCATCTCATGTGATCGAGATGTGTTTTCATCATAGCCTGTCGGAGGGTGTGAACATTGATCGGCATCAAATCGCGACCCGCCAATTGGCGTATTCTAGCAAACATCCTGGCAAGATCGGTGTGCCCAAAACCGAGGCGATGACGCTCGATCAGCGCAAGAATCAGGATATCTTGAAAGGAGATGCCCCATGAAGCCTCAGTTTCACCTGCCGTTGACGACCTATCCAGATCCAAGTTCGTTCACGCTACTCCAGAACGCGATTACTTTTGCCCGAAATCAGAGCGCGGATCTGAATGTAACGATCGCGAGGGTGAAAATACCGAATGTACACAGCGCATTTCCACCCATCCTGGACATCGCGAAAATGAGTGCGGACGCTGAAGGTGCAAGTCGCGACAACGCGGAGTTTCTGACGCAAGCGACCAGGGACTACGCTGAAACCGCCGGGATCAGCGCGACGATCTCCTATCTCGAAACCTTGGAATCCCAAATTGGTGAGGCGTTTTCGAGAAGAGCACGAATCCACGATTGTTCCCTCATGGAAGCTGTTCCAACGGCCCGCTCGCTCGTAGAGAGTATCCTATTTGACAGTGGAAGACCTGTGATCCTGTATCCCAGCGAGCCATCCTGCGGGCGCGTCGACGTGATTGCGATCGCCTGGGACGGCAGCGCGACTTTGGCGCGGGCACTAGCCGGCGCGCGTCAGTTCCTCGATCAGTCCCCAAAGATCGTGCTGATATCGGTCGTCGATGACAAGGCGATAGACGAGGATTTGCATGATCGTTTTTCTGCAGCATTGCGAAAAGGCGGACTGTCGGTGGAGGTCGCGAAAAGGCGTGCAGATGGAGAGCTGGCCGCAACGGTGCTTCAGGGGGTGGCAAAGGAGTATCGCGCCGACCTGCTCATTGCCGGCGGCTACGGGCATTCGCGGTTGAGAGAGCGCCTTTTGGGCGGTGTTACCCAGTCTTTTCTTGCTGGGCCCGAAATCCCTATGCTGCTCGCACATTAAGGGGACGAAAATACCATAACGGCCGTACCCCGGCATCGACCGGTGTCCGCGAGACCCAAGCACAACTGAGGTAGCCCATTGAGACCGCGCGTTCAATAAGCGGAAGGTTGCCATCAGCCGGTGAGTTAAGCGGACAGTCGGCCGGTCGCTTTGACGACAACGGCGGCGAAAGGTGCTGGTCAAGAGGCGTGGTAGTAATCTGGTGGGGAAACAGAGCTTGGGTGCTGCTCCCGTCTTGCTTCAGGTCGTTCGGCGGCGTGTCAGACTCGATCAGGCCTTTGCAGTTTCACGGGCGCACTCGACGCAATAGGGCGTGAACGGCAACGCTGCGAGTCTAGGCTCACCTATATCTCCGCCGCAAAGCACGCATCGCCCGAAGTCTCCCTTTTCTATGCGATCGAGGGCAGACAGGATCGCCTTCAGTTCTTCGCGACCGCTCCGCTCCAACCCTATAAGGACCTCGTCATTCTCCGTTTCGATCGCCCGGTCGCTACTGTCATCATCCAGTTCTTGGCCAAGGTCGCTGTCGATCATGGCGAGGCGCTTCTCAAGCCCACGACGGCGATCTTCCAGTTCAGTTTTGATCTCTACGATGTTCATTAGTTTACCTCGTTTCGCCCCACAAACACGTTGTGTGTTTCGAGTGCTTTCAGAAATGGTCTCTTCTAAAATAGGCAACGATCGGGTTTTAATCATTGAGCTGGATCAAGGAGGCCTTGGACGACGGCGTCTCACCGAATTTTACAGTTGGATTGCAGTCGCACGTCAATCGGAGCGCTGGAGCTGCAGCAGCCCGCTAGGTTATCCGGGGCAGGGTTAAGGCCTACACTGCGAAGACACAGACGACACACCTCCCTCGCCAGTCAGCGAACAACGGGCGGGCTCTCGATATCGTCCTGTCTTCTTGATGCCGATCAAATCGCGCCTCTCGACTTGTTGATAGAGTATTACGGGGTCGCCGCCGGGCGTGCCAGATATCTGAAAGGTTTGCTGTCGATGCTTGAATATACAGTCAACGCCCGCCGGGTCGATGCGCGCGGCAGCCTTGCATCCACGAAGCAGGCTGAAATACGGCTTGACACAAGCCTTGTCGGTTGTGGCGACGCATTCAATGCGGCGGAACTGCTACTGGCGGCGGTGGCGGCCTGCATGATCAAGGGCATCGAACGCGTTGCACCGATGCTCGACTTCGAATTTCACGGCGTCGACGTCACCCTTCATGCCGTCCGGCAGGACGCGCCGCCGAAGATCATCTCGATCGATTACGAATTGGCCATCGACACGATTGAAAGCGATCAGCGACTGGAACTCCTGCACAAGAATGTCCGCAAGTACGGTACAATTTCCAATACGATAGCGGCTGCGGTGCCCCTTGAGGGCGTTATCAGGAGAAAGGCATGAGCCGTCTGCATCCGGAAAATCACCTCGTTTCGCGCATCGGCTGGCTGCGTGCCGCCGTCCTTGGTGCCAACGACGGCATCGTCTCGACGGCAAGCCTTATCGTCGGCGTGGCGACGGCCTCGGCGGCAAGCTCCGAAATCCTGGTTGCGGGCGTGGCCGGGTTGGTCGCAGGTGCCATGTCGATGGCGGCCGGCGAATATGTCTCAGTGAGTTCGCAGGCTGACACCGAAAAAGGCGGACCTCGACCGCGAACGTGTGGAACTGGCAACCCAGCCCGAGTTCGAGCGTGAAGAACTCGCCCAGATTTACGTCAGGCGCGGCGTGGACGTTGTTCTGGCACGACAGGTTGCCGATCAAATGATGGCCAGGGATGCACTTGCCGCCCATGCCCAGGATGAACTCGGCATATCCGAGATCACCTCCGCAAAGCCAATCCAGGCCGCACTCACCTCGGCTGCGACCTTTGCGGTCGGAGCGGCGATGCCCCTTGCTATGGTCATGGTCTCGCCCGCTTCCATGCTGGTCGCTACCGTATCGGTTGCCTCTCTCGCATTTCTCGCCCTTCTCGGTGCGATTGGCGCGAAGGCCGGCGGCGCCAATATCGTGCGAGCAACCGTGCGCGTTACATTCTGGGGTGCGTTTGCTATGGCGTTAACGGCGGGTATCGGAGCTGTCGTCGGGAAGGCTATCTAAACGGTTAGGACGTCAGGAGGCGCACGGCGAGACTTCGCTATCTCCGGTTGATCTGTTTGGCCAAATGGGTCGAACAAGATCGCCCCGCGCCCATAAATGCGCGGGAACGATCTCGGCTCCCAGCTTGACGACCATCCCGCGAACTCAGTTTCTACGTTTCCAGCCTGTGATCATCGCGCGAACGAGATTTTCGCGATGCTCGATGCTGGCGACCAGGACCCCGAGAATGTGAAAGACTATGAGACCCAAAGTGGAATAAACCAAAGCCGTGTGGACGTCTTCCACCCATTCGACACCCCAGTAGGCATCGGTCGTCATCATGTAGCCGGTGGTGACGATGCCCGCGATCATCGACAGAAGCGCGATCACCATGAAGCCGCCTGCCGGATTATGCCCGATGTAGCGTTTGGCACGCATGCGGGCCGTATCCGCAAGGTAGCCAACGACAGTCAATGGGCTGCGAACGAAGTTGACGAAACGCGCGTGTTCCGACCCGAAGAGACCCCAAAGAACGCGTATCACCACCAGGCTGCCAATCACATAACCGGACAGAATATGCGCCGACTTCCATTCGTCGCCCGTGAAGAATGAAAAGGTAAAAACCCCTACCAACGCCCAATGGAACAGTCTGACCACGGGGTCCCAGACCTTGATCCGTTCCGGTCGCTCCCCACGACCGGTTAGGGAGCCCAGCATTTCGTGCTCGGCACTACGCATCAATCGTCACCGTCGACGCCGACCTGAGCGCCGGTTTCCGGATTGAAGAGAGCTTCGACCTTCTGGCCGTCCTTGATCCCGTAGACTTCATAGCAGCCGTCTTCGATCTTGATCTGGCGAACTTCGAAGCCCATCTCCGTTGCCTTCGCCTTCAGGGCATCTTCGGTCATCCACTTGTCCTGTGGAGTGGTTCCACATTTGCCAGCGTCTTCTGCGTGGGCAACGCCGGCGAGAACGGAAGCGGCGAACAGGGAGGCAATCAAGATATTTTTCATCGTAGGTATCCTTCGTTGACCCGGCCGAGCACCGTTGCTGCGAACCGTTGACTGCAAACTAGGCGAAAGCAGCTGAGCGATACCTGACGCAGAATGTCAGCGAAACTTCAGCTTCGGGGTGGTAGGAATGGGGGATGATACCGGGAGCAATCATCAAGAAAAGAGGGAGCGTGAGAGCGTCGCTAGGAGTTGCGCTTCTCCTCGGGTTGGCGCTTGGCCATGTCTCCGTATCGCGTGCCGGCGATGAACATGACGACACCGTCTCGCCTGATGATGTCCGTGAACATATTCGCGAGCGCGTTCAGAAGGGCGAAATAAAATCGCTGGCTGAATTGCGGCGCATCGTGACGGGGCAGGTGGACGGTCAGATCGTCTCGACGTCGGTTGATCAGGAGCACGGTATCACAGTCTACGAATTTCGTGTGCTGCGGCCTGACAACCGAATGGTTGAGGTCGAAGTCGACGCCGCATCGGGTGTGGTGGTGGAAATCGAGAACGACGAATGAGAGTGATGCTTGTTGAAGATGATCCCTTGATCGCCCGCGATGTCATCACGCATCTCGAGCGGGCCGGGTTCGTCGTTGTCCATGAAAAAGACGGAGAATCAGGCTGGTTTACAGGAGATGCCGAGGAATTTGCGGCGATCGTGCTCGATCTCGGTCTGCCCAAAATGGATGGGTTATCCGTTCTGAAGCGCTGGCGGGCTGAAGGCCGGGTGACGCCCGTGTTGATCCTGACGGCGCGTGGCAACTGGCAGGAGAGGGTGGAGGGCATTGATGCTGGTGCCGATGACTACCTTGCAAAACCCTTCCAAATGGCGGAACTGCTGGCCCGCCTTCGCGCCATCATACGCCGCAGTGCGGGCCAGGCGAGTTCCACCGTGATGTTCGGCGATATCACCCTAGATACGCGGACAAAGACCGTCACACGCCTGGGCCTGCCGATCGATCTCACGCCGCTTGAATACCGTTGTCTGGTGTTTCTGGCAAACAACAGCGAGCGCAATGTCTCTCAGATCGAATTGACGGAACAGCTCTACGCGCAGGACTTCGAGCGCGATAGCAATTCCGTCGAGGTGCTCGTTGGACGTCTGCGTCGCAAACTCGGCCGTGATGTGATCGCCACCCGGCGCGGCTATGGATACCGCATAAACGGAAGTGCCGCATGAGGAGCTCGATCCGCGGTCGCTTCCTGGTGGTGTCCATGATGAGCGTTATCCTCGCGCTCATCATGGCCAGCCTCGTGCTGATCAACCTGTTTACCCGCAATCTCGAGCGCCGCATCGATGAGGAGCTGACCGGCCATATCAACAATATTGCTGGAACATTACGCTTTGCAGCAAATGGCGGAATTGAGCTGCCGGATAGGCCTGTCGATCGTCGCTTTCATGAACCTTATGGCGGTCTTTACTGGCAGGTGGAGGACGATCTTCGCAACAGGCAGCTACGCTCTGCCTCGCTATGGGATACGTCACTTCCTCTGCCTAACGACGATCATGAGACGGGTTCCATCCATCGCTATCATCTCGCAGGGCCGGAAGGCTCAGACCTTATCGTGCAGGAGCGCAAGATCGTATTTGCTGCTCCCGACGGAAAACGGGCTATTCGCGTCGCCGCGGCCATTGATGCGTCCGTTGTGTTAAAGGCGAGCCGGACCTTCATGTTCGATATCATACCTTACATGGCGGCGCTTGCGGTGTTCCTGATCGCAGCCTCGCTGGCTCAGTTGACCTATGGTCTGCGTCCGATTTCATCGGTGAGTGACGGGCTCGACCGCATCCGCGCGCGCAAGGCTGAGCGCCTCGGCGGCGCTTTCCCAAGTGAACTCCAGACCGTTGTCGATGCGGTCAATCGGCTTCTTGAAGCACAGGCAAAACTGATTTCACGAGCGAGAACACGCGCCGCCGATCTGGCGCACGGCCTCAAGTCACCGCTGACCGTCCTGTTCAACGACGCAGAGACCCTACGCGAGCGCGGCGAAGTCGAAATCGCCGACGAACTGGTTCGTCTGGCCGACGTCATGAAATCCCATGTCGAGGGTGAGTTGACGCGCAGCCGGATAGCCGGCAGCGCAGAGTTGCGCTCGTCTGACGCCGATCTCGCCACGTCGCTCAATACGATCGTGCGAACGCTGAGGCGGACGCCACGTGGCGAGCAATTGACCTGGACTATTGACGTTGCGCCTGGGATCTCCATTGAAATGGATCCGAATGACCTGCAGGAGCTCTTGGGCAATATCCTTGACAACGCCGTGAAATGGAGCCGATCTGCCATCCGGATCACCGCACAGCAGCAGGGTCGAAGGCCTGTTTTGGTGATCGAGGATGATGGTCCCGGCACCAGTCCTGGAGGGCTTTCCACGATCATGGAGCGCGGCATACGCCTCGATCTCAAGACGCCTGGGACAGGTATCGGCCTTGCCATCGTCCGCGACATTGCCGATGTATACGACCTCTCGATCTACATCACGAACATCGAAGCTGGCGGTCTACGCGTCAGGATTGGCTTCTGACTGCCCTCGTGAGCCTTTCCATAACTTATGGAGAATTGGAAAGCTCCAAGTCATCAGGAAACCAGTTGGGGCGAGCAAAGCCTTGATGGTCTACGGTTCGGGCCAATCAAGGCAGGGTGGGTCTGCTTTGTGAGCGCCATCGTTGGCCATAAACCGCGTCAGTCATGACATGCCCGTGGAATATTCACTGTGTGTCCTTTGTTTCCAATTTCTCGTCGTGCTGCTGTTGCTCAAAGAGAGACCATGCAGAGATGAAGAGTGCGGCAATAAGCGGACCGATCACAAAACCACTAATGCCGAACAGAGAAATGCCGCCGAGCGTCGAGATCAGCACCACATAGTCAGGCAGTCGCGTCCCTTTGCCGACCACCGGCGGACGCAACAGATTGTCGATGAGTCCTATGACCAGCATGCCGATGAAGGCCAGGATCAGTCCCTTCAGCCACGCACCCATGATAAACAGCCAGATTGCTACCGGAAGCCACACGAGCACCGCGCCAACGACGGGCAGCATAGAAAGGAACGTCATGATGACGCCCCATAACGGGGCGGCTTCTATTCCAAGAGCCCAGAACGCAATGCCGCCAATCGTGCCCTGGATCACAGCGATGATGATGTTGCCCCTGACAGTGGCGCGAACGACAGCCGCGAATTTGTCCACGAATTGCCGCGTGTAGGCATCGCTCAGCGGTATCGTATGTCGGATCGTCCGGCCAAGTGCGGCGCCGTCCCTGAACAGGAAGAAGAGGAGATAGAGCATAATGCCCAGGCTAATGAAGAACTGCAGCGTATTTTGCCCAAAACTTAGTACGCCGCCGGCGACCGACTGGCCGGCTCGCATGACACCAGATGCAGCTTTCGCGAGCAGTTCCGTAAAGCCGCCCAGCTTCAGTGAGTTCAGCCAGTTGTCAATGAATGTCGGCAACGCGTCCTGGAATCGGGCCAAATGGTCGTTAAGGTCGATTTCGTTGCTGCTGATCCGCTGGTGGAGGCTGGTTCCTTCCTGAATGAGAGACCCGAGGATGATCATTGCCGGTATGATGACGAGGCAGATGCATAACAAGACGGTTAGCAAGGCGGCGATATTTCTGCGACCCGGCAGCAAGCGCTCCAGCTGCTTATGAACCGGAAAGAAGATGATCGCAAGAACGACCGCCCAAAGGATAGCATTGTAATAGGGCAGGAGAAGCCAGATGAACGGTATGCGACGTCCACGCCCCATAGATTTTTCGGTTGATCTACGGGCCGTCAAATGAGCTCACCGAAGAGTATCTGACGAGCTCATTGTGAGGCTCTGATGCGCGCGGCATAGGCCCATGGCAT
>NZ_LMCZ01000015.1:0-119514 GCF_001424965.1 Rhizobium sp. Root1204
GCACGTTGACGGACTTCAGGTGAAAACTTGTTCGTTGTCTTGCTCATGATAGCTCCACTTTCTCAGAAGTTGGAGCCTCCGGCAAACCCGGCGCGGTTCAGTGTCCACGGCGGCCATACCTTCTCACGGCCGAATGATATGGACGCAGAAGAATTCAAGCAGGAAGTCATCGATGCGTTGCGTGGCATCTGGGAGAAGGCGCAGTTTTGGACCGTATATTTATGCGACGACCAGCAGAGCGGACTGACGCTCAATGAGATCACCGCGGCGGCGATCCAGCTTGGCTCAAATTATCCTGGCGCGATCGTTGTTACGCTGAGCATTCTCGGGCGTGTCGATAGCCATTCCGATCTTGAGTTGATTTTCGTGTGCTTTGTACAGGATTCCGAACGCCGGAACTTCCGCGCACGCTACGAGGGGAAATTCGTTTCGAGGTAGAAGCCCCAGGCAAAATGGTGAACGTTCCGCTGGATTGCCTGATGAGCAACCGCTTGGCGGCCTTAGTGTCACGTTAGCACTGAACCTTGTCGAGACCATAGCCTTCTTGATCAAGGGCACGCCAGAGCCAGTACTTTTTGCCTGTTCACCGATGCCGCGTTTATGTGACAACGCCAGTCTGTGATAAAAAGTGTGGTCGTGCAGCCCCCACGAGCAAGCGGACCGCAAATGTGCCCGATCTCGCGCCGGAGTTTCATTGCAAGACTGTCGGGGCTGTGAACGTATAACCAACGCCATAGACCACCTTTATTGGCACTTCCAGGTTGGTCTGCTCGCCTATCTTGCGGCGAAGGCGGCTTACGACAGCATCCAGGTGCCGGTTGTCGAAATGGGTTTTGGGCCGGGCAATGGTTTCCGCCAGCTCCTTGCGCGCGCAAACACCACCGTCATGTTTGCAAAGCGTCCTGACAAGCGCGAACTCGGTTGCCGTTAGCTTGAGTGAACGCTGGTTCGGCGCCGTGAGGGTCCAATTTCTGCTGTCCAGCGCCCATTTACCCGCCGTGTTGTCTGCAAAATCGGCGTGATCCCCTGTTCGCCGAAGCAGGCTACGGATCGCGGCTTCGATCTCCCGCAAGGTACTGTGCTTGACGAGATAAATGTCGGCGCCACTTTCAAAGCCGCGAATACGGTCGTCGCCGTCGCCAAGAGCCGTCAACATGATGATTCCGCAACGATAGGTTTCGCGGATTTCGCTGGCCAGATCGAACCCATTGCCATCGGGCAGCCCGACATCGAGGATGATGACGTCAGGTGGCTCATCATTTGCCAGTGCCCGGCGCAAGCCTTCTGCTGTCGCGGTCCCTTCGGCCGTGAAACCGCACAATCCCAGGAAATCAACCAGATCCTTGCGCAGCCGCTGTTCGTCCTCGACGATCAAAATGCGGGTCAAGTCACCAACTCCTCTTGCAGGGCGGGCTCTGTCGCTCCGTTCAACACGGGCACGCGCGCCACAGCCGCCGTTCCCCCTCCTTCACGGGGGTGCAGCTCCAATGCGCCGCCATGATAGGCCAGAAGCTTACGGGAAGAGTAAAGACCAAGCCCGGTCCCGCTTCCTGCCTTGGCGTTCGAGGCTCGGAAGAAGCGGCGGCCAATCTTGTGCAACTCAGCTTTCGGTATGCCGATACCGCGATCAGACACCTGGATAACAACGGAGCCATGTGCCGACAGGGTATCAATGTGAATGGGCTGGGTCTCGGGCGAATATTTGAGCGCGTTGTCGATGAGATTGATGACGACGGTCGCCAGCATATCGGGATCGACGAAAATTAAAGTTGCTTCGCCGCCCGTCTTGAAATGCAATCGTTCACCCCGCCCGGTCATGTCGAAATGCAACTGCACATCGGCCATGAGAGATCCGATCTGCATCGATTGCGGTCGAAAGCCATTGTCGCGGTCGTTCGTCATGAAGCGATCAATCAGGGAGAACAGCCGGTCCAGCGCCTCACCGATCCCGGAAAGCCGTTCCATTGTTGCTTCACGGGATCGGTCACCGACAAGGCCGATCATGTCGGCGGCATTTCGGATGACAGCCAGGGGCGTCCGAAACTCGTGACTGACAATGCGCATGAAGTCGGCCTGTTCCTCACGAAGGGCGCGTTCGGTTTCAAGGCTGGTACTCAATTGCTTTTCAAGGCTCCTGCGTTCCACCACTTCCCGGGACAAAGCCTCGTTCTTCTCGCGCAGGGCCGCCGATAGTCGCGAACTGACCATGAAGAGGAGGCAGGCAAACAGAGCGATCAGAAATAGAACGCCCTGCAACAGGTACCAGGCGTTGCGATTGTCGAGGACCGTGATGTCTTGCGCCGCCGCCGGATTCCAGTACTCGATGGCGCTGTGAACTATACTGGCTGCGATATATTCGCCCAGCACCGCAATCGTAAACCATCGTAAAAGCCAAGGCTGTGTCCTGTCACGCAGGAGCGCCAGGCACATCACGGACATCATGATGACCGTGAAGAGGGTCGATGAGTGGATGCGGAGGGCAAGGTTCCCCGGATCGACGGCGAGGGCGATGCTCCAGACCACGACCTGAAAAATCAGCAGCGAAATACCGATCCAAGTGTGGCGGGGTTGGCCCAGGAAGCGCGCCAGCCCTTCGGCGAGCAGGACTAGGCCAAGTTTGATAACCGTGTTGTGCAACACGATGGACCATGCTGTAGGTTGCTCGGCCCTCAAGATCATCAAGAGAAGCCCCATGGCAATTGCGGTAAACCCCGCTGCAAGAAGCTTGAGCTCGTAGAGATGACGCCAGGCAAGCCAGACGAAAATCCAGACGACCGCCTGCAGGCTGGCAGTCGCCAGATTAACGACCAGGATTGTCTTGAGATCAAGCATTCTTGAGCATTTTTACAGTGGCTCCTGCTGCTGCAAGTCACGTGAGAAAACAACATATAGCTGGCAGGAGACGAGCTCGGACGCAAGAATAATCAAGTGATGTAAGAATTTGTAGGAATTCAGCTGAATTGATCGAGTGATGTTTGGTTGTCATCGATCGGCAAATCCCAAGGAACGTACACCGAACGTCGCATGCAGGATTTGGTCAGAATTGAATCGTTTTGTTCGGTTGAATCTCCAGTGCTTGTCGCCTTATCGTTCGCTTCACTTTTGGGGGGCTCATCGCATGAGGCATGTTGTACGCACCGGAAAGATCCGTCACAGATCATCATCCCTCCCTTCATCCAGACGTAGCGACCAGGCGGCAGTCTTGTCCGATCGAAACACATCGCGTCTGCTGATGGTGCTGGCGTTGGGTCTCGGCGGCGCAACCGTGGCCGGCAATGCGTATGCGGGCTGCACCGGGGCCGCGACCCAGACAATCGGCCAGGCAGACTATGGATACACGTGGTCCGCCTGTTGGGGCGACAGCGGTGCTGATGAAGACGATAAGAAGGACGGCGAGCCCGGGGCGAACATAACGATCGACACCCAGGCCTCGTATACAGCCGGCGCAAGCCTGCCTTACACAGTGCCGTGGGATTCCGTTGGCGGCGTCATCATGACATATACAATGGGTGGCGCAGGCGTTGACGAGGGAAGTGCAGGCGCTGGCGGTTCCGTGACGATCACCAATTCCGGCTCCATAACCCTGACGAGCTCGACAGATCCAGGCTCGATCGGCAGCTTGATTTCGGCGACGAGCTTCGGCGGCGACGGGGATTGGGATAACGACAACTACAAATCCAACGGCGGGGCTGGAGGGGCTGGAGGCGCGATAACGATCACCAACTACGGGGCGCTGGCCGTAGAATCTCTCAAGTCGAACACGTCGAGAGGCATGGCCGGCATCTTTGCTGTAAGCAAGGGCGGTGTCGGCGGCGAACAGAATAGCGGCGCGGCGGGCGACCAGTCGGGTGGTGCCGGCGGCGGCGGCGGTACCATCAATATCACCAATACCGGACAAGTGAATCTCGGCAGCGAGACCAACCCATTGAACGGACTGGACTATGCCTGGGGCCTTGCCGCCGAATCCACCGGCCAAGCAGGCGGCGACGACAACGGCGCGGGCGGGGCGGGCGGCTCCATCGATATCGTGAACAGTCCGTCTGATAACGGATCCACCGGCGCGATCAGCATCTACGCGAACGACGCGGGCAGTGTGCGCGGCATCTATGCGCTGAGCCAGGGCGGCGACGGCACGAATTCTCATGACTCGTCTGACCATGGCGGCGACGGCGCAGACGGTGACCAGATCAATATCAGCACATATTCCGATATAACCGTGGTTGCCACCGGTGTCGGCATGAACGAACTGTCAGGCGGCATCGTTGCGATCAGTCAGGGTGGTGACGGCGGCGAGGGTACGAAGTCAACGACCGGAGGCCGCGGTGGGAGCGGCTCCGCCTTCGACTCGACCCTGACCCTCCAGTCGGGCGCCACGGTTTCGACCCAAGGTGACAATGTTGTCGGCATAGCCGCGCTGGCTTTGGGCGGGCGCGGTGGTGACGGCGCAAACGGCGAGAAGGACAGCTCGGGCGGTCACGGCGGTGCCGTCGGCGAAATTCAGATGAACGTTCACGGCGCCATCAAGACCGATGGCGACCAGGCCTACGGCCTCCTGGGCGGGAGTATCGGCGGTCAGGGCGGCACCGGCGGCGACGATACGGCCGTTGTCGGCACGAGCGGCGGTGGCGGCTACGGTGGCGATGCCGGTTCCGTTGGCGCGTATATGACGAGTGGCGCCCAGATCACGACAGTTGGGGATTTTTCGGCTGCAGTCACCTTGCATTCGATCGGCGGTGGGGGCGGCACTGGCGGCAACTTCACCGACCTGCTCGGCGGCGGTGCGGGCAATGGCGGTAACGGCGGCAGTGGCAACATCGCGACCATCAACAATGCTGGCGGAACGATCAACACCTCGGGTGAGCATTCCTATGGTATCCTGGTGCAGTCGATCGGCGGTAGTGGCGGCACCGGCGGAATCGCCGACGGGCTGACGCTCGAACTGGGCGGCGATGGTGGCGACGGCGGGGAAGCCGAGACGGCCAGTGTCCAGAATTCCGGCGTGATCACCACCTCCGACTATTCGGCGCACGGCATCATTGCGCAATCGATCAGCGGCGGCGGCGGCGCCGCCGGTATGACGGGCGGCATCCTGTCGATCGGCGGTTCCGGCGGCAGCGGCAACTATGCCGGCACCGCCGAGGTCGAGAGTTCGGGCGCCATCAGCACAGCCGGCGATGCGGCGATCGGCATCATGGCACAGTCGATCGGCGGCGGCGGTGGTTCGGGTGGCGGAGCGAAGGGCATCGCGACCGTCGGAGGTTCGGGCGAGGCTGGCGGCTCCGGCAGCCATGCAAACGTATTGCTGACTGGCGGCTCGATCACGACGCAAGGGGAGATGTCGCATGCGATCATGGCACAATCGATCGGCGGAGGCGGCGGCAACGGCGGCAATGTGATCGACCTGTCGGTGGGTGTTCCGGCACTGGGCGTCGGCGGCACGGCGTCGGGTGGCGGTAGCGGCGGATGGGTCTGCGTCACCAATGTAAATTCCGGCGGCGATTGCCCCACAGTCTTCGGAGCGCCGCAGGCTGTCACGGTGGCGACCGCAGGTTCTGGTGCTGTCGGCATTCTCGCGCAGTCCATCGGCGGCGGCGGCGGCAATGGTGGCAACGCCACGGGCGGCGATGCCGGGCTCGGCAGCTTCCAGATCGGCGGTGGTGGTGGTGGTGGCGGCTACGCAAACACTGTGAATGTCGCCTTCCAGGGCCTGTACCTGACGACCCAGGGCTCGCACGCCGCGGGCATCGTGGCGCAGTCGATCGGCGGCGGCGGTGGCAATGGCGGTTCCGCAAGCTCCTATGCCGCTGATATCGGCTTCACGGCATCTGTGGCAGTGGGCGGCACCGGTGGGTCCGGCGGCTACAGTCAAGAAGTGGCCGTACACCTGACTGATAGTGTCATCCGGACCGGCCAGGACGGCGGCGACGTGACTGACGCGATCGGCGTGCTGACGCAGTCTATCAGCGGTGGTGGCGGTAATGGCGGCTCCTCGATTGCCGATGCACTTACCGTGGCGGTGCCGACCGGCGAAGACGTCTCTCTGGCGATGAGCGTGGCCACAGCCGTCGGCGGCAGCGGCGGATCGACCCATACCGGCGGCGACGTGTCGCTGACACTGGATGGTAACACCGGGATCGCCACAAAAGGCGCGTCGTCCCATGGCCTCGTGGCGCAATCGATCGGGGGCGGGGGCGGCAATGGCGGCAGTGCGTCATCGATGGCAGCGACCGCCGGCACGGTGGACACGATCAGCGCCGATATCGGGGTCTCGGTCGGTGGCTCAGGCAGCGGCGGCGGCGACGGCGGTACTGCCACGGTCGATCTCAACGACACCGCCTGGGTGGCGACTGCCGGCGACTATGCCAATGCGGTCGTGGTGCAGTCGATCGGCGGCGGCGGTGGCAATGGCGGTGTTGGCAGCGTCAACAGCAAGCAGATCGGCAGCGGCTTCAACCTCACGGCAAATGTCGGGGTCGGTGGCTCGGGCAGTGGCGGTGGCGCCGGTGGGGAGGCGACGGTGCAGTTCGAGAATGGTACCAACGTGCAGACCAGCGGTTCCGGCGCCCGCGGTCTGCTTATCCAGTCGATCGGCGGCGGTGGCGGAACATCGCAAGGCGTTAGCGTCGGCCTGTCGGGCAGCGCCAGCCTGCCCGGCGGCGAAGAAGAAGAGGCTGATCCGGAAGCATCCGACGGTGAGATTTCCGCCAACGTCACGGTTTCCGTCGGCCGTACCGGTGGTGGCGGCGGCGACGGGGGTGTCATCAACGTCAAAACAGCGGGCAATATCGCTACTTTCGGTGGCGATGCCGACGGGGTGCTGGCTCAGTCCATTGGCGGTGGCGGCGGGCTCGGCGGTTCGATGGCGTCCGCCACGTCCGACGATTCGGACGAGCCCGATGACGAAGACAGCAAATACAATTTCTCAGTTGGCGTGGGTGGAGCAGGCGGTACTGCCGCCCATGGCAACACGGTTACACTGACACATGCAGGCCACATCACCACCACTGGTGACTGGGCTGACGGCATCGTCGCGCAATCAATTGGCGGCGGCGGCGGTACAGCCGGCACCTCCAGCATGTCCGGCAGCAAGGCGACCGCAAGCATTGACGTGGGCGTCGGCGGTCACGGCGGCGGCGGCGGCAATGGTGGCGCGGTGACGATCACCTTCGACAGTGACCAAGGCACCGCTGGTATCGCTACCGCTGGTTATAGCGCGCATGGTGTGCTGCTGCAGTCGATCGGCGGTGGCGGCGGTCAGGGTGGCGATGGCTCCGATCAGGCAGTCGGCGGGATCACCGTCGGCGGCGGCATTGGGGGTAGCGGTGGCGCTGGTGGCGATGGCGGCAAAATTACAGTCGCTGCAGCAAGCTGGCTTTCGCTGCAGACCAAGGGCGACGATTCGATCGGCGTCCTGGCCCAATCGATCGGCGGGGGCGGTGGTGTCGGCGGCGCCGGAAGCAGCAACGCGGCCGACGACAACGATAGCCACGCGATCGATCTTGTTGTCGGCGGTAGCGGTGGTGTCGGCGGCAGCGGTGGCGAAATCGATCTGAACTACGGCGGCAGCGTGGACACCTATGGTGACCGGGCCCATGGCATTGTCGCGCAGTCGATCGGCGGTGGTGGTGGCATCGGCGGTGCCGGTGAAGCCGACAGCATCGGCTCGCTCGTCGTCGGTGGCGCGGGCGGTGGAACAATAGACGGTGGTGTCGTCATGGTCGACCTGACCAACGACAGCGCGATCCGTACGCGGGGACTGGCGGCTCATGGCATTGTTGCCCAGTCGATCGGCGGCGGCGGCGGCATTGGCGGCAGCGTCTCGGGTGCTCCGCTCTCGTTCAACGGAATGAGCCCCGGCAATACCGGTGACGGCAACGACGTCACCGTCATGATCGACGGCGATATCATCACGACTGGCGACTACGCCTTCGGCGTCCTGGCGCAGTCGATCGGCGGCGGCGGCGGTTTCGGCGGTAACGCGAGCGGCGCCTTCATCGGCTCCAATGGCAATCTCTCGTCGGCCGGCAAAAGCGGAGATGTGACGGTGACCCTTGATGCCGGCAGGAGTATCCAGGCGACTGGCAAGGATTCAATCGGCATATTCGCACAGAGCGATGCCGGGACGAATAACAACGGCAAGATAAACGTGACTGTCGATGGTTCTGTGACCGGCGGCTCCGGCGACAATGGCGCTGGCGTTTTGGTCTCGGGAGGCAAGGACAACCTGCTGACTGTCAATGCCGGAGGCAGTGTCTCGGCTGCTTCAGGGATCGCAGTCAAATATACCCCCGGTAGAACGTCGCCAGCGGGCAGCACCCTGACTGCATTCAACTACGGCACGATCAGCGGCAGCGTGAGCCAGGTGAGCGTGGAGGGTGACGCGTCGACCGGCAAGATATCCACCGGCGACGCCATGCCGAAGGCGGGCCGCGTCGGCCAAGACATGGCCATCTCCATCGTCAATGGGACAGGGGGCCTGTTGACGGATGCGGAGATTTACGAGGCTGACGTGATGAATCACGGCCGGTTGATGATCGGTCACTCTGATGGCATCGACACCACAAGGATCACAGGCGATCTCACGCAGGACACAGGCGGCATACTGACGCTCACCGCCGACTTCGCCGGCTCCCGCATGGATCGCCTGACCATCGAGGGTGACGCGACGCTGGACGGCAAGTTCGCGGTGAACGCCATCAGCGTCCTGCCTGACATCAGTCTGCCGTTCCTCACCGTCGCAGGCACCCTGGACCATTCGCTGAGCGCCCAGTCGGCACTCTTCGACTACGCCATCACCCAGGCAGGAAACGAGCTGTCGGTTTCGGCGGAGTCGGCGCACTTCGCCGAACCCGGCTTTACGCTGAACGAAGACCAGAGCAACGTCGCCGATCACCTGCAGGAGATCTGGGATATGGGCGGAGGTTCCTTCGGCACGCTATTTGGCACGCTCGGCTCCCTCGCCGACGACACTTCCGCCAGCTACCGATCGGCCCTTTCCGATATATCGCCCGGTATTTCGGGGGCGGCCGCCGCAGGCAGCATCGCGTTAACGCAGCAACGCCTCGACCTGCTTTTGAGCTGCCCGATGTTTGCCCCCGGCACCTTGCTCCTGACCGAGACGAGCTGCGCATGGAGCCAGGCAGGCGCCCAGACACTCGATCAGAAGGCCATGGACGGGGTGTCGGGCTTTAATACCAAGACCTATGCAATGCAAGCCGGGGTCCAGGTCGAGGTATCGCCGGACTGGTTCGTCGGTTTTGCCGGCGGCTACGACCGCAGCGCCATCCGCGGGGACGACGGCAGGGTCAGTGCTGACGGTGATATTGTCTATGCTGGTGCCTCGCTCAAGCATCAGGCCGGCCCTTGGCTGTTGTCGGGTGCCATTGCCGGCAGTTACGGCTGGTACGACAACACCCGCGCGATCCGTATCCCGGGCTTCGCCGGTCAGGCCGAGGGCGATCCGAATATCTACAATGTCAGCGCCCGTGTGCGTGCGGCCTACACCTTTGCGCAGGGCTCGTACTATGTGCGGCCATTGGTGGATCTCGACCTGATTTATTCTCATGCTGACGGCTATCGCGAGTCGGGAGCCGGCGCGCTTGATCTGCTGGTCGACAGCGCTGGTCAATGGAGTTTCCACGCGACCCCGGCAATTGAGGTCGGCACACAGGTGGAGGTCAGCGAGACGACGTCCATGCGGGCATTCGCGGCCGCGGGGGTGAGTTTCAGCAGCGTCGATAGCTGGGATACGTCAGCGCGGCTGGCCAATGCACCGGCCGGGATCGGCACCTTTGACAGCGCAGTGCCGCTGGCCAATGTGGTGGGCCGGCTGACTGCAGGCATCGATCTGACGAGTGATGACGGGCTTCGTTTGCGCGTGAGTTACCAGGGCTCGTTTTCCGACACCTACACGAGCCACGGCGGTACGCTACGCCTGGGCTACAAATTCTGACGGGAGACAGGGTCGTTGCGACTTTCGCCGGGGCGGAGGCTGGCACATCCACAATAATGCAAAATTCGAAAGGCGAGGAAGTATGCGATGAAAAGAGCCCGGAAGCTTTGGATCCGGCTGTCGTCGGCCGCTCTTGTGACGGGCCGCCGATTGCCCTTGGCCTAACTTTTCCCCCAACCGTCCGGCGGATAACGATGCGTACTTTGGACACCTTCATTGCCAAAACCATCAAATGGTTTCTCATTGTTTTCGGTTTGGCGACCTGTGGGACATTGCCGTTTGCGCTCGACATCAAACTCATCACACCGATGCTCGGTGGGCTTGTCGATTTCACGTCTTCCAGCGTACCGGCCCTGCGACATTGGGGAATCATGATCTTCGGAATTGGCGTGCTGATGGTGGTCGCGGGGTTCCGTCCGTGGTTGCGATTTGAGACCATGGTATTCAGCACACTCGAGAAGGCATTCATGGTCTATCTGTATTTAAGTAATCTCGGGGAGCCGTGGATAGCGGGTTATTTTGCGGCCTTCCTTATCGATTCCACGGTTGTCGCATACGGCGTCCTGTACTTCATCAGTTCCAAGGGCCGGTCCAGTCGCTGGACCCGGTTGGACTGTGATCTGAAAAATGGTCCGTCCTGAAGGATGCCCATGAGCCACTGAGCACCGATGAAGCAGCAAAACACGTGGTGCAAGTGATCGCATGAAGCTTCGTCAGGCCGACGGGCTGAAATGCACAGAAGGGCGATCGGGGGATGCGCATGAAAGAGTTGGAGACCGAGAATGCTTGTCTCTGGCCTGCGGTTTCCGATCTGACATTGGACAAGATGATACTTTCAGAAATTGCCAGGGGCTTTTTAGCTCGCTCGCCGCCGAGCTTGTCGGATCCGCACAGCGTAAAGTCGTCAAGGCACCGGATGATGAGGTAGCATTGACCGGCGCCCGAAGTGGTCGATAGGCTATCGATGCAAAGCTGCATCAAGCGGATCGGGCGGACTGACGGTTCCGGCAGGCCTGCGGCCGGCCTCATGATGCGCGCTACGTCGTGGACCACATTTACTGATGCCAACGCTTATCGCGTGGCAGTCAATTTGTTTCTAAGAGGTACTCATGCACACGCCGCCTGTCGTCAGCGACCTTGCCTCTGTCATACAGACATCCCTTGCACCGGTTTTTTTGCTTGCTGGTACCGCAGGCTTTGTCAGCATCTACACGACTCGCCTCGGGAGAGTATCGGATCGGCTGAACGAGGTTGCGGATAGGGGCAAGCAAAGCAAGCTGTCACGAATGCAGCTCGCGTATCTGCGGCGACGGGCGCTTGCACTTGAGGTTGCGGTGGTACTTGGAGTGATGGCCGGCATTTGCACCGGCGGCGCAATCTTGAATCTACTCGCCGGCGCTCTTGCCATGGGACTGCGCCAAGAAAATCTCTTTTGGTTCTTTGGCGGTGCCATCATCTCTCTCATTGGATCGCTCGTTGCATTCCTGTTTGAACTGCTTATCGCCGGACGGAACCTGTTGCGGCAGATCCGCATCGACCGAGTAGTCGAGGACTAGAATGGCGTTTGTGCTCGGATTTGGAGCATGGCGGATCTCGATCCTTGATGACGGGGGCTACGCTAGCCTTGGCTTGCCGCGATCGGATTTCGGGGGCACAGGCAAGCATTCGTTTGAAGGCGACGCAGCCAAGGCGGTCTTCGTCTGCTGAGCACGAGACGACTTGGCGCAGCGGCAGGCCGAACAACAAGCCCAGGGTCAAAGCGGTCCGGATCGTCAGATCGGAAGAACGGTGCTGGCCGCCACGGGTCTTGCGGCGTGACGCCGATGTGACATCGCATCCCTCAATCCAGCGTTCAGATTGAGGGAGTCACAAATCAACACGCCAATCCGGACACCCGCGCGCAGGGCGCTACTGGTGTCCGTCGTCGCGCCACCGGTTCACTTCAGCAACGCTTGCCTTGCCGCTGCGCGGCCCATGGATAGTGACCGAGCGGGAGGCTGCAGCGACGGCGAAGTCGCTTCGTTAGACGTTCTCTCGGGATCGATTTTCCCGGTACCACGCTTGATACTCGTGCAATCGTCGCGGATGTCGCGCTCTCAGGGCTTTCAGGCGAGGTCGCGCATCGCTTCGCCAGAGACGGTGACATGAGCAGGCAGGTATGGATCGGTCCGCTCGCCGGCACGGACCTGTTTCAGATCCAGGCACCTGTCGGGAAGGACGCACAAGTCGATCTCTCCGCTCGGGGACTGACGACGTTCCTGGCGGATCGAACAGGCCTGAACGACGTCATTGTCGACACTGTGCACTGGGCATCAGACTATGAGATGAATGCGCGCCTGGCCGACAGGTATCGGGTGGGGCGCGCCTTTCTGGTTGGTGATGCCGCTCATGTCCATCCCCCGACGGGCGGTCAAGGCCTGAATACCAGCGTGCAGGATGCCTACAATCTCGGGTGGAAGCTTGCCGCGGTCGCGCGCGGCGCGCCGGACCGCTTACTCTACAGTTACGAGCCTGAACGGCGCCCGGTTGCCGGAGCCATGCTCGGACTTGCAACCAAGCTGTTGGACGCCCAAAAGCAAGGGGAAATGCGGCGTGGCCGTGAAGTCCGCCAGCTCGACATCGGGTATCCGTTGTCATCGCTATCATTGAACTATACCGCGGCCAGAGGCCACCTCTCCGCTGGCGACCGTGCTCCCGACGCGCTCCTACAAGGGGCAGGGGGGCAAGCCTCACGTCTTTTTGGTCTGTTCAAAGGCTCCCATTGGACCTTGTTGGCATACGAAGCCGGGCAGCAGACATTGAAGCTATACGAGGGCCTGCATGTTCACCGGATTGGCTCTGGTGGGGAGCTTTCCGACGAGTGGGGCCACTTCAAAGACGCCTATGCGCGGACGCCTGGCGACTGCATCTTGATCCGCCCGGACGGGTATGTCGGCGCAATCTTCGACGCCGATCGAACCAACGAAATTGCGAGATATCTTGCGGAGGTGGGCTTGCTTCCCATCCAACGGGATTACCAATGAGAGCGGCAATCTTATCAGGGATGGTGGGTGGCCTTGCTTTGGGTGAAATTGCCCCTCCCATCCCGCTTTTTGGCGAGAGTCGGACTAAGGTGACCGCAGCAGCCTCAGTCAGGGAGCAATGTGGAGATGAGTGAAGCTGCTTACTCAAAACAGGCTTCCCGTGAGGCTCTGCGCCGGAACTGGCGAATCTTGGCGCCACTCTTCCTGATTGTTTGTATTTATGCCGCTGGTATGGCCTCAGTATTGCCTGTCCTGCCTTTCTACCTGAGGGACATGGGGGCATCCCCGCTGATCTTCGGCGTCGTTATCGCAACGGAGGCGTTCACTCATTTTGTCGCCGCGCCCATCCTAGGCCAGCTGTCGGATCGGTTCGGCAGGAAGCGGGTCCTGCTTGCAAGCCAGGCTATGGCAGCAGGAAGCCTTCTTCTGCTGGCAGTCGCTCCAAATGTGCTCGTGGTAATAATAGCGCGTGCACTCTTTGGTCTGACCGGCGGCAACTTCTCGGCAGCTGCAGGTTATGTCGCTGACCACACCGCGCCTGAGGATCGTAGGCGGGCCCTTAGTATCCTGACTGGTGGCGTGGGTTTGGGCGGGATTGTCGGAGCTGGCTTGTCCGGATTTCTTTCTGACACTTCGCTGACGTTGCCAATCTTTGCAGCCCTTTTCCTCTCGATCGGTGCGATTGGCCTTACTCTGTTTGCCCTGAAGAGAGATCAAGCTCCGTCCGCTCAAGCCGGACCATATGAGCGCAAAAAAATCTCGTTTCGCGCCATCGTTTCATCCCCGGTCATCCGTATCTTGATTGTCGTGATGTTATGCCATTTCCTGGCGTACGGCATCTATAGTTCGCAAATGCCGGTCTTTCTCGCGCAAACGTTCATCTGGAATGGGCAGGCTTTCGGCCCACAGCACCTCAGCTACATCGTTGCTGCCGATGGCGTAATCAACATCCTGGTACAGCTCTTCCTCTTGGGTTGGCTTGGCCGGCGATTTTCCGAACGTCAGCTGATCATTTTGATATTTGGATTGATTTGCGCGGGCTTTCTCATAGCAAGCCTTGCAAAAACCGTCCCTCTCCTCGCATTGGCGGTGCTTTGCGTGAGCACGGGCGATGCGATGGCCAAGCCAACCTACCTTGCGGCTCTGTCCGTCCATGTACCGGAAAACCGCCAAGGTGTCGTCATGGGATCTGCCCAGTCACTTGGCGCCCTGACAGACATCGTCTCCCCACTGATTGGCGGTTTGATCCTCGGTCACAAACTCTATGGTGTCTGGATAGGCCTGGCGATCGCGGTCGCTGCCATAGGCGCCGTATTGGCTGCAGCGAGACTTCCCTCGACGGATCCGGAAACACGGAAATCGTAAACAGAGCAGCTGTTAATCAGTCAGTACTCTCCGGCTTGCCAGCTAAACGCGGCGCGGTTTCCCCTCTCCAATGGAGTCATATGGATGATGAAACTCTCACTTCGAGAGGGAGCTCAGCGAAAGTGTGTGAAGACGCCTCTTGGAGCCGCGCTCGCCAGCATCCTGGTCTTCGCCGTGGTCATTTCAACTGGGTGTGCGGCGCCAGAACGTCCGACGTACAACGCATCTGAAGCTGATCGCGCCCAGATTTCCGGGTTTGAGAATATCAGGACTCATGTTGATGATCCAAGACCTCCCGCTTCAACGCATGATCCATGGAAACCGGTCATCCTGAAGGACAAGCCGACTATGCTGGCCATTTCGGGGGGCGGCTCCGGTGGAGCTTTCGCAGTGGGTATATTGTCTGCCTGGAGTGCACTTGGGACCCGCCCGAGGTTCGAGGTGGTAACGGGAGTGAGCACAGGAGCCTTGATAGCCCCCTTCGCCTTTCTCGGCTCCGATTATGATGAGCAGCTTAGGCGGCTCTATCTATCGGGGAAAACACGAGATCTCATAGACATCGAATGGAAGGGAGCCGGCATCTTTTCTCCTGGCCTTCTCAAGGGAAATGCTCTGCGCAGCAACGTAGAACAGAACATCACGGGCGAAATATTACGCCGAATTGCGATCGAACATCGCGCCGGGCGTCGGCTCCTTGTAATGACGACAAACCTTGATACCCAGCGGGCCGTCGTCTGGAATATTGGAGCGATTGCTGACAGTCGTAGACCGGATGCTCTGCCCCTGGTTCGGCAGATACTGATCGCATCCGCAAGCGTCCCGGGAATTTTCCCCCCTGTATCGATAAGAACAGTGGTCGATGGAAGGGAGATTGAGGAACTGCATTCAGACGGGGGTAGCTCGGCGCAGTTTTTTACCCTGCTTGAACACTTGCTCGTTGCGCACAACGATCAGGCGAAAGGTCAAAACCTGCATATCTACGTGATCGTAAACAACGCCCTCATTCCTGAATTCGCTATGTCCCGTGAGCGGGCGTTGCCGATTATGGGCAGGGCTTACGGCATACTCCTCAAGTCGCAGACGAGGCAGGGGCTTATCGCGCTCTACAACTTCGCGAAACGAGCAGATATCGACCTCGATATCGCATCGATCGATCAGCAGATTCACTATTCCATGCTAAATCCGCTCAGCGCCGACTACATGCGCTCGGTCTATCACATTGGGTACGAGAAGGCTCTGGGGCAGCGTCTGTGGGCCAAATACCCTGTTTTCAGAGTCCCGGATCGGAGATTGGAAAATCGACGGTGATACGTGACAAAGCGATCGCAACTCCGGATTGCCCGTCTTGGAGATGCGGCCAAGACGCTTCTTGCCGCGGCTGGAACGCCGCTGGTGCCAGGCCTATCCAGGCAGCAAAGTACCTGGCCGATTTAATGCCGCCGAGATCAGGAACGAGCGCTTTGACGGCCATCGCAATAATGGCCCCGACGCCGCGCATTGCCGCCAGGCAACGCAAGTCGGCGTCTCGCTTGGCCAACGGAAGGCTATCACCGGCGCGGCGGCTTGATAGCAGGTTGCCTGCGGCAAAGACCGCTCGACGTTCGATAACATGGCGGCTCCCAAATCTGATTTGGGAGCCGCTTCGATTCAGAAAAACACGGATACTCTAGACACAGCCGGCCACTTGCGGCGTGCTTCGCCGGGGGCGTATGGAACGAGGATATCGCTGCCGCGGGGCGGAGTGGCGATATCTCCCATGCTCCACGAGGCGATCAACCATGAAGCACGAAATAATTGAAATTCCTGTCATTTCCGAAGCCATCCGCAAACTCGGCGCGCCGACCTCAGCTTTGACGCGGGTCGGCGGACTGCTCTACACCTGCGGCATGCCGCCAATTGACCTCAAGACGGGTGAGATCGTCAAAGGCAACATGGACACCCAGGCGCGAGCCTGCATGGAAGCGCTTTCCTTCACGCTTCGGCACGCCGGCTCATCGTTCGACAACGTCTTCAAATCGCTGGTCTTTATCACCGACAACGATTTTGCCGCCGAGATGAACGCGGTCTATCGCGACTATTTTCCGAACGGTTTTCCGGCCCGCAGTTGCGTTGCCATCAAGCCGTGGGCGCATTTCGATATCGAGATCGAGTGCATCGCGACGGCGGGATGACACCGTCGTTGTGCACAGGAAATCGCCGCCGCTCTCATAAGCGGGCGCAATGCTTGCCATTGGGCCGGGCTATTTGCGTTGAGCCAATCACGGCCGCCTTATGTGCCAAGAATAAACACAACAAATGAGGGTGCTATGAAACTGGGCATATCGAAATTTTCGCGCGGCTTTGCCGCAACAGTGATCGCTGGCATGGTCGGCCTCTCCGCCCATACGGCCGCTCTGGCTGAGACGACGATCCGCCTCGGCCATGTCCTTGCCGACACGCACAGCTGGAACAAGGCGTCGGTGGACTTTGCGAAGGACGTCGCGGAGAAGACCAGCGGCCGCGTCAAGATCGAGATCTATCCCTCCGGCCAGCTCGGCACGGAAAAGGAAGTCATCGAAGGCATGCAGATCGGCACCATCCACGGTGGCCTGATCGGCAGCGGTTCGTTTCAGTTTGTCGAGCCGAAGTTCGGTGTCATTGAGATGCCCTATGCCTGGACCAGCCGCGAACAGGCTTTCGCCGCTCTCGACGGTAAGCTCGGCACCACGCTTGCCGATCTCCTGCGCCCGAAGGGCATCGAGGTTCTCGCCTGGTGGGAGAACGGCTTCCGTAACATCACCAACAACAAGCATCCGATCGTCAAGCCGGCCGATCTTTCCGGCATCAAGATCCGCGTCACGCCGGACAAGGTGCGCCTCGCCACCTTCGAAACGCTCGGCGCGCAGCCCGCGCCGCTGGCCTTCGGCGAGCTTTACTCGGCTCTGCAGCAGGGCGTCTTTGACGCGCAGGAAAACCCGCTGTCGATCATCGATGCTTCGTCCTTCTACGAAGTGCAGAAATACGTCTCGATGACCGGCCACATCTGGGGTGCAGCCTGCCTGACGGTGTCGACCACGACCTGGGCGCAGGTTTCTCCCGAGGACCAGGCCATCGTCAAGGAAGCCGCGGTCAAGTGGGGCAATGTGCAGCGCCAGATGGTCGCTGACAACGAGGTCGCGCTAATCGAGAAGCTGAAGTCGAAGGGCATGCAGTTCAATGAGGTTGACAAGGCCGCTTTCGTCGAAGCGCTGAAGCCGATCTGGGAAAGCGAAAAGGACGTCTTCGGTCCCGAACTGCTCGAAGTCATGGATAGCTACCGCAAGTAACGTGTTCGTCCCGTCCGCCAAGCGCGGGCGGGACTTCCTTGCCCGCCCGGCGGGCACGTCACGTTCTCATCAACACCAGTGAGGCTGCCATGCAAGACACGCCAATACCGCGCTCGCGGATTTCCAATGCCATAGATAGCGTAGCCGGTGCCCTGGGCGGCCTGGGCATCGCCACCTTCACCGCCATCATCGTCTACGTCGTCATCTGCCGATACGCATTTTCCTTCACGCCGCGCTGGTCGGAGGAAGTCCCACGCCTGCTGCTCGTCTGGGTCACATTTATCGGCGCGGTTTCCGCCTTCGTCCGCAACACGCATCTTTGCGCCGGCCTGACCGACCTGATGGTCAAGCCCGGCCGGTTCAGGTCGTTCCTGGCCGCTCTCGCGCGGCTGGCGTCCTTCCTGTTCCTGATCGTCGTGTTCTGGTCCGGATGGCAGATAACCGGGCTGACCTGGTCGCATGAGACGACCGTTCTGAGCTGGCCCGCCGGGCTTTCCTATCTGGCGCTGCCGGTTACCGCGGCTGCCGCCTTCATTGCCCTCGTTGCCGCGGAGTTGCGCAAATGAGTCTCGCACTCCTCGTTCTTTTTGTCGTCTTCGTTCTGCTGCTGTTGATCGACGCGCCGATCGTGATCGCGCTTGCGCTGTCCTCGGTCGCCTATCTGCTGGTCGGTGATGCCCTGCCGGTGATGGTCGTCGCGCAGCGCATGGTCGCAGGCATTGACAGCTTCACGTTGCTTGCCATCCCGCTGTTCCTGCTTGCCGGCTTGCTGATGGTTCATGGGGGCCTGGCACCAAGGATCGTCAATCTGTGTGCGGCCGTCGTCGGTCAGCGCACCGGCGGCCTTGCCATCGTGATGATCGCAGCCTGCATGATGTTCGGTTCCCTCTCGGGCTCGGGCGTGGCGGATGTCGTGGCGATCGGCTCGATGCTGCTGCCGGCCATGAAGGAGCGCGGCTACCATCCGGGCTTCTCGGCAGCTGGCCTCGGCTGCGCCGGCTCGCTCGGTACGGTCATTCCGCCGTCGATCGTGCTGATCGTCTATGGCACGGCGACCGGCACGTCGATCGGCCAGCTCTTCATTCATTCCATTGGCCCCGGAATCCTGCTCGGCCTCGGCCTGATGGTTGTCGCCTGGTGGATTTCCCGCAAGAACGGCTGGAAGGGCGGCGAGCCGTTCAGCTGGGGGCGTCTCGGCCAGGCCCTGCGCGAATCCGTGCTTGCGCTGCTCGCACCCGTCATCATCGTCGGCGGCATCCGCTTCGGCATCTTCACGCCGACGGAAGCTGCAGGTATCGGCGTCGCCTATGCGCTGGTGGTCGGCCTCTTCGTCTATCGCAAGCTGACATTCTCCAAGATCTTCAGCCTCTTGCGCGATACGACTGAAATGAGCGGTTCCATCCTTATCGTCATCGCGGCTGCCTCGGTGTTCGGCTGGATTCTAACGGTCGAGCAGGTTCCGCAGCTCGTGGTCAATGCCATTACCGGCGCGACCGAGAGTGCCACCATCGCGCTCATGCTGATGATGGTTGCCGTCCTCGTGCTCGGCACCTTCATGGAATCGATTGCCATCATCCTCATCCTGGCGCCGGTCTTCCTGCCGGTGCTGCGGGTCTACGAGATCGATCCCGTCTATTTTGGCGTGCTGTTGACCATCAACCTGGCAATTGGCGCCAATACGCCGCCGCTCGGCATCGACCTGATGGCGGCGTGCCGCACCGGCGGAATTCCGATGTCGGCTTCCTTCCGCTACCTGCTGCCGTTCATCGGCGTCATGACGTTCATCATGTTCCTGTTCGTTCTCTTCCCAGGTCTGATGACGCTGATGTCCTTCGGCATGTGAAGCGTTTCGTCCGCAATCGCATTTGAAAGGTGAACCATGTCGTTCGCACAAGATACCCGCGTCAAAATCGATCGCTTCTGGTCGACGATTGAAAGCTCCGCCGAGATCGGCAAGGGCCGCCCCGGCGGCCTCGCTCGGCTCACGCTGACCGACGACGACCGCCGGATGCGTGACATGTTCGTCAGCTGGTGCCGGGATGCCGGCCTCAGCGTCGAGATCGACGAACTCGGCAACATCTTCGGCCGGCGCGAGGGCCTTGACCCCTCGCTTGCGCCCATCCTGATCGGCAGCCATCTCGACACGCAGATCAATGGCGGCCGCTTCGATGGCATTGCCGGCGTGCTCGCCGGGCTCGAAGTCGTTCGTACGCTGAACGATGCGGGCCATGTCACCCGCCGGCCCATCGTCGTCGTCGATTGGACGAACGAGGAGGGCGCGCGCTTCTCGCCGCCGATGGTTGCCTCCGGCTGTTTCGTGGGAGCCTACGATGTCGATTGGGTGAAAGACCTGATCTCCGACGACGGCGCGCGTTTCGGCGCCGAGCTTGAGCGCATCGGCTACGATGGCAACAGGCCCTGCCGCGCCGGCGAGATTGACGCCTATTACGAGCTGCATATCGAGCAGGGGCCGATCCTCGACCTTGAAAAGCGCGATGTCGGCGTGGTGACGGGTGGATATCCGAGCTACGGCATGCGAGTGCGCTTCACCGGCAAGACGGCCCATACCGGGCCGACACCGATGGACTTGCGGCGCAATGCGCTGGTCGCTGGCGCGCGCTGGCTGACCGCGGTGGACGATATCGGCTGGGATTTCGCCGTCGGCGACGGCAAGGCGACGGGCGCGCGGCTTGCCGCCTGGCCAAATAAGCCGGGCATTCTGTCCGACACCGCCCAGGCGATCTGCGACGTTCGCCACCCCGATCCCGCGACAGCCCGGGTCATGGGCGAAAAGATGCGCCGCGCGGTTTTCGAAAGTGCGGCCCGTGCCGGCTGCGAAGCGGTCATCGAGGACGAATGGTTCTGGGGCGGCGACATCTTCGACCATGCGATGGTCGATGGAATTCGCGCGGAAGCAGTGCGGATGAACTACGACTGGCGCGACATCCAGTCCCAGGCCGGGCATGACGCCTATTTCCTCGCCCGGCATTGCCCGACGGCGATGATCTTCACGCCCTGCAAGGGCGGCATCACCCATAACAACGACGAAGACTGCGATCCAGACGACCTCGCACCGGGTCTCAATGTCCTGTTGCACGCCGTCGTGGCGCGCGCCGACCGCTGATGGAGCGAGGGTGCCGAATAGGCACCCTCAATGCATATCGGGATAGAGCGCACGCAGTTCCTGCACCAGGTCGATGAAATGCTGCTCCGCGCGCGAATAGGCGCAGTCGGGATGCGTCACCAGGAAGACGTCGGCACCGAGCGGATAGCCCTTGATTTCCAGCGGCCAGAGAAGGCCGTTCGCCACCTCGTCATGCACCGCCGTCAGCGGCAGGATGCCGATGCCGAGCCCGGCAACAATCATTCGCCGCACTTCCTCGAGGTTGGGGCTTTGCCCGCTGATCCGCTCGCCAAGGCCAAGGCTCTGGCTGAGCACCGACATGGGCTCGAGACCCATCCCCCCGGTGGCGCAGGTGAAGGACACGAAGGATTCCTGGCGCAACTCCCGCTTTTCCACTTCCTTTCGGCCGAAAAACGGATGTTCCGCGCCGCAATAGACGCTGAACTCTTCGCGAAACAGCAATTCGCACCTCAAGCTGAAGACCGGGCGTGCCAGCAGGCAGAGGCCTATCCCGCATTTCTCCGTCTGGATCCGCTTGATCGTGTCCTGACTGTTCTGGACCTCCATGATCCAGGTGACGGAGGGATAGCGCTGGTGGTAGAGGCGTAGTGCCTCGTTCACGAGCGGGGATTCCAGGTTCGAGATGATCTGGATGCGCACCTCGCCGAATTCTTCGACGGTTTTTTCCTGCGTGAGATGGCCGATACGTTCCACTGCGCGGAAAATCTCGCCGCATTCCTCGTAGACCTTCTGTCCGCGCGCCGTCAGCTCAAACTTCCGGCTTCCGCGCAGCACCAACTGACACGCCAGGTATTCCTCCAGCCGCTGCAGCGCCTGGCTAACCGATGGCTGGCTCATGTTCAGCCGGGCTGCTGCCCGCGTGAGACTACGCTCCTCGGCGATCATGAAGAACGACCGCAGGAGATTGAGATTAAGATCTGTCAACATCGGGCCAACCTAGCGGTTAGCACCGAAGCCGGCAATGCGATGTAAGCAGAGTGAATGGAGATCCGTGTGCTTTCAGGGCAAGTTGTGCGCATTTATCCGCATCGCCAAAGCCCGCTGACTCCGATCTGCGCCCTGAAAAATGATCCTTTTTTAAAGTTTCTTATTCCAGCAGCGCCTCGCATTTGCTCTTGAAAGAGCTGCATTGAACGGCCACATAGGGCCTATGCAAATAGGCACGATTATCAGGATGTCGAGGCTCGTCGATCAAGCATGCTCCCCTACCCGGAGCAGGTAGCCTTGATTCTGTAACGCCGCCACAGACCCGCCGCTCCGGGAACCACACGATCAAACAGTGCGGTTCATGTCGCGCCTATACGGCGCACCAATGGAGCGTATCCATGTCCGTGTTCCGGTCTCGTCCGATCTGCGTCACCTGTCATCATCAACTTCCCGGCGCTGCCACCCGGTGCCCCTGGTGCAAGACCCCCGCCATTACTGTTCGTCGTGTGTCCAGCGCTGTTCGCGAATGGAATGTGGGATCGCCCCGTTCCGGTTGTTTCGACGGGGGCGACGGACGATGAGCTATTCGACGAAAGCCGACGCCCCCGCCTTGAGAGCCAGCGGCGTGGACGATTTGCAGCAGGTCGGCGTTTTTCCCTGGCGCATCCGAAGCGACGGCGAACTGAGGGTCCTGCTTATCACCTCGCGCCGGCGGGGGCGATGGATCATGCCCAAGGGATGGCCGATGAAATGTTGTTCGCCCCTCGTCGCGGCTTCGCGGGAAGCCTTCGAAGAGGCCGGGATTTTCGGGGATATTTCGCTGAAGCCCGTAACGACCTATCGCTACGTTAAGGCGTTGGACGACGGTTCGCGGGCTTCTTGCCGCGTTGCCGTGTTCGGCATGAACGTGCGTGGCACGCTCAGCCATTGGCGCGAGAAGGAACAAAGGCAACGCCGGTGGTTTTCCCTGGCGGCCGCAGCAGACCAACTCGACGATGCCGAACTTGCCGCGTTCGTGAGGGCACTTGATGCCGCGCCGGAGCGTCTGGAAGCCTTCAGCCGGTCCGGCAGGCACAATCTGCCCTTCAACGCCCTGCGTACGACCGGCAACTGAGGACGCTCCGATGTTTCCAACGGGTTTTGTCCGCCGCTGCCGACGGGCCTTCATCTCTCCCATTCGCAGGATCAGCACCGGACGCTGACAGCCTGGCGCCACTACCTGCGACGGCAAGAGTGGCGCCAGGAGTTTGCCAGATCCGAGACTATAACCTGCGGAGCAACGCCGGCCCATTCTTGCTCGGCCGTTGCTCATTTTTTAGAAAGTGCCAACAATGAGCTTCCGATACACCCACACGTTCCCCATCAGCGGCCCGAACAAGCTGCCCCGCTTCAAGCAATGGGCGACCGAAAACATTCCGGGCGTCGCCCTGTCCCTGCCGCCGCAGGTGCCGGTCAAAAGCATGGCCCTGACAGTGCGGCTGAGATCCATCGAGGACCGCAACCTGCTGATCGGGAAACTGGAAGGCGTTAGCTTCTAGGAACGTTACCAGCAAAAGTGCCTGGCGAGTTTGTGAATAAAAACGCGCCAGGCACCTGAGACGGCGGCGAACGACTGGCTTTTTACCGCTTCCTAAACATTCGGCTCCACAAGGATGGTTATGGGAGTGGTCGTGTCGTTCGCCGTGTATGCCTGCACGCACCCCGATACACCGACCCTCGACATCAGCGACTTTTCGGATCAGACATCATGGTAAAGGCCTTCGTTTCCAATCAACGCTATGCAGCGTTTCTCTTTTTCGGGGCGGCGACGTTTGCCTCCCTCGGCGGGGCCCTGATCTACAATGGCTGGCTGCTCTTTGTCGCTGCGATTTGCGGCGCGTTGTTCCTTCTCGGCGTTCACGATCTGCGCCAGCGCAAGCACGCGATCCTGCGCAACTATCCGGTGGTTGGGCACTTGCGCTTCCTGCTCGAAAGCATCCGACCGGAAATCCGCCAATACATCATCGAAAGCGACAACGACGCTGTTCCGTTCAACCGGCAGGATCGTGGTCTCGTCTATCAGCGCGCCAAGGGCGTGGAAGACAAAAGGCCCTTTGGTACGATCGAGAATGTCTATGGTTCAGGCTATGCCTGGCTCACCCATTCCGCCACCCCGGTCACCATTGCCGATACGGATTTCCGGGTGCGTGTCGGCGGCCCGGCCTGCAAACAGCCCTATAGCGCCAGCCTCTACAACATTTCGGCCATGAGCTTCGGTTCGCTCTCGGCCAATGCCATCCTCGCCCTCAATACCGGGGCAAGGAAGGGTGGTTTCGCCCACGACACCGGGGAAGGCAGCATCAGCCGTTACCACCGGCAGGGCGCCGGTGACCTGATCTATCAGATCGCATCGGGCTATTTCGGCTGCCGCGGCGATGACGGCCGGTTCTCTGCAGAAAAGTTCGCAGAGCTTTCCGCCGATCCCCAGATCAAGATGATCGAGATCAAGCTGAGCCAGGGGGCGAAGCCTGGCCATGGCGGCATGCTGCCGGCCTCGAAGATTTCGCCCGAAATTGCTGAGGCGCGCGGTATCCCGATGGGTATCGACTGCATGTCGCCTGCCGCGCACAGCACATTTTCAACGCCGATCGGCCTGATGCAGTTCGTCGGCCAACTGCGTGAACTTTCGGGCGGCAAACCGGTCGGGTTCAAATTGTGCATCGGCCATCGCCGGGAATTCATGAGCATGGTCAAGGCCATGTTGCAGACCGGGATCGTTCCGGATTTCATCGTGGTCGATGGCGCGGAAGGCGGGACGGGTGCTGCCCCGGTCGAGTTTGCCAACCGTGTCGGCATGCCGATGCTTGAGGGCCTCACCTTCGTTCACAACACGCTGCGGGGCGCAGGCATTCGTGATCAGGTCAGGATCGGGGCTGCGGGCAAGATCGTGTCGGCCTTCGACATTGCCCGCACGTTGGCGCTCGGCGCGGACTGGTGCAATGCCGCGCGCGGCTTCATGTTCGCGATCGGCTGCATCCAGGCGCAGTCCTGCCACACCAACCAGTGCCCGGTCGGGATAGCCACGCAGGATCCGGTACGCCAGCGCGCGATCGACCGCGGCGATAAGAGCGACCGCGTCGCCCGCTTCCATCGCAACACCATGCGGGCGCTGGGGGAAATCGCTGGTGCCGCCGGCCTGAACGATCCCAGCAATTTCATGCCCTACCATTTCATGTTCCGGCAGAAGGATAACGAGTTTCTCGACGGCAACGAGGCCTATCCCTATCTTCCCGAAGGCTTCCTCGTATCGGGCGCGGAAATTCCGGAACTCGCCGATTGGTACGATCGCTGGGACCGCGCCGGCGCTGACAGTTTTGCGCCACCCGAAATCCCGCACGGGCCGTTTCGAAAGCGCAAGGCGGCGTAAAGGCCCGAGGATCGGGTCCGCCAAGGTGTTTATTTCGAGAGCTTAGCTTATAGAATGGCGTTTGCACACGGATCTGGAAAATGGCGGATCCCGATCTTTGATGATGTGGGCTGCGCCAGTCTTTGCGTCCCGCGATCGGGTTTCTGGCGTGTACAGGGAAGCGCCCGGTTGAGGACGACGAACGACAACCGCAAACGGTCGCGGGGACATCCGGCGCCCTTCCAGCCATCGGTCTGCTGTGAGAGACAAGGACCGAGCCATTGAGAAACGCAACATTGAAAAAAATTACCGCCATCGCCTGCGTCCTGATCGCCGCCGTGTCTCTGGTAGGCTGCGCGCGGAACTCCTGCAGGGATTGGCCAGGAACATGTATCATTCAATAAAGAATAGTGCTGTCGTGGGCGACATTACGTTGTCTGCGGCTTACCAATCTTCATTGATCAGAAGCCATTGGGCCATTTCCCACGACCGATGGAGACGGGGCGTCACCATAAAATCTGTCGTTGTTGTCTTTGATTGATGAGGCCGCGTACGATTCTTTGAAATCTTGTTTCGACCTCAAAAAAATCGGAACTGCGATCTATGTTCTCAAATGAGCGCAATTCCGCTTTCGTGTCGTCAAGTTTTTCGGTAGCGTAACGACGCTCTTAATGGGAGAAGTAGCGTAATGGCGCTTGATATTGCGAAAGAACTCGGTTCACAGCTGCAGACGACCCGTAAAGCAAGGGCGATGACGCAGCCGGATCTTGCGCAGCGCGTGGGCCGGGACCGTGCGCGGATTTCCGAATTGGAACGAGATCTCGTTCATAGCCGCAAGGGCAAGGACCGATTGGCCCTTCTTCTCGACTGTTGCGACGCTTTGGGTGTCATGCCGCTTCTGGTGCCGAAGGAACGATATGCGGATGTAGCGGAGTCTTTAGCCCCCAGACGGGCCTCATCAAAAAGGGGTGATGAGTACAACGAAACGTTCGAAAACCTCTTTGTTGATCTTTCCGATGACGAGGAATCTTGATGGCGAAGGAGAGTGCAGTTTTAGCCGTTAGGCTGGTTCGGCCCGACCAAAGTATGGTTCGCGTCGGTACACTTTCGCGCGACAGCACCGGCGCGTCCGCCTTCTTCGTGGACGAAGCATATTTTCGCGATGACCAGCGGCCAATTGTAAGTTTAAGCTGGTATGTCCCCGGCGACGAAGAAGCGACCCGTAGGCGTTTGGCTGGTCGCGGTGACAAAATCGGTCTCAATGGCTATCTGCCGCCATGGTTTTCCGGCCTATTGCCCGAAGGCGCACTGCGTGATCTCGTCATGAGTGAGATGGGACCTGGCGATCACGACCAGTTCGATCTCTTGATCCGTCTCGGGGCAGATTTGCCGGGAGGAATTATTGTCACGCCTGAAACAGCGGTGCCCTCGTCTGTTGGTCCGATCGAAGTTCAAAGTATCCGCGGCGTGGCCGCCCCTTTGCCTGAAGGAGCCGTGAAATTTTCCTTGGCTGGCGTTCAACTCAAATTTTCGGCAATTGCAGATGGCGATCGGATTACTGCGCCGGGGCGCGCCGGCGAAGGCCGGTGCATTTTGAAAGTACCAACGAAGCAATATCCCGGTCTTCCAGAGGCCGAGTATGCCGCGATGACCCTCAGCAAAATGCTCGGGATTGACACGGCAAATTGTCGCCTAACGTCGACCAAGAATATCTACGGCATAGATGAGAGGCTTCTCAGCGAGGGGGAAAACGCCCTTGTCGTCGATCGCTTCGACAGGCCTGGTGCAGAGCAACGCATTCATATGGAAGATGGTGCTCAAATCGTGGGTGCGGTAGGGGAGCGGAAATACACCATGGCGACCTATGAAACGATGCTGAATATGATAAAGCGCTTTAGTACGGACTGGCGTGCTGACGTCCTTGAGGGGTTTCGCAGGATGGTTGCCGATGTCCTCATTGGAAACGGTGACAACCACCTGAAAAACTGGTCTTTTATTTTACCAGCACCGGGCGTGATACGGCTGTCGCCGGCTTACGATATCGTCCCTACAGTCTTGTTCGCCCCTGGTGATCGGCTCGCATTGAAAATGGCGGGAACTTACGATTTTTCCAAGGTCAGCCTGCATCGCTTTCGCCGGATTGCCGACTTCCTGGAGTTGGAACCGGACTGGATCGAAAAAGAAATCAAAAAGTCGGTGAGGATAGCTCTCGATAACTGGCCTGATATGCTGAGGACATTGTTGCCGATAAAGGCCGCGGAGAACCTGTTATACAGAATGAACCAAATGCCGTTAGTCGCCGAAAGCAAGTCGTAGGCTTACCGCAGGAAGAAATCCCTTTGCCAGCTCTCGATCGGAGCGTGCTCGAATGGAGCGCGTCTTACTGGCAATGCCCCAAGGGGGTACCCGGTTGGAATGTTGGCGCAAGCTCGGCCTGCTGGCCACCGCCGGCGTTGAAGCCCGCCCGTTCCGGCAAATGGAACCTGCCGCAAACGCGTTCAGCCACTCATAGTTGCCTGCAGTCGCGGCGTCTCCACCGGAGAAAAACCGAAACGCTTCTTATAGCAGGTGGCAAAGTACTGGCTGGACGAGAATCCGCAGTCGAAGGCGACGTGGGTAACGGATTGCTGACCACTCTCGAGCAGTTGGCGTGCCGCCGTGAGTCGCAGCATCTGCAAATAGCGAACAGGCGTCATGTTGGTCAGTACCTGGCAATGCTGGGTGAACTGGGTGCGTGAGAGATTGCACTCGGCCGCCATGTTCTCCAGCGTCCAGTCTTCGTCGAGCGCGTGTCGTAGTCGTTTCAGGAAAATCTCCACGGTGCGTTTCGAGCTCGCAAGGGCAAGGTCCAGCACCGGCGACTGGCTTTCCAGCATCTGGCGGAACTGCAGCAGCATCATCGAGATCAGCAGGCGCAGCCTCGCTTCGCCGCCCTCGATGTCGCCGCCGGCGACCACCTCGTGAATCTCCAGGAAGGTGCGCGTGACGTCGCGTGAAGCGAGATAGGAAATCTGCTCGTTTTTCGACAGGAGTTCGCTCAGCCTTTTGCGATCCCGCTCCGGCCAGCCGATCCAATCGGGCCATAGCCAGGTCTCGTGCGGGCGGCGCACGCCCATATCCATCAGGACCCAGATGATATGGCTGGCGCCGATGGTCGGGTCGCCGAGCGCATGCAATTGCCATGGCCGCACGACGAACATCTGGCCTTCGTTGAGCGTGGTTTTACGGCCATCCATCGTGACGGTCAGCGAACCGCGCGCCAGATAAGCGATCTTGACACCCTCGTTGCAATGTTCGCGCAGGCCCCAGTCCTGCGGCGTCGTCGCGTCCCAGCCGCCGACAGAGCAGACTTGTGGCAGCGCCTTGCCGAGGTCCGTCCCCGGATAACCTCGCCTCGTCCAGGCATTGAGCGCGACCTGTCCGGCAAGCGACGCCTTCATCAGGTCCTGGCAGTTGCCGGCATAAAGCAGGGCGCCCGGCTCACGGAAAACAGCGGGCCGGCCGACGGCCCGTTCGTTGTTGGCTTTGTTCATCACTCTCCTCCGCCGATGTTCAAAATTTACCACTCCTCTATTTCGAACGCGGGCAACGATTTATTGCGCAATACTTGACCATCATCAAGTGACAAATCGAAGCACCGGTGATTTGCCGTTGAAACTCAATGGCATGGAGGGGAAACAGGGAGGATTTGCCGGTGCGGATAGGCTTCCACACGGACGCGTTCAATTCGGCCTACTGGTCGTTCGAAAAATGCTTGCAGTGGGCGAACGACCACGATGTGCACTTCATTGAGTGCGGCTTGATCGACGGCGTGAGCTGGATTCACGGCCTCGGCTACCAGCCGCATGTCGCGCTCTACGAAGACCCCGCACTGCTTCGCCGCAAGATGGACCGATACGGCGTGCGCTTCTCCCAGGTCGATGCCGCCTATCCGCTTTCCGGCGAGGACGGTCCGCTTAGGGGTGTGCCCTATGTGCTGAAATCGATCGCCTGGGCCGCGCAGGCCGGCAGCCCCTGCGTCGACACGACGGATGGGCTGCACATGCCGGAGGGCTTGAGCGAAGAGGAATCGATGGCGCTGATGAAGCGCAGCTACGAGAAGATCATCGAGGTCGCGGAGGCACACGAGATCATCGTCAATATCGAGCCGCACGGGCATTTCACGACACGCCCGGAATTCATGGCACGCATGCTGGACTTCGTCGATTCGAAGTGGCTGCGTATGAACATGGATACCGGCAATACCTTCATCGCCGGCCAGGTGCCGACCGAGTTTCTTCCGCGTTTCATCGACAAGGTCAGCCATGTCCACGTCAAGGACGTGTCGCAATCGCTGGCAGACGCAGTGCGGGGCGGACAGACCGGCATTGCCGTCAGCCATTGCGCGCTCGGCGACGGGGTCAATGCCGACAATATCAGGGCCTGCCTCGCCCAACTGCATGACCATGGCTATGACGGCGTGCTCAGCCTTGAATGCGAAGGGGCGGCGGGGCCGATGATCGAGAAGTCGCTGGCCTGGATCCGCGCCACTTGCCGTGATCTCGGCATCAAGCTGCATTGAGCGCGCCATGAAACTCGGCATCAACCTTCTGTGCCTGACGGATTTCGTCGAGGACAGTCATTTCGATAACATCGGTCGGCTGCGTGATCTCGGTTACGACGGCGTTGAGGTGCCGGTCCTCAAGGGCGAGGTCGCTCACTACGAGCGCCTGGGCAAAAAACTCGACGCCCTCGGACTTGGCCGGTCGACCACCTCGATCGTGCCGACACCGGAGGCCAGTCCCATCAGTGGCGATGCCGAGGTTCGGGCGCGCGGGCTTGCCCATCTCGACTGGGCGCTCGATTGCGCCATCGCGCTCGGCGCCGAAAGCATGGGTGGGCCTTTTCATGCGCCGATCGGCGTCTTCACGGGCACCGGCGCCAGCGAAGACGAGTTAAAATACGGTGCGGATGCACACCGCGCGCTGGCCGAGCGGGCAGCGACCCACGGGATCTATTTGAGCCTCGAGCCGCTCAACCGCTTCGAGACCTATTATCTCAACACGATGGAGCAGGCCCGCGCCTATGTCGACCGGGTCGGGCATCCCGCCTTCAAGATCATGTACGACACGTTCCATGCCAATGTGGAGGAGCGCCGGCAGGAAGAGGCCATCCGGCTGATCGGTCCGGATATCGGCGTTTTCCATGTGTCGGAAAACGACCGTGGCATCCCAGGGCGGGGGCACATAGACTTCGCGGCGATGTTCACCGTGTTGAAGGAAATCGGTTATGACGGCTGGTTGACGCTTGAGGCCTTCGGGGCCGGCCTACCGGCGATTGCGGCGGCGACCCGCGTCTGGCGGCCGCTGTTTCCGGATTTCGAGACGCTTTTCTCCGAAAGCGCAACGTTCATTCGCAAGACATGGGCAGCAGCATGAACAATCCCGCAATCGAGATGCGCGGCATCACCAAGAGTTTCCCCGGGGTAAAGGCGCTGAAGAGCGTAAGTTTTTCCGCCTATCGGGGTGAGGTACACGCGCTCGCCGGCGAAAACGGCGCCGGCAAGTCGACGCTGATGAAGATTCTCTCCGGCCTCTACCGGCTGGATGGCGGCGCCGTGGTCGTCAGCGGCGAGGAGCGGCATTTCACCCACCCGCTGGAGGCGATCCGCGCCGGTATCGCCGTGATATACCAGGAATTCTCGTTGTTGCCGGAGCGCACCGTCGCACAGAACATCTTTCTCGGCCGCGAGCCGACGCGGCTCGGGCTGATCGACCACAAGGCGATGAACGCAGAGGCACGGCGCGTGCTGGCGCTGTTCGGTTCCGCGCACCGGATCGAGCCGGATACGGTCGTGGCGGACCTCGATGTCGCCAGCCAGCAGCTGGTCGAGATCGCCAAGGCAGTGTCGCTCGATGCGAAGGTTATCGTGATGGATGAGCCGACCGCGGCGCTCAACGAGGCGGAATGCGAGGTGCTGTTCGGCCTCGTCGACACGTTGAAGAAGCGGAATGTCGCGATCATCTATATTACCCACCGCATGCGCGAGATCACGCGGCTTGCCGACCGGGTGACCGTTCTGAAAGACGGCGAGACGGCCGCGAGCTTCGATCATGTGCCGGAACCCGATACGATCGTGCGCGCCATGGTTGGCCGCGATATCGGCGATTTCTATGCGGCACCTGCGACGCCGCAGGAGATCGGCGACGTCGTGCTGTCCGTGCGCCATGCCGGCAACGACCGGCTGAAGGATATTTCCTTTGAGCTTCGCGCCGGTGAGATCGTCGGTTTTGCCGGATTACAGGGGGCAGGGCGGGTGGCGCTCGCCCAGGCCATCTTCGGTTTTTTACCCTTCACCGAGGGCGAGGTTTTGCTTGTCGGCAATCCGGCGCTCTTCACCAATCCACGCGACGCTATCCGCGCCGGTATCGGCTTGCTTCCGGGCGATCGCAAGGCCGAAGCGCTGGTGCTGATGCAGTCGGTGGCGGATAATGGTTTGCTGACGTCAAGGGCACTTTCCGGGCTCGCCGGCAAGGCCGATGCGACGCCGTTTACCTCAGCTGAAGAGATGAACAAGCTGCTGCACGATCTTGATGTCAGGGGCGGCAGCTTCTCCCAGGAGATCAAGGCGCTTTCGGGCGGCAACCAGCAGAAGGCGATCGTGGCGCGCTGGCTGGCGCTCGCACCGCGGCTGTTGATTTTCATTGAGCCGACGCGCGGCATCGATGTTAATGCCAAGGCCGGTATCTATCACCTGATGCGCGATCTCGCGCGCAAGGGCACGGCGATCATGATGGTGTCGTCCGACCTGCCGGAGGTGCTGGGTGCTGCCGACCGCATCCTCGTCATGCGCGCCGGCGAACTCGTGGCCGCGTTCTCGCGTGGCGTGTCGGAGGCCGATGTCATGCTCGCGGCGACCGGCGAAGAGGCGGTGGCGGCATGAACATGGCGACCCTCACCAAACGTCCTGCCTGGCGCATGGAGCGCTATGCACCGGCTTTGCTGCTTGCAGCAGCGCTCGCCATCTATATCGCGATCGCGCTCGGCCTCGGCCTCACACGCTTCCTGACGCCGGAAGCGGCGATCTCGATCCTCAACCGCTCCATCGCGCTCGGCATCACCGCCGTTGGCCAGACCTTTGCGGTCCTCGTCGGATCGATCGACCTGTCGGTGGCGCATCTGATCTCGGCGTCCGCTGTCGTTTCTTCGGCGATCATGAACGGCGATCCGGCGATGATGGTGCCTGCCATTCTCGCCGTGCTGCTGATGGGTGCCGTGGTCGGCACGCTCAACGGGCTGATGATCACCAAGCTGGAAGTCAATCCGCTGATCGCGACACTTGGTATGGCGCTGATCATCCAGGGCTGCCTCGCCTCCTTCCATGGCCGGTTTGGCGGCTCGGTGCCGGCTGCGTTCCAGTATTTCGCCTATGGCGAGGTGCTCGGGCTGCCGGTCAGCCTCATCGTGCTTGTGCTCCTCGTGCTGGCGGCCTGGGCTGTGCTGCGCTTCACCCGCTTCGGCTCGAACATCTATTCGGTCGGCGGCAACCGCGATACGGCGCGCGCTGCCGGCATCAAGACGACGCGGGTGGTGATGGCAAGCCACATCATCTGCAGCCTCTGCGCCTCACTCGCCGGCCTCTATCTCGCAAGCCGTCTCAAATCCGGGTCGCCGTGGATAGGCGCGGAAGGCGCCTATGACCTCGAGTCGATCGCGGTGGTTGTCATCGGCGGCACGATCCTGTCCGGCGGCAAGGGCGGAATCTGGGGTACTGTCGCGGGCGTCATCATCTTCTCGCTGATCGATTCGATCTTCAATCTCGCCGGCGTCGATGCCTTCGCCAAGCAGGTGATGCGCGGCGTCATCATCGTCGCTGCCGTCGCTTTCTACGCCGTACGTTCGAAGAGGATAGTGGCATGATCCAGGAAACCGTCGGTTCCGCAAAGGCGCCCGGCGCGACGAACAGCGGTCGTCTGCCGAAGATCAATCCCGTCTTCTTCGTGCTCACAGCGCTGCTTGTCGCCATCACGCTGTCCAACCCGAATTTCGTCGAGCCCACCGGCTACATGAATTTCCTGAAGCGGGCCGCACCGCTTGCGATCCTTGCTGCCGGTCAGATCTACGTCATCGTCTCCGGTGGCTTCGATCTCTCGGTCGGCTCGGTGATCACGCTGACGGTGGTCGGTTCCTCTATGCTGCTCAACAACAATGCCGATGCGAGCTGGTGGGTAATCCCGGTCATGTATGCCCTCGGGCTTGCCGTCGGCGTGGTCAACGGCCTCGTTGTCAGCTATCTGCGGGTGCCCTCGCTGATCGCGACGCTCGGCATGATGATCACGCTGAATGGCGCGGCGTTCATGTGGTCGAGCGGTTCGCCGCGCGGCTACCTGCCCGACACGTTCCGCTTTTTCGGGCGCGTGAACATTCAGGGCATTCCGCTCATCCAGTTCCTGCCGATGGCATTGCTCGTGCTTGTCGTGGTCGGCCTCTGCTTGTTCTGGCTGATGCACCGCACCAATCTCGGGCGTCTGCTGCATGCGATCGGCGACAACTCCCGCGCTGCACAGATGTCGGGCGTTCCCTTGGAGCGGGTACGCATCATCGCCTTCGTCATCTCGTCGCTGAGTGCCGTGACGGCTGGCATCCTGCTCGGCGGTTTTGCCGGTGTCTCGACCGATGTCGGCGTCGGCTACGAATTGCAGGCGATCACCGCCTGCGTCATCGGCGGGGCGCAGCTTCTCGGCGGGCGCGGCTCGGTGCCGGCGTCGATCGCCGGCGCGCTGACGCTGACGGCGATCTTCACGCTGCTCAATTTCATCGGCTTGCCGAAACCGGTGCGCGACGTCGTGCAGGGCGTGATCCTGATCGTCGCCGTCGTGCTTGCCACCTACCGGCGCAACCGCGCCGGCCGGACCTGAATTTCGCCGGCCGCAAGGCCGCCGGGAGGAACCTGACTATCATGATCAAATGGGAGTGAGACATGAAAAAACTGCTGACCGCCGCCCTTTCTGCTGCCCTGCTTGCCAGCACGGCACAGGCCCAACAGCTGAACTTTGATGACCCCGCGGAATTTGCCCGCCAGCGCGAAATGCTGACGGCGAAAGCCAATGGTCCGGAGGGGGAACCATGGGTGCAATATTACGGTGACCAGATGGCCGACACCACGCAATACAAGAAGGAGGGTCCCTACACGATCTGCTTCTCGAATGCCGGCGTGAACAATGCTTGGCGGGTGACCGGCTGGACCAACATGCAGGCCGAGGTGAAGCTGCATCCGGAGATCAAGGAACTCATTCATGTCGATGCCGAAGGCTCCGACGACAAGCAGATTTCCGACATCGATGACCTGATCAACGGCGGCAAGTGCTCGGCGCTGATCGTCTCGCCGAACACCACGGCGGCGCTGACGCCCGCAGTGGAAAAAGCCTGTGCGAAGCTGCCGGTCATCGTCTTCGACCGCGGCGTCAACACCAAGTGCCCGGTGACCTTCATCCACCCGGTCGGCGGCTACGGTTTCGGCATCCAGGCCGGCGAGTTCGTGGCGTCCACCGCACCGGCCGGCGCGAATGTTTTGATGCTGCGGATCGTGCCCGGCGTCGACGTGCTGGAAACCCGCGCCTCTGCGGCCAAGCGCATCTTCAAGGAGAAGGGGCTGAACGTCATCGGCGAGGAATTCACCGAGGGCGACAACGCCAAGACCAAGTCCATCGTCGAGGACTATCTGCAACGCGGCTCGATCGATGCGATCTGGATGGATGCCGGCGCGACGGCCGTCGCCGCACTGGAGGCCTTCGAGGATTCCGGCTTGCCGCTGCCGATCATCACTGGCGAGGACCAACAGGACTTCCTGATGAAATGGAAGGCAGAGGGCTTCAAGGCAATCGCGCCGACCTATCCGACCTATCAGTGGCGCACGCCGGTCATCGCGGCCGTCAAGGTGCTGAAGGGCGAGGCGGTGCCGGGGCCAGAATGGGTAATGCCGCAGCCGGCGATCTCCGCCGAGACGCTTGACCAGTATGTGAACGACAAGATGCCGCCGCTGCACCACGCGATGTGCGGCTGCGAAAAGCTGCCCGACTATCCGGCAGCCTGGGGCGGGAAGTAACGACAATCTTCGAGCCGCGCGGTCGGTGCGGCTCGATCCCCACGTACAGTCACGACGGGAACGATGACTGGTGCGCTTCAAGTCGACACGTCAATGCCACCGTTTCGTCTCAAGCCACAGTCAGATCGCAAATCTTTTCCACCTTCATCGCAAACATCCACCCGCAACTGATCACAGCCAGATTCGAGCCCGCGCGATCTCTACCTGGCGCGAAATCGCGTGGTCGAACGCTGCCTGAAACGCGGATGTAAATCCTCCCTGCGAATTGCGGCAAGTTAAGGCGACGCCCTCGTGCGAGAAAATATCGACAGCTGGAGCCTTTTGAAAATGCTGGGACTCAGAAACGGACATTTTCCGGATGGTTGGAGAAACCGGGGTACAACGCTAGGTTTTTCGCCCATTCTCCCTGTGAAAGAGCATCAGGATGGCGAAGAAAATCACGATGCCGCCGACGACGACTGCAAGGCGGATCGGTTCGCCGAACATGGCCAGGCCAAACACCAGCGCCAGCGGCAAGCGGATAAAGTCCACCACAACAAGAAGCGATGCGTCGGCGAGCTTCATTGCGCGCGCAAAGGCAAGCTGAGCCATCAGGCCGCCAACACCCTGAAAGGCCATCAGACACAGGGCATAGAAAGATGGCATCTGCCAGACCGGGAGTGCGATCAACAAGGCAACCGGAACAGTGATGACGAGATTGAGCCAGGCGATACGCAGGGGATCCTCGCGGCCCGCTGAGACTTTCATCAATAGAGCGACCGCCGCCAACCCGATTGCGCCGGCAAGAGCCCAGGCAGCACCGGCGTTCAGCGTGGCGGCGCCCGGCTGCAGCACGATCATGACGCCGGCAAAACCAAGCACAAGGGCGGCGACACGGGCAGCATAGAATTTTTCGCCGAGGAAGAACACCGACCCCAGCATCACGAAAAGCGGCATGGTGAAGGCAATCGCTGTCGCGGCAGCGAGCGGCATCTGCGTGACTGCCATGAAGCCAGCCACCAGTGCTAGGAGTTTGATTACCGCGCGAACAGCGTGCACCCAGAAGAAGGTGTTGGTGTCGCTGTAAAGCTTGCTGCGCGGAAAGATAGCATAGATCGCGATCAGACTGAACAGGTTGCGAAAGAAGACGATGCAGAGCGGATGAACTTCGCCTGCGATCAGCCGGACGATGACGCCGTCCATGGCGGCGACGAAAGAGTTTCCGGCCATGAACAGGGCACCCGCGACGATCGCGGGTACGGCGTAGGATCTCATGCGGGCAGCGGCACGGGAGCGGCCTCCCATTTTGGCCGGGGCGTCGCGTTCATGAGCTGTCGTGTATAGGCGTGCTGTGGATTGCGGAAGATATCCTCCGTCCTTGCATGCTCGACGATCGCGCCATTTTTCATGACGATGATGCGATCTGCGAAATGCCGTACGATCGGCAAGTCATGCGTAATGAAGATATAGGCAAGGCCCAGCCGGTCGCGCAGTTGCGCCAGGAGATCGATCACCTGCACCTGTACGGAAACGTCCAGTGCCGAGACCGCCTCATCGCAGACGATCAGTTCCGGATCACAGGCAAGGGCGCGCGCGATCGCGATGCGCTGCCTCTGGCCGCCGGAAAACTGGTGCGGATAGCGGTCGGCATGTTCCGGCTTCAGGCCAACAAGGCCAAGCAGTTCGACGACGCGGTCGCGCCAGCGTGGCTTGTCGAGAATATCCTTATGGATACGCCACGGTTCGGAAACGATGTCGAAAATCGTCATGCGCGGGTTCATGGAGCTGTAGGGGTCTTGGAACACCATCTGAACCTTGCGGCGGAAGGCGAGCAACTCCTTCGGCTCCATCTTGAAAATATCGCGGCCGTGAAACAGCGCCTCGCCACTGGAGACATCGTTGAGACGCAGGAGAACCCGCGCCACAGTCGATTTGCCAGAACCGCTTTCGCCGACGATACCAACGGTCTCGCCCTTGGCAATCGTGAAACTCAGGTCCTTCACCGCATGCAATTGGATACTCTTAGCGAAGAAGCCGGAGGAAATGCCGTAGTATTTGTTGAGGTTCTTCACCTCTAGGATTGGCTTGCCGACATCGGTCGTTGAGCGACGGCCGGTTCCGCCGGTGGCATCTGCATGGGGCAGGGCGTTGATCAGGGTTTTGGTATAGCTGTGCTGCGGGTTTTCAAAAACTGCGCGCGCCGGGCCTTCTTCGACGATGCGGCCGGAATTCATGACGATCACCCGGTCGGCCATGGACGCTGCGACTTCCAGATCGTGGGTGATCATGATGATGGCCAGCCCATCCTCGGCCTGAAGTTTTTTCAGGAGATCGAGAATCTGTGCCTGAACGCTGACATCGAGCGCGGTCGTTGGCTCGTCGGCGATCAGGATTTCTGGGCGCAGGGCAATCGCCATGCCGATCATGATGCGCTGGCGCTGGCCGCCCGAGAACTGGTGCGGATATTGGTCGATGCGCTTTTCCGGCTCCGGTATGCCAACGCGGCCCAGAATGTCGATCGCCTTGGCGCGGGCCTGCGCACCTGTCGCCACCCCGTGGGCGGAGAATACTTCAGCCATCTGCCAGCCGATTGTGTAGACCGGGTTGAGATGTGACAACGGATCCTGGAAGATCATTGCGATCTTCTTGCCGTTGAGATCGCGTCGTTCTTCGACGCCGCAATCGTCGAGTTTCTTGCCACGATAGGTGATAGTGCCCGAACAGATTTCGCCCGGTGGTGTGTCGATCAGACCCATGATGGCGCTGGCGCTGACCGATTTTCCGGACCCGGATTCGCCCAGGATCACCAGCGTCTCGCCGGCATCGACATGGAAGCTGACGCCGTTGGTGGCGCGGAAGGCGCCCCCTAGCGAGAGGAAGTCCACGGTCAGGTCCTTGACCTCAAGCAGATGTGCTGGCGGCAATTGGGAAGCGGTCATGTGCGTTTCTCCGGAATTCCCTTTTTCGAGCGGGCAAGTTCGATGCGCCAGCGTTGCTGCGGATCGGCATAGGTGCGCCACCAGTTCGAGAGAATATTGAGCGACAGGGTCGTGAGCAGGATGGCAAGACCCGGCCAGAAGGCGATCCACCAGGCAGTGGCCAGGTAACCCCGACCTGTCGCGACCATCGCACCCCACGTAAATTCCGGTGCCTGGATGCCCAGGCCGAGAAAGCTCAGCGAGGACTCAGCCAGGACCACCGTTGCGAAATCAATGGCACCGATGGTGACGAGGGTCGGGAGAACGATCGGCGCGATATGGCGAAAGATGATCCGCATATGCCCGGCGCCCAGCGCCATGGCAGCACTGACGAACATGCGTTCACGGACCTCGAGCACCTCGGCACGCGTGGTGCGCAGATAGATCGGAATGCGGGTGACGGCAAGGACGATAACCAGATTGGTGACCGAAGGGCCAAGACTGAACAGCACGATCAGCGCCAGGAGCAGCGATGGGAAACTCATGACGATATCGGCGACACGCAGGATGACATTGCTGAGCAGCCCGCGGGAATAGCCGGCGATTAGCCCGAGGAAGCCGCCGATCAGCATGGAGAAGAACACGGCGAAAAGCGCGATGCCCAGCGTGTTTTGCGCCCCGACAATCAGGCGGGCCAAAAGACTGCGGCCGAGCGTATCGGCGCCAAGCACGTATGCCCAGCCTTGAGCAAGACTGAAGGGGGCCATGTTGCGGGCACGGAAGTTCGGCTTGTCGATCAAGTTGCCCATCAGCCACGGGCCGAAGATGGCGCAGAGCACCACGAGCGTCAGGAAGATCACGGCGGCCAGAGCCAGCTTGTTGCGCGCAATCAGACGAAGGGCCTGAAAACGCCCGGCCGTTTTCTGTTTGGTGTCTGCAGGTATGGTCATCGCTGGCATACTCATTTCGCTTGAAACCTGATGCGCGGGTCGAGCCTTGCATAGAGAAGATCGATCAGGATGTTGAGAACGAAGATCGCAATGGCGGTGATCAGCACCGTCGCCTGGATCAGGGCGAAATCACGCCGAACGATCGCATCGATCATCAACTTGCCGATCCCCGGCCATCCGAAGATGGACTCGACGACCACGGCGCCGTTGACGAGGCTTGCAGCAAGATCGCCGGCAACAGTGATAACCGGCAGCAGCGAGTTTCTGAGCGCATGGCGAAAGATGATCTGGGTTCGTTGGACACCCTTGGCGCGGGCGGTCTTCACATAGGGCGAGGCAAGCGCGCTGATCATCGTGCCGCGCACCACCTGCACCAGTAGACCGAAAGGACGTAGCGTCAGCACGAAGATCGGCATGATCCAGTGTAAGGGCGTGCCGGTGCCCGAAGTGGGCAGCAGGCCGAGGCCGACGGAAAAGACGAGAATTGCAACGATCGCCACCCAGAAATCCGGAGCGCTGGCGCCGGCCAGGGATGCGGTGCTCGCAATCCTGTCGAAGAGACTGTCCGGCTTTGCTGCGGCGAGCGAGCCGACCACGACGGCAAGAACGAGCGCCAACGACATGGCGATGACGGCAAGCTTCAGCGTCTGCGGAAAGGCTTCTAGCGCCACCTCCATGGCTGGCCGGTTGCGGCTGAGCGCCGTGCCGAAATCGAGATTGGCGACACCAAGCAGATAGCGTCCGAACTGGACGTAGACCGGATCGTTGAAGCCGTTGGCTTCCGAGAAAGCCTGACGCTGAGCTTCCGAGGAATCCAGCGGCAGATAGAGATAGGCCGGATCGCCCGTCAGGCGGGACAAGAAGAAGACGAGGACGAGCAAGCCGATCACAGCGATCAAGCTCTGTGCCGAGCGTCTCAGAATAAAGCCGAACACTGCCATTTCCTTCCAGAATGAAAAAAGAAAAGGCACGGCGGATCGACCGCCGTGCCTAGGCAAGGTTAGTCCTTGAGCTTGATCTGAGACAGTGCGATTTCGCTGTTTGTCTTCAGGTCCGGCTTCCAGTCGAGACGGTTTCCGACCCGGACATAGCCGATCATGTGGTACATCGGAACATCAGCAACGATCTCGTCGTGGACCTTGAGGAAGGCTTCCTGAAAGAGTTTTTCGCGCTCGCCGCCGGTGGCCGCCATCGCTTTTTTCAGGACCACGTCGAGTGCCGGATCGGCGATCGTTGAATACTGCCCATCGCTCAGGAACATCACCGGAGCAGTAAAGCCAGCGTCGCCGGTATTGTTGTCATGCTGCTGCTGGAAGAGGGTCGGCCCGCGGCCCTGGGGGAAGGGTTTGTCGAGGTAGCGAACCCAGTCTGCAGCCTCAAGCTGTCGCAGCGAAACCTTCAGGCCGATCTCCTGCCACATCGCCATCATCGCTTCGAGGGATTCGGCGGAATTCGGGAAGAAACCATTGCGGCCGATGATGACAATTTCGGTATCAACCGGGACGCCGTCCGCTTTGGCCTCTTCGATGAGCTTCTTTGCCTGACCAGGGTCGTAAGGCCACGGCTTGATGTCCGGGTTATGGCCCAGCACGCCCGGAACGACCATCTGCGAAGCACGCAGCACGTCCTTACCGAACAGTGCTTCACCCATGCCATCCCAGTCGATGGCGAGATTGAGGGCCTTGCGCACGCGCACGTCGTTGAGCGGCGGAATTTCCGCGTCGATGCGCATGCGGGTGGTTTCGGAATTCAGATAGGCAAAATCGGTCGAGGTATTGGTGGCGTCCTGCACGGCAAGCGACGGTGTCATATCCGCTTCGCCCGATTCAACCATTGCAGCGCGGATGGCTGATTCACCGCGCCAGACATAGGTTGCCTTGGCCACTTCCGGCTTTGCGCCCCAGTAGCTATCGCTGCGCGCAAGAACGATCTGCTCGTTGGTGGCGCTTTCCAGCGTGTAGGGCCCGGTGCCGACTGGCGCATTGGTTTCGCCATCGAACGGCATGTTGGGGGATACGATTTGAACAGTGCCGAGCAATGTCGGCATGATCGGAAGCGGCGTGTCGGTGGCAATTTCAAGCGTCGTCGCGTCAATCGCCTTCGGTGTCAGTTTGACGTCGCCGAACTTGGAGCGGCTGTCGCATGTCAATTTCGGATTCATGAGCCGGTTGATTGACTTGGCAGCGGCCTCGGCGTTGAAGTCAGCGCCGTCCTGGAACTTGACGCCTGATTTTAGATGAATGCGCCAGGTGAGCTCGTTGACCTGTTCCCAGCTTTCGGCAAGCCATGGCGCGACCGTGCCCTTCTCTGGTTCGATATTGGTCAGCGTCTCGGTAATGTTGGAATTGATCACGCGCCCGATATCGGAGCGGATCGACCGACAGGGCTCAAGATTGGCGGGCTGCTCCGGCAGCACGATCTTGACTTCTCCTTCGGCCGCATGGGCGGCGCCGGCAAACAGGATCGACATCAGTGCAGCCGATACACCCCGTGAATACTTGGTGGTCATTGTCATTCTCCTCCTGGTCAAAGACCGTGATGCGATGGTGCACGGGCCGCCGCATCGGTATGCGCGGCCCGGATACAGTGCCTCCACACTGTCAAAACACACTAGAGCACTAATGTATTAGTCTAGCTGCGACGAGCTGTCAACTATTGGCCGGCCATCCGTTTCTTAAGGGTCGAAACCCGGGAAATGGCTTGATTTTCGGCGACTTTCAAAGCGTCAACCGCAGCCTGGACCGGTTCCAATTTTTCCACAGGAAGGTTTGAAACCATTGGCATAAGCGGGCCGGTATCTGCAATTTTGGAAAGCCGCAGGCCGTCATGCAAAACTTGCAGGCCACCGAGATCGAGGCGAATCTTTTCGAACTCCAGGAAAGCCCGGCTCAATTCGAGAGCCTCGGCTGCTCGGCCGGTCTTGTAGAGTGTCAGCAGTTCGGATGCAGCCACCGGTGCAATGCAGACGGCGCCAGATGTGTAAGTCGTCAGCTTGCGCAGTCCAAGATGGTCATGAATTGGGGTTTCCCCCATGCCGCTCGCCAGATGGTCCGTCCCGATCGCAGATAGGACAGCATCAAGATAGGGATCCTTGGAGGCGTCGGATTTCTCGACGGCGTACTTGACGAAGCTTACGGCTTTTTCTGCGACCAGCTTTGCCAGTTCGTCGGGATCTGCGTAGTGTTCCCGCTTCAGATAGAGGATAAGGCCGGTGCCGAATGCGTCGGCAAGTTTACGTACGCCGTTGGCGACACCTGCCGGGTCGGCTGGGAAGTTTGTCGGCAGGACCATGACATTCTTGAAGCCGAGATCGCGTGCAATGGGAGCCTGCGCCATCGCCTTGCCGAAGTCGGGGCCGATGGAGGTGATGAGGTGTGTCGTCGGTGCGGCCGCTGCCTTGATGCTTCGCATCGCAGACCGATAATCTTCAAGGCTGAAATGATAGAGATTGGCATTACCGCCATAGAGCAGGATATCCACTCCACCGCCTTCGATATGCTTGATGATGGCCTCGTTGGCGCCCGCATTCACCGAGTAATCAGTGTTTAGCGCAATGGGAGGCACGGCGATTACAGACGAGGCGTAGTCGGCTTGCGTCAGTGCTTGTTGCATAGTTGACCCTCCTAAAGTCAACTATCCTTACTGAATTAAAGAAAAGTTGTAAACATAAATTACATATTTTGGCATTTAAGGATCCAGATCACCATTTGTCATCCGTCGACGGGCCTGAAGAATATGGCTTTCCATTGCGACGCGAGCCCAAATGGGGTCCTTGTTGCGGATGGCATCGACAATGTCTGCATGCTCTCCGATCACCTTTCGCGCGCGTGCCGGAGATCCTGACCGTGTTAACGACAACGAGACGTTCATGAAGCTGCTCAACGACACGTCCGGACCTTCGAGAGCCATGCTGAAAAACTCGTTTCCAGTTGCTTCCGCGATCGACAGGTGGAAACGGCGGTCGCTTTCCGGCAGCAAGAGGCCGCGGGCGACTTGGCTGGTGAATTGCTCGTGCGCTTCGACGATGTCGCCCAGCGCCTTATCTGTGCGTCGTTCGGCTGCGAGTGCTGCTGCATTGCCTTCGACGCAAAGCCGAAGCTCCTGGTAGCGTAGAAAGCGGGAAATATCTGTCAGGTCGGCAAGATCAGGCAGGTTTCGGGACGGTGTGCTGAGGACGTAGGTGCCGCTTCCTCGACGCGCTTCGACGAGACCATCCAATCGCAGTCGCGCAAGGGCGTCGCGAATAACCGGACGAGACACGCCGAAACGGTCGCAGAGATCGCTCTCGGATGGCAGCTTGCTACCCGGTGGAAACGTACCTTTCAAAATATCCTGCAAAACATGACCGTAGACCTGATCCGCATAGCTGGACGGCCTTATTTCCGGTATGTTTGCAATAGGAGCGGTGTCTTCCGTCAAGAGTGCGGTACCTTCTGCGAAAAATGCCACTAGGGGCGAAGCGCTTCACACTAAAGCATTAATGCATTAAGACAGTCAAAGACGATTTGAAAAGGAAGATGTCTTTGACCTCCGATTTGCCCTTTGCCAAGCATCGTAGTGGCCTGGATCGCACGCGCCAGATTGCTCCGCAGATCGTCGAATATCTTCGCGAGAAAATTCTAGAACTTGAGCTTGCGCCCGGCACTGCTCTGTCCCGCCTTGAATTGCAAAAGCAGTTCGGTCTGAGCCAGACCCCTGTTCGCGATGCATTGATGCGTTTGGAAGAGGAGGGGCTTGTCACGGTCTATCCTCAATATGCCACGTTGGTATCGAAGATCGATATCAACCTGGCGAGGCAGTCGCATTTCATGCGGCGTGCCGTCGAGCAGGAGATCGTCCATGAACTTGCATCCAGGCCGGATCGTCGATTTATCAGTCGCCTGACCGCTGCAAACGAAAAGCTCAAGGCTCTCGTCTCTTCCAACGAATACGGGGATTTCCTGCGCCGCGACCGTGACTTCCACTATATTCTCTATGAAGAAGCAGGACTGGAAGATATCTGGCCGGTGGTTCGGCGTCACAGCGGTCACATCGATCGGCTTCGCCGGCTCAACTTGCCTAATGTCGGCAAGGCGCGCGTTGTCGATAATCACGATGCCATCATCGAAGGTATTGCTGCCGGGGTCCCTCAAAGGGCCGAGGAAGCGATGAAAATTCATCTCTCGGGGACGCTGTCGATGGTTGATAGCATCGTCGAGCGCTATCCGGATTTCGTTCAGCTCTGACGGCGGCAGGGTGAATTCTACCACCCGTGTCCGGAAAAACCCCGCCCGATGCTCAGGCCGGGTATCCATCGCCATTCCGTTCTAATTTTCCATATTCTTATAGCAGGTGAAGGGTTTGATCGTCACATAAATGCTAATGCATTAGTGTATTGCCGTTCCCTATTGCCTGTGCTAATCCGGAATTCGAGAAAAAACACGATGTAGGAAACACCGATGTCCAAGACAGTGAGCGCACTGCGCAGCGCACGATGGTTTGCTCCTGACGACCTTCGGTCCTCGGGCCATCGCTCGCGCCTGATGCAGATGGGGTATGATGAGAAAGATTGGGGCAAGAAGCCGATCATCGCCATTCTCAACACGTGGTCCGATCTCAATGCTTGCCATGCGCATTTCAAGCATCGTGTCGAGGATGTGAAGCGCGGGGTATTGCAGGCGGGGGGCTTTCCTGTCGAGCTGCCGGTCCAGTCCCTGTCTGAAAGTGCGCTGAAGCCGACGACGATGCTCTATCGCAACTTCCTGGCGATGGAGGCGGAAGAGCTTTTGCGCGGCCATCCTGTCGATGGCGTCGTGCTGATGGGCGGTTGCGACAAGACTACGCCCGCTCTTGTCATGGGCGCCGTCAGCGCCGGATATCCGATGATTTTCCTGCCTGCGGGGCCGATGTTGCGCGGCAATTACAAGGGCGAATATCTGGGCTCCGGCTCAGATGCCTGGAAATATTGGGATGAACGCCGTGCAGGTACGATCTCCGACGAACAGTGGACCGGCGTCGAGGAGGGTATTGCCCGCTCCTACGGTCATTGCATGACCTTCGGTACGGCCAGCACAATGACGGCGATCGCCGAATCCATGGGGCTGACGTTGCCGGGGGCAAGCTCGATCCCGGCCGCCGACGCCAATCATATCCGTATGTCGACCCGCTGCGGTCGCCGGGCCGTCGAGATGGTGTTCGAGGATTTGACGCCGGACAAGATCATCACCCGTGAATCCGTCGATAACTCCGTCGCTGTTGCCATGGCAACAGGCTGTTCCACCAATGCTGTCGTGCATCTGATTGCCATGGCACGCCGCGCCGGGGTACCATTGACGCTGGACGATCTCGACAAGGCGGGCCGCATCACGCCAGTGATCGCCAACATCCGCCCCTCCGGCAAACAATACCTGATGGAGGATTTCTACTATGCCGGCGGCCTGCGGGCACTGATGAACGAGATGAAGGACAGGCTCAGTCTCGACGTCATGACGGTCAGCGGCTTCACGCTCGGCGAAACGCTGGAGGGCGCAGAGGTCTACAACGACGATGTCATCCGGCCCCTGTCCAACCCGATCTATCACGAGGGGTCGCTGGCGGTCCTGCGCGGCAACCTTGCGCCCGATGGCTGCGTCATCAAGCCATCCGCCTGCGAAGAGCGCCTGCGCGTCCACGAAGGCCCGGCCCTCGTCTTCGATAGCTATCCGGAGATGAAAAAGGCAGTCGAGGACGAAAATCTCGACGTTACCGCCGACCATATCATGGTGCTGCGCAACGCAGGTCCAAAGGGTGGTCCAGGTATGCCGGAATGGGGCATGCTGCCGATCCCCAAGAAGCTGATCAAGCAGGGTGTGCGCGATATGCTGCGTATCTCGGACTCACGCATGAGCGGTACCAGTTACGGCGCCTGCATTCTCCATGTGGCTCCGGAAGCTCACGTCGGCGGACCGCTGGCCTTGGTGCGCACCGGGGACATCATCCGCGTCGACGTGCCGAACCGCTCGATCGACATGTTGGTCGACGAGGAGACGTTGGCAAGGCGCCGCGCGGAATGGGTCGCGCCTGCCGACAAGTTCGAGCGCGGTTACGGCTGGATGTTTTCGAAACACATCCTGCAAGCCAATGACGGCTGCGACTTCGACTTCCTGAAGACGGAATTCGGCAAGTCCGCCGGCGAACCCGACATTTTCTGAGTGCCGATTACGGCCAAGCATTTCTGACTGGAGGAACTTATGACCGATTACATTCTCTCAGACGCGACGCGAACGAAATACGAAGGCGTCAGCACCGCAACACTCTGCACGGCGCTCTTCAAGCGCGGTTTGCGCAACCAGTTCATCCAGGATGTACGGCCGCTCTCGCAAAAACCGAAGAATATGGTCGGCCAGGCCTTCACGCTGCGCTATATCCCCGCCCGCGAGGACCTGAACCAGCTTTCTGTGTTTCAAAACCCGGATCATCCGCAGCGCGCGGCCGTCGAACAATGCCCGCCGGGCTCGGTGCTTGTGATGGACAGCCGCAAGGATGCACGGGCCGCCTCCGCCGGTTCAATCCTTGTTTCGCGCCTGATGGTTCGTGGCGTGGTCGGCGTCGTCACGGATGGTGGTTTTCGCGATAGCCCGGAAATTGCCGAACTCGATATCGCCGCCTATCACAGCCGGCCGTCGGCGCCGACCAACCTGACCCTGCATCAGGCACTCGATATCAACAAACCGATCGGTTGTGGCGATGTCGCCGTCTGGCCGGGCGACGTTGTCGTTGGTGACCGCGAAGGCGTGATCATCGTTCCTTCGGGCATTGCCGACGAGATTGCCGAAGAGGCCGTGGAAATGACGGCGTTCGAGGATTTCGTCACGGAGGAGGTTCTGAAGGGCCGCTCGATCATTGGTCTTTATCCTCCGACAAAAGACCAGACCAAAATCGATTTCGCCGCATGGCGCGAAACAAAGGGGCGGTAAGCGCCGCCCCGAATTTTTCCACCAAGCGATGGGCAGTTTCATGCACAAAGACATCACCATTCTTCAGGCAGCACACCTCCCGGAAAAGACCGAGCGGGAACTGAACGAGACCTTCGATATCCTGCAATTTCCAGAGGACCATGACGAAGGCGCACGTCTACTAGCCGAGCATGGGCCGAATATTCGCGGCATTGCCGTGCGTCATGCTCATATCGACAAGGCGATGCTCGACCTTATGCCGGCGTTGGAGATCATTTCCAGCTACAGCGCAGGGCTGGATGGAATTGACGTCGAAGCCGCGCGGGCCAGCGGCATCGCAGTTCATAACACCTCGAAAATCCTGGCAGAGGATGTGGCCGATCTTGCTGTCGCGCTTGCCATTTCAGTAACGCGCGGCACCGTTCGCGGCCATGATTTCGTGCGGCATGGGAATTGGGAGAATGGCGGTACGTTTCCGCTCGGCCGCTCGCTGCGCTCCTTGAAAACCGGCATTGTCGGCCTTGGTCATATCGGCTCCGCCATAGCAAGGCGCCTGCAGGCCATGGGCGCGACCGTCGCCTATCAGGGGCCACGGAAGAAGCCGTCCGATCTTGCCTATTTCGCCACCGCCGTAGAACTCGCCGAATGGGCCGACCTGCTCATCGTGACCTGCCCGGCCATGCCGGAAACAATCGGCCTGATTGATCAGCAGGTTTTGGACGCGCTCGGCCCGGATGGATTTCTCGTCAACATTTCCCGCGGCACCATCGTCGACGAGGCGGCGCTGATTGCGACATTGGCGCGCAATGGCATTGCCGGCGCTGGCCTTGACGTCTTCGAGAAAGAACCGCACGTGCCGGAGCCATTGAGGAACGATCCCCGCATCGTGCTTTCGCCGCATATGGGAAGCGGCACGCGTGAAACGCGGCAACAGATGGGCGACCGGCTGGTCGAGGCGCTGCGCGAACATTTCGCCGATCGGTGATTTTGCGGACTTGTATTTCAAGCCGGCCTGCGTCGAAACCGATGCTTTTTGAAGGAAACCAACATGTTCAACAATCTCATCGCCGGTGAATGGGTCGTGGGTGCAGATGCCATTGAGAATATCAATCCCTCGAATACGAATGAGGTGATTGGTCTTTACGCGCGGGCGAGCCTCAAAGACGCCAAGACCGCGATCGCCGCTGCCAAGGCCGCGTTTCCGGCCTGGTCGCGCTCGGGCATCCTTGAGCGTCACGCGATCCTGAAGAAGACGGCCGACGAAATCCTCGCCCGCAAGGAAGAGCTGGGCAATCTGCTTGCCCGCGAAGAAGGCAAGACGCTTCCGGAAGCCATCGGAGAGACGATCCGCTCGGCACAGATCTTCGATTTCTTTGCTGGCGAGGCTTTGCGTCTCGCGGGTGAGACGCTGCCGTCGGTCCGTCCGAACATCGGTGTCGAGATTACCCGCGAGCCGATCGGCGTCATCGGCATCATCACGCCGTGGAACTTCCCGATCGCCATTCCCGCCTGGAAGATCGCGCCGGCGCTCTGCTACGGCAACACCATCGTCTTCAAGCCGGCCGAACTGGTGCCGGGCTGCTCCTGGGCGATTGTCGATATTCTTCATCGCGCCGGTCTGCCGAAGGGCGTGNGGCGCATCGCAGCCTTCGCCACGGCAACACCATCGTCTTCAAGCCGGCCGAACTGGTGCCGGGCTGCTCCTGGGCGATTGTCGATATTCTTCATCGCGCCGGTCTGCCGAAGGGCGTGCTCAACCTGGTCATGGGCAAGGGTTCTGTCGTTGGTCAGGCGATGCTCGACAGCCCGGATCTCGCCGGTATCACCTTTACCGGCTCGACCGGAACCGGCAAGCGGGTGGCTGCCGCCTCCATCGAGCATAACCGCAAGTTCCAGCTGGAAATGGGCGGCAAGAACCCGATGGTCGTGCTTGACGATGCCGATCTGACTGTTGCCGTCGAGGCTGCGGCCAATTCCGGCTTCTTCTCGACCGGCCAGCGTTGCACCGCCTCCTCACGCCTGATCGTCACTGAAGGCATTCATGACAAGTTCGTCGCCGCACTGACCGAAAAGCTGAAGACGCTGGTGGTCGACGATGCGCTGAAGGCTGGCACCCATATCGGCCCTGTTGTCGATGAGCGTCAGCTTGCCACTGATACCGACTATATCGCCATCGGCAAAAAGGAAGGCGCCAAGCTCGCCTTCGGCGGCGAGACGATCGAACGGGAAAATCCGGGCTTCTATCTGCAGCCGACGCTGTTTACCGAAGCCACCAACCAGATGCGCATCAGCCGCGAGGAAATCTTCGGCCCTGTCGCCTCGGTCATCCGCGTCAAGGATTACGAGGAAGCCTTGTCGGTCGCCAACGACACGCCGTTTGGCCTATCGGCTGGCATCGCCACGACGAGCCTCAAGCATGCCACCCATTTCAAGCGCAATTCGGAAGCCGGAATGGTGATGGTCAACCTGCCGACCGCCGGTGTCGATTTCCACGTGCCGTTCGGCGGCCGCAAGGCTTCCTCCTTCGGCTCGCGCGAGCAAGGCAAGTATGCAGCCGAGTTCTTCACGGTGATGAAAACGGCCTACACGCTGGCGTAAAATCGCTGATATCGGTCTCCCACTCTTTGATGGGTCCTCCCTCACGTTGGCGAGCCGATCCACCAGCGTCCCGGATTCTCCAGTGTAACCTGCAACAATCCAACGCCACCATATCGCAGCCAGTCCTCTGGGGAAGTTCATGACGAGCCTTCAGCTTAGTCTTCGACGTCCGGTTTTCGCAAGGTTGCGAGAACGGCGGCGGTGTCATGTTCGGGGATGTCGCCGATCGCGCTCATCTTGGCATCGAGCTTGGCAAGCATCGCGGCAAAGATGTCGGCGAGCGCGGGATCGTTGGCCCGGTTGTGCAGCTCGAACGGGTCCGTTTCGCAATCGAAAAGTTCCCATTCAGGCGGCTCGTCGCCGGCATAGGCCCCCAGCTGACCAAGCGGATCATTGTACCAGTAGATTAACTTGTAGCGGCCGTCGCGCACGCCGTAATGGGCGAAGGCGTTGTGGAATTCGTCCTTGTGCATCCAGTAGCGATGATAGGCAACGCGCTGCGGATCGGGAGCGACGGTCTGTTCCAACGTCGAACGCATGCTTTCGCCCTGCATGTAGCTTGGCGTCGCCAGCCCCGCATAGTCGAGGAATGTCGGTGCGAAATCGACGTTGGTCGCGATCACCTTCGAGGTCGATCCTGGCTGGATCCCGGCCGGATAGCGGATCAGAAACGGCATCTGCAACGATTCCTCGTACATGAACCGCTTGTCGAACCATCCGTGCTCGCCCAGGAAGAACCCCTGGTCGGACGTATAGATGACGATGGTGTTCTCGCTCAGACCCTCGGCATCGAGATAGTCCAGAAGCCGCCCGACATTCTCGTCCACGGCGGCGATCGTCTGCAGATAACGCATCATGTAGCGCTGATATTTGAACAGATCCAGCGCGGCCGCGTCGGTGAAGACATAGGCCTCGCCAGTGTTCGTGTCGATCAGCCTGAGTTCCTGGCCTTCGGTGATGCCCGGAACCTTGCGCTGCGACCAGCCGGGCAGAAGAAGGTCACCGACTTCCTCGCCGCCCTCCGGCTGCACAAGCCCCAGGTCCTTGTAGGTCATGTCCGAACGGATGCGCATCTTGGCGGCGGCCGCAGCTGCGGCGCGGTTCGAATAATCGTCGCCGAACGTCTCGGGGACGGGCAGCTTGCCGTCGGCATAGAGATGGCGATGGCGCGGATGCGGCTCGAAGCTGCGATGGGGGGCCTTATGGTGGCACATCAGGAAGAACGGCCGGTCGGCGTCGCGCCGCGCCAGGAAAGCCAGGCATTTGTCGGTGATGATATCGGTGGCATAGCCCTGTTGCGCGTGCGGACCGGTACGGTCGATCATGACCGGATCGAAATACTCTCCCTGACCCGGCAGGACGGACCATTCGTCGAAACCGGTGGGCTCATGGGCCTTGCCTTCCCCCAGATGCCACTTGCCGAAAATCGCGGTCTGGTATCCGCTGGCGCTCAGGTGTTTGGCGACGTTCGGCAGACGGTTGTCAATATGCGTGTCGAGCGTCGTGACCAGATTGACGTGGTTGTAGGTGCCCGTCAGGATCGCCGCCCGGCTCGGCGTGCAGATCGAATTGGTCACGTAGCAGCTGTCGAGGCGCATGCCTTCATGTGCAATACGGTCGAGATTGGGCGTGCTGTTCAGACCGGCGCCATAAGCGGAAATCGCCCTGGCGGCATGGTCGTCCGACATGATGAAAAGGATATTGGGTTTCTGGGTCATTCGAGGCTCGCTAAAATGTGCCCGACGCAACGCCAAGCGTCGCGTCGGGCAACTGGAAACTAGTTACCGGCGTAAAGGTCCGCCAGATAGTAGTCCTTGGGATCGAGAGGGTTCTGGAGCTTGCCGAACGAGACGAACTGCTCGTTGAGGCCTTGCAGCCATTTGAACACGGTGCCGTCCTTGGTCGCGGTTATGAACTCGGCCGACGTCAGGAACTGGCCGTTTTGGCTTTCCGTAACCAACGGCTCGGCGGGAACACCGAGGAACTTGGCCGTGATCTCGACCGAACGCGGCACGTCCGCAGCGCGGAAGTCGTTGGCTTCCTTGGTCACGGCGATGAATTTCTTCACCAGCTCGGGGTCCTTTTCGGCCACCTCGTTGCGCGCTACAAAGGCGGAGGGGAAGGAGTTGGCGGGGTAGAAGTCCGCGCTCTTGGCGACCTCCATGAGATCCGGAACCGTCTTCTTGATGATGCCGACCAGCGGATACCAGATGCCGGCGGCATCGATCTGCTTGGAGGCGAAGGCCGATACGACGGTCGGCGGATCCATCTTGATCACTTCGACGTCGGACAGCTGCATGCCGGCCTTGGCCAGCGCCAGCCGTAGCAGCATGTCGCCGGACGTGCCCTCGGGAACGCCGATCTTCTTGCCCTTCAGGTCTGCCATTGAGTTGAAGCCTGCCTGGGCGATGACCCGGTCGGACAGGCCGAGCGCGTTCATCGCGACGATCTTGGCCTTGCCGGTCGCCGGCAGCCAGAGGGCGCCCGGACCGACATATCCGAAATCGAGGCTGCCGGCGCCCAGCGCCTGGATCTGGATGGGGCCGTTGGTAAAGACCTTGAGTTCCGGTTCGAGGCCATGCTTGGCCCAAAGGCCCTGATCGCTAGCGATCGCCGTCAGGCTGGTACCGAAATAATCGGCGATATAGCCGATCCGCACGGGGGTGGCCTGGGCGAAGGCGCCGCGCGTCGTCAGCGACAGCGCCGGGACAGCGAGCGCGCCGGCCGCCGCGGTGGTCAGAAAATGACGTCTGGTCAGTGTCATGTCAGAGTTCCTCCTCTTGGATGCTTGGTTCGATCTGGGGCTTTTGGTGGTAGACGGCATGCCAGACCCGGTTGCGGATATCCGCGAACGCCTGCGACAGGCGAATTTCCTCGGTGCGCGGATAGGGCAGGTCGACAGGGATGATGTCATGAAGGCGGCCGGGACGCGCCGCCATGACGATGACGCGATTGGCGAGATACACAGCCTCGTCGACGTCATGGGTGATGAAAACCACGGTACGCCGCTCGCGGGTCCAGGTATCCAGCAGCTGGTCCTGCATGTTGACGCGGGTCAGCGCATCCAGGGCGCCGAAGGGTTCGTCCATGAGCAGGATCGAAGGGTTGACCGCATAGGCGCGCGCGATGGCGCATCGCTGCTTCATGCCGCCCGACAGGGTTTTGGGCAGCGCGTCGGCAAAGTCGGTCAAGCCGACCAGACCGATGAAGTGATCCGACACGCGCCTGCGCTCGGCCGCCGGCATGCCCTTGATGCGAAGGCCGAACTCGACGTTCTGGCGCACGGTCAGCCAGGGAAAGAGGGCATATTGCTGGAAGATGACACCGCGCTCCGGTCCCGGACCGTCAACGCCCTTGCCATCGACAAGCACGCGGCCGTCGGAGACTGCGGTGAGGCCTGCCGCGATGTTCATCGCCGTCGACTTGCCGCAACCGGAGGGGCCGACCACCGTGACGAACTCGCCATCGGCAATGTCCAGCGACAGGCGGTCCAGCGCGAGAAAGGCACTGTTGCCCTCTCCGAAGCGCCGGCTGACATTTTGAAACGAGATTTTCGGGTCGGCGATCGCGGAAAGTGTCATCAGACGCGCTCCTGCCATTGGGTGAGCCGGCGCTCCGCTGCCTGTACCATGCGGTCCATGAGAAGCCCGAGAATGCCGATCGTGATCAGGCTGACGAAGATCGTCGGCAGGTCGTAATAGAGTTGCGCCTGCTGCATGCGGAAGCCGAGGCCCGACTGCGCCGCAATCAACTCCGCGGCGACCACGGTCGCCCAGGCCGAGCCAAGACCGATGCGCACACCGACCAGAATGAACGGTGTGGACGCAGGGATGATGACCCGCGGGAAGATGACACGATCCTTCGCGCCCAAAACGCGGGCGGCGTTGATCAGCGTGCGATCGACGCTGATCACGCCCTGATAGGTGGCGACGACGCAGGACAGGAAGGACGCGAGAAAAATGACGAAGACCTTCGGCGCTTCATCGATGCCCATCGTGACAATCGCCAGCGGAATGACCGCCAGCGGCGGGATCATCCGGAAGAACTGGATGTAGGGCTCGATCAGGGCGCGCGCCACGCGGTACCAGCCCATCAGGAAGCCGACGGGAATAGCCAGGGCGACGCCGAGCATGAACCCCGTCAGAACGCGGCGCAGGCTGGACACGATATCGATCAGCAGCTGACCGCTCGCGATCAGCTCGATACCGCGTTGAAACACCTCCACCGGCCCCGGCAGCACGACCAGCTGTGCTGCGGTGATCGCCCACCAGACGGCGACGCCGAATGCAAAGGCAATAAGGTTGAGGAGGATCGGGGGCCAGTCTGCAAGCGATCGGCTCCGTGCGGGTTGGTCGCCAGCGGACACTGCGTTCATTGCCTCACTCCAGAATAGAAAAAATGATCCAGGGCCACGACCGCGCCGCCGATCGCGCCGGCAGGCGGGCCAAACCCCGAACGTTCGATCCGCAGGACATCGCGCATATGGGGCATGACCCGGGGCGGCAGATTTTTGAGCAGATGATCGAACAGGCTGTCCGGGGCTTCACCCAGATGGCCGCCGAGAATGATCAGGTCGGGCGTGAGAAGATTGATGGCGATGGCCAAGGAATCGGTCAGCCGGTCGAGCGTCGGCGCCCATGCATCCGTTGCCTCCAGGCACTGCATGAGATTGCCCGGAGCCTGTCCTTCGAGACCGACCGCGCGCATCAATACGCTTTCGTTGACATAGCTTTCCAGGCAGCCGTGGTTGCCGCAGCTGCAGAGCGGGCCGTCGCGCGAAATCTGGATATGGCCCAGTTCGACTGCGCCATGGCCCCCCGGCCGGAACGGCATGCCGTCGACCACCAGTCCGGCACCCAGCCCGGTTCGCAAGTACACATACAGCACCGCCGGAACGTCACGGCCGATGCCATATCTGACTTCGGCGAGCGCCATGGAGCTGACATTGTGCTCGAGTACGACGGGAAGGCCGGTTTTCGCCTCGAACATGTTGGCCAGTGGCAAGTTGCGCCATCCGGTGTTGATCGAGGCAAGGATGGAGCGCTGGTCGGCATTCACTGGACCCGGCACGGCAACGCCGACGCCCAGCAGGGAAGGGTCGCCCGCCTCGCGCATCAGCCCGGACAGCATCTCGGCCGCACGCGACACGACATCGCCGGGCTCCGTCTCTCTGAGCGAAAAATCAAAGGACGCAGTCGCCTTGGCGCGGGCCTTGAGATCGGTGATCACAATCTGCACCAGCCCGGCGCCAAGATGGAGCCCGGCGACATGGAAGGCATCGGGGATGAGCTGGATGGCCTGTCCAGGCCGGCCGACGCCGGTGGTTTCGGCAGTGTCGCATTCCGCCACCACGCCGTCGCGCAACAATTGGGCGGTGACGTGGGTGAGGGTGGTGGGCGACAGTTTGCTGGACCGCGCCAAGGCCGCCCGGGACTGCGGACCGCGATCCCGGAGAATGCAAAGTACCTGCCCGTGATGGATACCCATAGCCCACCTCCCATTTAATTTCTAAAGTTTAGAAATTAATCTACGCTCCTGTCAACACGTCAATGTTCGATACGAGAAAGGTGCAATGATCCTGACCTCCAACCGCGGTTTTGCAGAATTGGCGATGTCTTCGGCGACGCTGTCGTTGCAACACCGCTGCTGGACAGGCTGCTGCATCATGCTGTCGTCATCCAAATCGAGGGCTCAAGTTACCGTCTGCGCCAGCATGCGATGTTAATGCCGGAACATGTCCGGTCCAAAGCTCTGATAACGCCTCCCTCTTACGCTCCACCACCACGGCCACGGGGCAGGCCTCCGAAAAAATGGCCAGTCCTCCTCGTCCGACGCGGCATGATTGGGGAATTTTACCTCCGCAGCCCCTTGTAGCTACGGTCCGCACCTTGCCGACTGTCTCTGCGTAATCGCCGATGATATCGCCGCTGACCGACAAGGAGGAGCTATCGAGGAAATCTGTGCGGAAATAGCCCGGCTCGATGACCGTGACGTGAATGCCAAGCGGTGCCAGTTCGTCATGCAGAGCTTCGCTCAGGCCCCCGACGGCAAACTTAGTCGAGGAATAGACACCGAACCCCGCGGCGCCACGTTGCTGGTAGCAGCTTTCCGGAATTGAGAAAGGTCGTCGGATCGAGAGAGTGACGATGTATGGACAAAATGGGGCCATCAGCAGTTGGCGCGAGTTGAAGTCGGCCGCGATTACGGTTCGATCGATGCTCGGTGTCAGCCCGTCTGCATATCAGGATGCCTGCTACGCAATGGGGCCTGAAATGGCCGCCGCGGCGACGGCCTGCATTCTGGAAGGGGGAGGCCACATCAGTTCGGCCGGAGGGTATTTGCGGGATCTGACACGGCGAGCCAGGAAGGGCGAGTTTTCGCTTGGGCCGATGCTGATGGCGCTCGAGCGAATGGCGGAGCTGAGCAGAAGACGGGATGAAGGACGCCGCGGGGGAGGGCGTGAGAGTGCACGCGGTCAAGCGTCAATAATTCGCCGATCTTCCGCTGCAGTTTCCCTCAACCCTGGGTGAGCCGAGCGTTGTGATCGGAAGACGAAATGTGCAGCCACGCCAGCGTGCGATCCAAGCGTATGAGACATACGCATAGAGCGAGCGTTCTCTAAGCTTTCCGGATTGTTACATCGATGGACCTCAGCGCTGCAATGAGGTCGGGATGTCGAATAAGATTTACTGCGGGTGTTGCTTCAAGCTTGATTGAGACGGCGCGGTCATAAACGGCGACGCATTCAGCCGATGTCAGTCTCGACGAATAGAGGACGCCAGGTGGCCAGACGCCGGCGTACTGTATCGGGCGCGTGTGGTCCGTAGTGCGGAGAAACCCTTGGTCACGCAGGCTCTCCTCGACCGCGGCCGGCATGCCGTGGTCTGGATCAGCGTCCCGCTGTAGTGGCTGCCACAGGTGATGCGCGACGAATTTCAGGAGCAGCGCTTCAGCGCCGGCCAGGGGAGAGAGTTTTTCGTCGTGGCGAGCGACCATGCCTGTAGGTAAGCAAGGTCAGAAGTCAGAGCGCGCAGCGTGTTTTCGCCCATGCCCTCGTTGACCAGGTGACGCAGCGTTTCGACATCCTGGTCGGTCAGCAACTCTGCCAGCTCGTCGCCGCGTTCAATCGGCAGCACGGCAGCGATGGTGTCCAGCGCTTCGGTGCGGTTTTCGATCGAACGTGACGACGATCTGTTCATTTTGGAAGCTCGTCCTTGTCCTAAATTACATCGAGGGTCGAAATCTGATTATTATTTGCAGATCTTCTTCGGCCGTTTCAACCAATCACCAACGTTGTCGCCCTTCACCAGACCCTTTCGTGCAGGATCGCGTCAAACGCCAGATCGGTCGAGACGAAGGTGCAATGCTCCAGCCGCACCTGGGCGGCAAGAATGCGGTCCCACGGATCTCTGTGATCCCAATCGAACGCCGCTGCGAGCTCGGCATGCAGATCGGAGATGGCAAGCGTCTGCAAGCCGCTGGCTGCAACGGCCGCTCGCAGTTCCTGTGGCTTGAGGTCGAGCTTGTTGAGGCGCATCTTGTTGTCCAGCTCATAGAACGACACTGCGCTGACCAGGACAACGTTGGCCTTATCCTCGGTCAGCGTTCGCGCCCTTGAGGAGAGGCGATTGCTTCCGATGGTCCACCAGTAGATGGCATGGCTGTCGAGCAGGATCTTCATTGCGTACGGCCGCCGTCATCAGGTTTGCCTTGCCAAACGCCGGTATCGTCATTCCAATCGCCGGCGTCGATCGCGGCCTGTTCTGCATCGGCTGTGTCGAATAGATCGTCTGGTAGACCCCGCTGCCGTAAGAGACCGAAAGGTCGTTTACCGCCGTCCGCGGCGGGACCAATACGGGCGTAAATTTCGTTGCCGCGCATGATGACGATTTCCTCGCCCTGGTTGGCGCGCTCAAGCACCTCGGCGAAATTCTTGCGCGCTTCGCTGATCTTATAGCTGGTCTGGGGCATCGTGCGCTCCGATGTTTTGCTCTCATGGCCATTTACTATCACTGCCCCGGCGCGTGTACAAGCCTCCTGTACAGATTACTTACGATAAGAGGTACTTATCGATGGTTATAACCTCCGCTCCGAATAATACCACGTGAGGAATCACAACATCACTATAGATTTTTAACAAATCATTTACTATGATTTCAGTGACTTACGATCTCGCGAAAATCAGTATGATAGCCCTGATGCGGCCGGCTTTCGACGCCGGCATAGCGCTCACCCGGCTCGACGAGCGCATTTCTCGCTCGCCCGTCGGCGGCGGCTGGATCGAACGATCCCATTTCAGCGACGCCTGCGCCTCGCTGTGGATCGACGGCGAGCTTGTCCACCTCGAAGACCTCGTCCTGCACGATGCCAGCCATGATATCCGCACCCCGACCCACGAACTCACCATTGCCCGCGACGTCTTGCGCACCCGCCGGCGCATCGCCGGGCAGCCGCCCGGCTGGGCGCTCAGCCCGGACGGTCTCCGCAGCCTGCGTCGCCACAACGTCGTCGCCGGGCAGGCGTGGCCTGCACCATCAGTGGGTGAGGACGGCGGCGTTGGGCGTGAAAGCGTCTCGGTGCATGCCGATGCGGCGGGAGACGGGGAGGGGGAATACGACGACGCCAGCGTCTTCGACGCCGAGCTGGCCGCCATCGATGCGGTGTTGGCGCGCTCGGAAGCGGTACTGAAAAACGCTGCCGATCCGACAAGTCGGTCGCAGGATCGCGATCCACTCGTCTACGATCCCGACTGGGACGAGGACGCGCGGCTGGAGAGTGGCGCGCCGTGCTGCGACAGACGGATCATCTGCCGGCGGTGTTTCGGGCCATCGTCGCACTCGATGCCTAGAACGAGATTTTGGTCCTGCAGCATGCGCCTTGGCTCGGCCGGTTGTTTGCCGCCTCGATCCTGCGAGAAGCCAGCATCACATCAGGTACCCATCTCGCCGCCATCAACCTCGGCCTCAAAACCATCCCCGTCGATCAGCGCCGGCATCGCGACCGAGAGACGCGGTTGCTTGCCATTGCCCATGGGATGTTGGCAGCTGCCGACATCGGTATGAAGGAGCATGACCGGCTGACGCTGGCGAAAACGATGTTCGAGCGAAAACTCGAGGGGCGTCGGACGTCTTCAAAATTGCCGGAACTGGTCGAGCTCGTCATGGCGAAACCGCTGGTGTCGGCAGGAATGGTGGCGAAAACACTTGAGGTGACGCCGCAGGCGGCGCGGCGGATCGTTTTGGAACTTGGCCTCAGAGAGATGAGGGGGAGGGGGAGGTTTCGGGCGTGGGGTGTATTGTGACAAGCCGATAGCGACCTTATATCGTTCGCCGGAATCTCGCTGGCCTCATAGTCGGTCAACGTTCTCTGGTTTGTCATAGACCGGCAAAAATACCGGCAATATGATTGCTTGAGATGCAACCTATCGCTATGTTCTCAAAGAGAAATCAAACGGCATTAAAAGCGGCAAAATATGGTCACCTTGGCGAGCATGGAACCACTGCTTCCCGACAGCAACAAAGAGTTGGAAGACGTCGCCATCGAACTTACCTCGGCGGCCAATCGGTTCGCGGCACGACTGCACCCGATTATGCGGGCGTCGGTCGGAGACCTCGTGCGTTCGATGAACTGTTATTACTCGAATCTCATCGAGGGACACAACACGCTTCCTATCGACATCGACCGCGCAATGGCAGGGGAGTATGCGCAAGAACCAGAAAAACGGAACCTTCAGCTTGAGGCGCGTGCCCATATTGAAGTGCAACAGCTGATCGATAGCAGCGAAATGCCTTTTCCTGTTCTGTCGCTCGACGGCATCTGCTGGATACACGGAGAATTCTGCCGGCGGCTACCCGATGAGCTGCTCACCGTCCGCAATCCAGACACGGGCGAAGAAATAAAAATGGTTCCCGGGCAGCTGAGAACACGGCATGTGAAGGTCGGCGAACACATTGCGCCGGAGCCTGACATGATCAGGCCGCTAATCGGGAGGTTTGTCGAGGCCTATTCATTCAAGATGCTTTCCAAGTTGCAGAAGATCATCGGGGTTGGCGCATCTCATCACCGCCTCGCGTGGATCCACCCATTCTTTGACGGCAATGGGCGTGTCTCACGGCTATTTTCTCATGCGCTTCTTCGAGATCTCGGGATCGGTTCAGAACTGTGGTCTGTGTCACGAGGGCTTGCCAGAAATGTCTCCGACTACAAGCGGTTGCTTGCCCAAGCTGATCAGCCCCGCCGCGGAGATCTTGATGGACGGGGCAACCTAACTCAAGCTGGCCTGGCCGAATTCACCTCCTTCTTTCTGACCTGCTGTCTGGACCAAGTCACTTTCATGGAAACTATTCTCAAGCCAGAGGAGCTGTTGAATCGAGTCGAAGTTTGGTGCGCCGAAGAAGTTCAAATGCAGCGGCTTTCAAAAGGCAGTTGGCCGCTGTTGCGTGAAGCTATTCTTGCAGGTGAATTCGCGCGCTCGCAGGTACAATCTCTGACAGGATATCAAGAACGGCAAGCCCGCACCGTCCTATCCGGTCTGCTGGACCGCGGTGTACTCACTTCGCCCAGCTCAAAGGGAAAAGTCCGTCTCGGTTTCCCGGTGGAAATAATCGAGCGATGGCTTCCGCGTCTCTACCCGGCCGTTCAATAGTCGGGCGCTCGCCGAGGCGAAGGTCGATCAGCTCGAGGCCGAAGAAAAATTCTGGGCCGCGGCGGCCCGGTACGCTTCGGGACAGCCCAATCCAGCTTGGCTGCCAACGGTCACGACCGATGCAGAATTCTACGAGCGATTGAGAAAAGAAGCGGAAGCCGGCGCTGCTATCCAAGGCCTTGGGATACTAGACAAGGTCAAGGCCGCCGCCGAGAAGCTCAAGGGCGGCGCGTCAAATCTAGTCAATGGTCCGATAGCCCGGGCGGGATGCGAAAAGATCACGCCAGGCCTTGCGATATTAATCGGCGACGTGTTCCGATATCTGCGCGAGGCGGATCCGCGCCAAAAAATACGTGAGGTCGTCTCGAACGACATCATTGCGGCCGCAAAAGATCTCAAGCAGGGCGAACCGCTTGTGCTGATTGGTCATAGCATGGGAGGCATCATTCTTTACGACCTTCTGTCTGATCCAGAGGCAGTCGCAGAGATGTCGGGGGCCATTGGGCGCGATCTCAAGGTCGATCTCTTCCTATCCGTCGGTTCAAAAATCGCCCTGTTTGAAGAGATGAAACTGTACAAGGCAAGCTCTGCCGACTACTCCGCTGCGGGCAAGCGTGTTCCGCCGCCCGCGGTCGTGCAAGCGTGGTGGAACGCTTTTGATAAGATGGATGTGCTGTCGTTCGTCACCGAAACCGTGTTCGATGGCCCGAAGGATTTCTCGGTCGATACGGTCGCTGGCGTGCGGGATGCCCATGGCGCGTATTTCCTCAGCGCCATGTTCTACACGCGTCTCAACGTTCGGCTTAAAGAAGCTGGGTTGCTCAATTGACAACAGTTTATTTGCGGCCACCTGCCGATCACCCGCAGACCCACGTCTTCATTATAGGATGTGGGCGGTTTCCAAGCCTTCGCCCCGATGGCTCAGCAAATGCCGTCGCCACCACCGCCGGCGCGAGGGCGCTTGCGCGCATTCTAATCGACCAAGCAGACGCATTGGTAGCGCCACTGGGTTCGGTCGAAGTTCTGCTGTCCGATGCTACCGCTCAGCCTGGGCAAGATTTGCTGGGCATAGGCCTCCTGCAACATGATCCGCGGCCTGACGATCTAGTGTCGCCAGCAACCGAAGCCAATTACAGGACCGCCGGTGACTTATGGGTAGGCCGTTGCAGGCCCGGTGACCATATGTTCTTTTATATGGCCTCGCATGGCGTGGCCAACAGCGATGCGACTGCGGTTGGCGTGCTGGAGGATGTCAAAAGCGCCGCGCACCGTCCCTGGAGCCAATCCATCAATGTCACCCAGCTTGCGACAGCACTGCCAATCCTCGGGGCGGATGGCTGCTGGGTGTTCCTTGATGCTTGCCAAGAGGTCGTTCCCGAGATCCTGGAACAGGTCAATGGTGTGCAAAGCCAGCCTCTCATTACGTATAGCGTAACTGACTTGGCCAGGCGGCGGACAAGCTCTGTTGCATTGGCAGGTTCGCGCTTGGGAGGAACCGCGTGGGCGCCGACCGATGGCAATCCTCCGTTCTTCACGCAAGCACTGATCGAGGCGTTGCGTGGGGCTGGTGTGGAATTCTTTGCTGGTGAGGGCTGGATGGTGACCGGCTTGCAGATCCTGTTCAATCTGGATCACATCGCAAATGCAGCGCTGAACAATGCGGGTTTGCAGACAGAGTTCCTCACGCAATTCAATCGGAGAGTTAAGCTCCTCCGCGTCGCTGCACCGATGATCCCGGTGGTGGTCAGGACAGCCACGGAAAATCATATGTCCGTTGCCGTTTCTGTTACCGCTTCCGACGGCAACGGCCGGACGTACACGAAGGTTGGTAATGACCTTGCCTGGAGATTTCGCGTGGAGCCCGATCAGGCTGTCTTTACGGCGCAGGCGCAGTTTGCGGGTCCTCACCCTGTTTACCAGCCCGCTTCATTTATCGCCGCGCCGCCGGCGCAGATCGTGGAGCTGACCGAATGACCCAAGGCGAAACACATGTTGTTCGGCTAATCGGATCAAGTCCCGTTCCTTATCGGTTTCAAATCGTGGGTCCACCGGACCGGGGTGTGTTGGCCGAGATCCTCAGCGACGCAAATGGGGAGGCGGAAGCGAGACTCGAGACGGGACGCTATGTTTGTTACGCCGAAAACCTCTCACGCGGCACAGCGGAGACAGCACAATTCGCGATCCTTGACGGCGATCCCAATGACCTGAGCGTCCGTGTTGGAAATGGGAGGCGAGGCGAGGGGCTGCTCTTGCAGAACCTTCGGCCCAGCCGAGCGACTGCCTACCAAGCGCTTGGCTCCTTGAGTGGCGTAACGACAGATGATCCGGACCTTATTCCAGTCATCTCGCCCCGGTTCAACAACCTTCGCCTCCAGCTACCAATCTCCGCAACCCTAAACGATGCATTGGTCGGCACCCAGAAAAAAGATTCTCGGTTGGTTTGTCTGTCGACACGACGCCTGGGAAACGTGGGGGATGGCGGGCTCTGAGAAGGAAACCTGATGTCCGTGTTCATTCGGATCCACAGAAACTGACATTGGAATTCAATCAGTCTATCGCTCCTGTTGGGGAAAAGGTCCGTATCAGCCTCAGCGTTGAAACCGAACGGGTCTGGCAGATTTATCTACCATTCTTCAGTAGCGGTCTGCGGGCGACGATTTGGTCCGCAGTAGCGGACTTTGGTCCAGAATTGACTCTGCAGGTGAGTGCTGTGGATCCCAGCCTCTCTCTCGTTCTCGCAAGCACCCTCGGATCCTACCCCAGTGGGATGGAGACCGTCTCGGGCTTCCGAGGTCGGGAAACGATGTTCCAGCCGCAGAAAGATCCTTGGGCAGCGATCGCTGTGGGCCTTTCTGCAGTTCGCGCCGGGGAACGCCTCGACGACGCCTTCGCCACACCTTGGCTGTGGTCGGCATTCGACAACGTTTCCGATGCGTATGTCCTTTGGGCCTGGGCAATCGCTGCGAAGGCCGAAAAGCCATCGTCGCAGATCGATGAGCGCTGCCTTCAAGCGCTCAAGAAAGCTAGAAAGCTTGGCCGCCCATACTTTTCGGCAACCGGCGAAATAATCGGCGAAACGCTGAATGCACTCGCACTTTCTTCAACGAGCGCGGACGTTCGATCTCAAGCGAAATCCGAGGCCAGGATCTGGTCAAACCGTGGCCGGGCAAAGATCAGGAACGGACCTTTCTATTCATGGGAGCGTTCTGCTGATAATCTGCGGAGTGGTATACTGCCAAGTGAAACCTATAGTGTTGTAGTATCGGGACATGTGACAACCAACCGGATCGATGTCGCTTCGTGAATGTTCGGTACGGTATCACCAGCGGCCGACACCCTTCAATTTTGAGAAGATCGGCCGCGAAGCAAGCTCCGACATGAAAATCTTTATTTCCAACGCCTTATTAATTTTTCAAGGGGGTCGACAATTCTAATCCCTTCAAGGCGGTCAACAACAAGTGGCAGCAGACGAATTAGAAAGCGGTGGGCCGGAATTCTCAGACGACAGATTCGCCACCATCCACCACGAGGATCTGGCCGGTCATGTAGGATGAGCGGCTGGAAACTAGGAATAGGATCGATTCGGCGATCTCGCCGACATCGGCCCATCGGCCCATCGGCACCTTTTCCCGCACATAAGCCTCGATCGCTGCGCGCCCCCCCATCTGGGCGATGAAGGGGCTGTTGAAGGGGGTATCGACCCAGCCGGGGCAGAGCGCGTTGACCCGGATGCCGAACCTTGCGTAATCGCCGGCCATCTGCCTGGTCATGGCGATGACGGCATGTTTGGTGGTCGTGTAGGCGATCATCTCGCGGTCGTAGAGCACACCGGAAGAGGACGAGGTGTTGAGGATGACGCCGGCGCTTTGCGCCTTCATCGCCGGCATGACGAAGCGGGCGGCCATGAAATGGGCACGCACATTCAGGCTCCAGGAGCGATCGAAGCCTTCGATCTCCACCTGTTCGAGATCGCCCGCCACCTGAGCGCCGGCATGATTGTGCAGGATATCGATGCGGCCATGACGGGCAAGTACCGAAGCGATTCCAGTTTCAAGCGAGACATCGTCGGTGACGTCGAGGACGAGGCTTTCGGCGCTGCCGCCGGCATTTCGGATCAGCGCGACGGTTTCGGCTGCACCTTCGGCGCTACGATCGGCGACGGCGACATGAGCCCCCTCGCGCGCCATGATCGCAGCACCCGCCTGGCCGATGCCGGAGCCGGCGCCGGTTACGATAGCCACCCGGTCTTTCAGGATCATCGTCTACTCCCGGCTTGCACTTTTCGTGTCTTGTCCCGCATCAGCACGCGGGCAATCAGGATCATCAGCAAAGAGGCGATCAGAACCATGGTGGCGATCGCGTTGATCTCCGGTGTTACGCCGCGCCTGATCGAGGCAAAGACGTAGATCGGCAGCGTCGTCTTCGAGCCGGCAACGAAGAAGGCGACGATGAAATCGTCAAAGGAAAAGGTGAAGGCGAGCAGGAAGCCTGCCAGCACCGATGGCAGGATCTGCGGCAGGACGATCTGGCAGAAGGTGGTGAATGGCGTGGCATAGAGATCGCTGGAGGCCTCGACGATATCGCGGCCGAGGCTGGCAATGCGGGCCTTGACGATCATCGTCACCAGGGCCAGGGAAAACAGGCCGTGGGCTGCAATGATCGAGCCGTAGCCAAGGCCAAGCTGCGGTGGTTTTTCGCCCGGCCAGATCAAGGCGAGCGCGGGATTGAGGAAGGAGAACACTTCGACCAGCGCCACAAGCGTGGCGATGCCGATGACCACGCCGGGCACAACGATGGCGGCGGCAAACAGGCCGTCGAAGATGGCACGGCCGCGGCTGCTGAGCCGCTGCATGCCGAGCGCTGCCATCGTGCCGAAAACCGCCGCAAGCACGGCGCTGGTGAAGGCGATCATCAGACTGTTCTGCAGCGCGGTGATCAGGAACGTGTTGCCCAGCGCCTTGCCGTACCACATGGTCGAGAAGCCGGTGAACTCGCTGGCATTGCGGCCGGCGTTAAAGGAGAACATCACGACCAGCGCAATCGGCGCATAGAGGCACAGATAGACGAAGGTGATCAGCGCGCGCATCAGACGAGATCCACCTGTCTTGAGCCGGAGACTTTCCATGCGATCCGCATGGCGACGCTGAGCACGATCACCACCACGACCACCAGCGTGACCGCAATGGCCGAACCGAACGGCCAGTTGCGCGATTGCAGGAAGAGATCGACCAGCGCATTGCCTATGAAGAACACCTTGCCGCCGCCGAGCAGCTGCGGGATCAGGTATTCGCCGAGCAGTAAGATAGTCACCAGCGCCACGCCGGTCATGACGCCGGGAAGTGACAGGGGCAGAGTGATGCCAAGGAAGGTCGAAACGGGTTTTGCTCCGAGATCGGCCGAAGCTTCGAGCAGGCGGCGGTCAAGTTTTTCCAGGCTGACATAGATCGGCATGATCATCAGCGGCAGGTAGCCATAGACGATACCGAGCAGCACGGCGCCGGGCGTGTTGAGCAGCCTGATATCCTCGATGCCGATCATGCCGAGCAGATTGGGAATACCGCGCGAACCCAGAATGTACATCCACGCATAGGTGCGCACGAGCAGGCTCGTCCAGAACGGCACGACCACCAGCGAAACCAGCACCAACCGGTATTTCGGATTGGACTTGATCGCCAGATAATAGGCGGCGGGATAGGCTACGATCAGGCAGAGGAAGGCGCCGATAGGCGCGATCATCATGGTGTTCCAGAAGGCCGCCGCGCGGGAGGGTAGATTGGCGAACTGTGCGAACGTGAAGGCCGCCTGATATCCGCCTTCCGGCGCGCGCTCACCGAAGGCGAAGACGACCACGGCCATGAAGGGCAGGACGAGGAACACGCACAGCCAGAGCCCGGCCGGCGCTATAAGTGCGGCCGTAACCAGCTGTCTCTTTCTGTCGGTTGTCATGGGCTTCATTCGACTTTCGATAGCTGCGACTTCGCTCGAAGTCTGGACGGAATCGTGCCGTGAACATTCTCTTCTCCCCAGCGGGGAGAGGAGCCGAACGCAGTAAGGCGATGAGGGGAACCACACCCGGTGGGCTTCGCGCGCCCTCATCCGGCCCTGCGGGCCACCTTCTCCCCGTTGAGGAGAAGAGAAATCACGCCGATTTGAACCGCGCCATGAGCTCAGCACGGGCCGGATCGGTCAGCGTCACCGCCGCGCCGAATTCCAGCTTGGTCAGTGATGCTTCGTCCGGATAGACAATCTTGTTCGACGTTACATCGGCCGGAAGCAGCTTGAGCACGCGGCTGTCGGTGGTGGGCGCACCGTTGGCGATATGTTCCTTGACGGCGTTTTCCGGCGTCATCAGATAGCTGAGCAGCGCATAACCCGCCGATTTGTTGGCGGCGCTTTTGGGGATTGCGTAGAAATCGGTCCAGATTTCACCGCCGTCGGCGCCGAGGATGTATGCGATTTCTGGCATGTCGCGGTTGAGTTGGGCGCCGTCATTGGTCCAGCACATGGTCATCCAGGCGTCCGTCGCCCGCATGCCCGGCTGGTAGTCGCTGTTGATACCGTAGAGATGCGGCTTGACCTTGATCAACAGTTCCTCTGCCTTCGCCAATTCTTCCGGCTTGATCGAGTTGAAGGAATAGCCAAGCGACACCAACGCGCTGCCGATGGTGGTCAACTGGTAGTCATGCACCATGGCGCGGCCGTCGGCCTCGGTCATGGCGACTTCAAAGAAGTCCTTCCAGGAGGTCAGCTTCGTCTTGATCTTGGAGGTGTTGACGGCCATGCCGGTTGTGCCCCAGTTCTTCGGCAAGGCGTAGGTCGTGCCGTCGATGGCGCCTTCGGAGGTGAAACGCGCCGATTCTGTGGCTTGCGAGAAAGCGGGAACCCTCGACATGTCGAGCGGGTCGATCAGGCCGAGTTTCACATAGGTGGAGATCGTGTAATTGGTCGGCACGAACAGATCCCAGCCGGTGCCGCCGGCTTGGAGCTTCGCCAGCATTTCCTCGTTCGAGCCGAAGACGTTGACTTCGACAGCAACGCCGGTCGCCGCCGTGAAGGCTTCGAAGGTCGCCGGGTCATGATAGTTGGGCCAGGTGGCAAGCGACATGGTCGTACCGAGGTCTTCGGCGTAGGCGGTGGAACTGAACAGTCCGGGCTGGCGGGCAAGAACGGCTGCGGCGAGGCCAAGGCCGGTGACGCCGAGGAAGTGGCGGCGGGTGACCGAGCCGCGCTTCAGGCGCATCCATTCGTCAGTGAGGTTTTCGGCTGATATCGGGGCATTTTCTCTGTACCACTTTGTCATGACTTTGTTCCCTTCTTTGTTTTGACGTGTACGGCCGTTCCTCAGGCCGGAAAAACATGCACTTTGCCGGGATCGAAAGTGAGAGCGACCCGCTCGCCCGGTTCGACGAGATCGCTTTCCTGCATGCTGCGCCGGTCGGTAGTGACGAGGAAATCGCCAAGGCCATCGACGCTGATCTGGTATTCGGCGGTGGAGCCGAGAAAAATGCGGTGAGTGACGATCCCGGCCAGCGAACTGCCGTCACCAGTCGACTGCCGGACGAGGTCGATCGCTTCCGGCCTCAGCGCCACGATCGCAGCACCCGGTTTGAGGCAAGACCGTGCCGCGAGCGCCATTCCGTTCGACAGCCGCAAAGTGGTGCCATCGGGTTCGACGGTTACCGAAATCCGATTGGTCTTGCCGACGAAATCGGCCACGAAGAGATCAGCTGGCCGGTCGTAGATTTCCTGGGGCTTGGCCATCTGGACGATCCGTCCGGTGTTCATCACGCAGACCATGTCGCTCATCGACAACGCCTCTTCCTGATCGTGGGTGACCAGCACGAAGGTGATGCCGAGTTCGCGCTGCAGCGTCTGCAGTTCGATCTGCATGGCGGTGCGCAGCTTCTTGTCGAGCGCCGCTAAGGGCTCGTCGAGCAGAAGTACGGAGGGCTTGTTGACGATGGCGCGGGCAAGCGCCACACGCTGCTGCTGGCCGCCTGACATTTCATGGATGCGACGCTTCTCGAAACCGCCGAGGCGGACCATCTCGAGAGCCTCGCGCGCCCGGGCGGAAATCTCGGACACCGCCAGCTTCGGCCGCGCCTGTTTCAGGCCGTAGGCGACGTTCTGCTCGACGTCGAAATGCGGGAAGAGCGCATAGTGCTGGAAGACCATGTTGACGGGACGGCGATAGGGCGGGACGCCGTTCATTTCGCGGCCGTCGATCAGAACCGTGCCTTCGCTCGGCTGCTCGAAGCCGCCGATCATTCTGAGGCACGTGGTCTTGCCGCAGCCGGAAGGCCCAAGCAGCGCCACGAAGGCACCCTTCGGCACGGCCAGATTGATGTCCGAAACGGCGGTCACACTGCCATAGCACTTGGTGACCGAACGGAACTCGATGTCGTTCGCTGGAGCGGCTGTCACTTAAAAATTCCCCGCGGTTGTTTTTAGAATACCGGGCCACCTCGCGGCTGCCCGGTTTCTCACCGTCTGGCCAGCAGCCTATTCAAAACGGCCATTGGCGGTATATACCCCGAAAGGGGTATTTCAAGCCATTCTCCGCTGTGGAAGGTGTATACCCTGAAGGCAATTGCCACTCTTTTTTGCTGGCTGGACAGGATATATGGGCATCGATCTGGAGGCACTGTTCAAGACGCTCGGGCCGATGGTCGGTGGCGCCGCGATCGGCGACGAGGAGGCGGGTCGTCTTTTCTGTACGTTGATGCGTTCACTGGTCAGTTTCGACTATGCCGTCGTCTTTGCCTATCGTGAAAAAGAGCGGCCGATCGATCTCTACAGCACCTTCACGCCGGATGAACACGTCATTTTCGTGAGCTTGTATCAGGCCGGGCCCTTTCTGCTCGATCCATTCTACCATGCGGCGCGCGAGCTCAGACCGGGTGTCTGGCGTATGCGCGAGCTTGCCCCGGACCGGTTCTTTTCCAGCGAATATTTCCGCAGCTACTATACCCAGACAGGGCTGGCGGAAGAGATCGGGTTCTTCATCGTGCTGGAGGACGGTATCGCTGTGGTCCTGTCGCTGATGCGGAGGGAACGGTCAGGTGTGTTTCCTGCGGCCGATTTTGCCTTGCTGAAAAAGGCAGAGCCGCTGGTGGGCGGTCTGGTTCGCCATGCCTGGCCGGAGCTCGGCCGGCGCTTCGATGCCGCCTTGGCCAAGCGGGAACGGGGCGGGCGCAAGTCCGCGCATCCGGCTGCCGATCGGGTGTGGCGCAATCTCAACCTTACAGAAAGGGAAGCCTCGATCATCGAGCTTGTCCTGCAGGGGCATTCGTCGGAATCGGTCGGTCTGCGACTGGGCATTTCCACCGGTACCGTCAAAGTTCATCGCCGTAACGTATATCGTAAGCTTGGCATCTCGTCGCAGACGCAGTTGCTGTCAATTTACCTCAAGAATCTTGGGCAGTAGGGGAGGACAATATAGGCAGATGATGCTGATTTCTGGCGGTGTCATGTCTGGATGGCGCCCGTTTGGCCCATGCCGTTGAAATAGCGGCTGAAGCCGATCTCTGCGGATGTCGCCCGACGATGGATCTCAGCCATCGTTGGCTCAAATATTGCGTTCGCGCGTTCCAGCTGAGCATGAGTAGCCTGAAAGGCCGGCATTCTCTCACGAATTTCGGCAAGAATTTCCGCCTCGTCTATCGTTGTCATCCGATCATTCTCAACGACGATTTGTCCGTCGACCATCACCAGTTCAATGGAGCGGCCGTTCTCGCTATAGACCAGGTGCTTGCCGATATCGTTCAGTGGCGCAAAACCGATACTGTTGAGATTGAGCATCAGAAGGTCGGCTGCCTTACCGGTTTCGAGCGAACCGGTGACCCCCTCGAGGAGGGCGGTTCGTGCGCCGCCGATCGTTGCCATGGTGAGGACTTCGCCGGCGTTCAGCCAATCACCAAATTCAGGCCCGGTTGCACTCTGCACCAAAGCGGCAACGCGCATAACGTCGAAAATTCGCGCGGTATCGTTGGAAGAAAGGCCATCGGTGCCAAGACCTATATGTACGCCGGCGTCGAGCAGGCGTCGGATGGGCGCAATACCTGCGCCAAGCTTGAGGTTTGAGATCGCATTGTGGGCGACGGAACATCCAGCTTCGCCCACCAAGTCGATGTCCGCATCACTGACCCAAACGGAATGGGCGATCGTCGTGCTTGGCCCAAGGACGCCTAGATCGTGAAGGTAGGCAACGAGGCTTTTCCCGTAGAATTCCGGGCCAGTCACGGCCTGGGTTTTTGTCTCCAGCACATGCGTGTGCATGGGAACGCCGTGGCGAAGCGCAAGTGCATAACACGCCTGCAGCATGTCGGCCGTGCACCGCTGCGGCGCTGAAGGGGCCACCATGAAACGAAGCCGTCCATTTGCCCGCCCATGGAGGGTGGAAAACACCGCGCCGCAATAGTCCATATAGGCATGGGCCGGCATCGGCGGTCCGAAATCGAGTTTTGCCTTCAGCGCTTCCGGCATGATTTCTCGCGCATAGGGCAGGGCGTCCAACGTATGAATGTTCATCACCGCGCTGGAGACATTCGCGCGAATGCCCGCATCCTCGTAGGCAGAAAAGGCGCAGGCGAGCCGTTCGATATCGTGGCCGGGCGGGTCGAAGAAATCGTCGCAGAGTGTGGTGACACCGCTTTTCAGCGATTCCATCGCCAACAGCGCGCTCCGTAGATAGACGAGCCGCTTGTCGACCTGCGGGCCCATCAGCAGCGGGTAGGCGTAGAGCAGCCATATTTCCAGCGGCATCCGTTCATACCGGCCGCGCAGAAAAGTTTCGCTCGAATGCGTATGCGCGTTGACAAGGCCGGGCATCAGCAGTTTGTCGGTCGCGTCGATTATCCGCGCGCCATCGGCTGCGAGGTTCGGACCTATGGCCTCAATACGGCCATTCGAGACCAGAAGATCTCCGGCAAAGGCCGTGCTTCCATGCGCCTTGTCCATCGCCAGGAGAGTTGCGTTGCGAAACAGCGTTTTCATAGGCGTCTCCGCTAAGGCTCTGGGGCTCGCCCGTTCAGTTGTCACGTAACTCGGTGATGCCACCGTTGCTATCACCTCTCAGGCGGCTGCTGAGCCAGAGACCGAAGACCGTCGCGAGATAGGGGAGCGCCTGAATGAGATCGTGCGGCACGCTATCGCCGAACACGAGCTGCGCGCGGATGCCGATGGCGCTCAGCACGGAAAAGAACATCGCCGCCAGTGTGGCGCCCATTGGATGCGCAGCCCCGAAGATGACCGCGGCAAACGCCATGAAGCCACGTCCCGCCGTCATGTTCTGCCCGAAAAATTGCAGGCTGCCCGCTGCCAGCTCTGCGCCGCCCAATGCTGCCAGAATACCGCCGATCGAAAGAGCGATCAGGCGCATCATCGATGGGTTGACACCGACGCTGCGGGCCGCAAACGGATGTTCGCCACAGGCCGATAGTTGTAGGCCGAAGCGTGTGCGGCACAGAAGAAACCACAGTGCGAATACCACAACCGGCATCAGCACCACGAGGATCGAGAGAACACCGTAAGCGCCGAAGGCAGGTCCGAGGCGAGGGAGGCCAAAAGGCGCGTTGACTGCGGACTGGCTGCCGAAGAAGGATTGGATGGCAAGCGCCGTGCCGCCAAGCCCTAGGCCCGTCAACCCAAGTCCGGCGATGATCGGATTGGCTTTGAGTTTCTCGACTACGAACCAGAGGAGGATTGAAGCCAGAACCGCAAAGAGCATGGCGATCAGCAGCGCAAGTATGACCGAACCGGTGACGACTATGCCCAGGATCGTGGCGCAGGCGCCGATGATCATCAGACCCTCAAGGCCGAGGTTCCAGATGCCCGCTCTCTGGGCTATGACGCCGGCAAGGGTTACGTAGACGAGTGGGGTGCCGGAGCGCAGGATGGCTATGACGATGTCATTCATGAAGAACGTCCCCCTATGCGCAGGACCTTGTCGAGCAGTTTCGACCGGGCTGTGATGAAAAGGGCGATCGCCGCGTTGATAACGTCGATCGCGGCTGACGGTAGCCCCGCCATCACCGGCAGGTAGAGCGCCGCTGAAGCGAGCCCGCCGAAAAACAGGGCCGCTATCGCCGTTCCCGCCACGGAGAAGTTGGCAACAAGGGCAATCAGGATGGCAGTGAACCCATGTGCCGGCAGGAAGCCACTGGCGATGCGCCCGTTCGGTCCCATGAGCTCGATCGTTCCGGCAAGACCCGCCAAAGCACCGCTCAACAAAAAGCTGGTGATGCCGAGCTTCCAGAGAAGCGCGCCCTGCCATCGCACCATCACCGGGTTGCGGCCGGCGAGGCTTGCCAACATCCCGAAAGTCGTGCGGTTGACGAGTAGCCACATGGCCAGGCCGACGACCACAGCAATGGCGATGATCTTGACTGAGAGGCCTGACGATGTCGAGAGGCGATAGGCTGCCTCAAGCGGGCGGCTGGAGGCTTGTTGCCCGGAGCCCGATGGGTCCTTGAGTGGCCCGGAAGTGACATAGACCAAAAGCAGGCCCGCCATGAAATTCCCCATCAGTGTCGTTATGACCTCATCGGTTCCCGAGCGGATGCGAAGGTATCCCGGCCAAAACGCCCACAGTGCGCCCCCAACCATGCCAGCGACCATGCAGGCCGGTATGACAACGAACGCCGGAGCGCCCGAAAGCCATTCTGCGACGAAGGCCGCGCAAATGGAGCCGACATAGAATTGTCCCTGCGCGCCGATATTGAAGAATCCGGCACGGAATGAAATCCCAACCCCAACGGCGGTAATGAAGAGCGGCAATGCCCATCGGAGGCTCTGCGCCAGAGCGCCGGGCCGCAGGAATGCCCCATCTGCTACATTGGTCAGCACCATGGACGCAGAATACCCAGCAATCTGAAAGACGATGGAACACAGAACCAATGCGAAGATGACAAAGATCAAGCTGCGAAGAATATAGGAAACGCGCGCTATCATCGGGAACCCCCAATCATTGCGGCTCCGACCGCACCAATGTCGTAGGGAGCCGTGAATGTCCCGGCGACCCGGCCCGATAGCATCACGACGACGCGGTCGCTGATATCGAACAACTCATCCAGGTCGGACGAAATCAGGATGATGCCGCAGCCACGATCGCGCGCCTGGCGGAGTGCGTCCCAGACAAAGGCGGTGGCGCCGATATCGAGGCCGCGTGTCGGCTGCGCCGCGATGATCAGCTTCGCATCCGGGTCGATTTCGCGTGACAGGATGACCTTTTGCGCGTTGCCGCCGGAAAGCGCTCCCGCCTTCTGGGCGACATTGTCATAACGGACACCCCATGCTTTCAAGGCGGCGTCGCATTCGCTGCGCAACCGCGCCGGATTGACCAGACGCAGAAGCGGCTTTTCAAGGAGCGCACGGGCGGTCCAGTTTTCCCACAAGCTGGAGGTGAGGCTAAGCCCTTCCGTGTTTCGCTCGAAGGGAATGATACGTAACCCCATGATACGGCGCTGAGCGAGGGACTGGGCGGTAATGTCGTGTCCTGCCAGATGGACTTCGCCATGGCTCGCCTTGGCGAAATCCGCGATTAGGCGGACGAGCGTCCGCTGGCCGTTGCCTTCGACGCCGGCGATACCGACGATCTCGCCGGGGCGAACGTGAAAGTCCACATCCTGCAAAGCCGGGCCTTCCTGATCGACAAACGTGGTGATGTTTGAAAGCTTGAGAACCGGTGCGGCCGTTGCCGCCTCTGCGACAGTCGAAGTGTGTTCCACCGTGCCAGCGCCGGTTAGCGCCTGCGCATCGGCGGCTGCGAGCCCGCGGTTTGCCTCCCCGATGATGAGCCTGGATAACCGCGCTCCATCCACATCCGTCCTCATCAGCGGACCATCGACAAGCCGCCCGGCGCGCAGCACGGTTACCGTGTCGGCGACGGCAAGAACCTCGCGAATTTTATGAAGAATGAGAAGCACGGTAACGCCCTGCGCTTTCAGCCGGCGCACGCGCTCGAACAGTTTCTCGATGCCGGATGGCGATAATACTGCAGTCGGCTCGTCGAGGATGAGAACCTTGGCTTGCGTGACCAGCGCCCGGGCGATTTCGATCCCCTGCTGGCTCTCGACCGGCAGGTCGCGAATGCGGGCGCCGAGATCGACCGATATGTCGAGGCTTTCGAGATGGGCCCGCCAACGCGCAAACAGGCTCCTGCGGGTGAAGAACCGCCCGGTTCCCGTTGCGCCGAACTCCATGGCCTCTGCCACGGTGAACGATGGCGGCAGCGCGAAGCTCTGGTGAACCAGTTCGACACCGGCAGCGCGTGCCTCACCGACATTGCCACCGCGCATGACCCGGCCACCGATCGCGACATGGCCGGCGGCCGGCCGCACGAGACCGGATGCAACGCGAGCGAAGGTCGTTTTTCCTGCGCCGTTCTGGCCGACCACGGCGTGAATAAGGCCGGCATTGAATACGGTCGATACTGCATCGAGAGCGGTGACCGGCCCATAGGTCACCGAGACGTTCTGGCACAAAAGCGCCGGGGCATGAGGATCGGTCATGGGAGGCCCATTCACGTGGCTGAGATGACGGATGGCGGCGTGAACGCCACCCGCCTGCTCATCAGATTGTCGTATTGAAGGGAACAGTTATCGAGCCGTCGAGAATGCCTTTTTTGGCAGCTTCGATTTCCGGCATTATGTCCTTGATCTTGGCGACGACGTCCGCCGGGCCCTGCTCCAGGAAGAGTGGCGACACAATGAAATCGATAACGCCGGTTTCCAGTCCGGTTTTTTCATGCGTTCCGCCCTTCCAGTCCGGGCCGAGTGCCTTGGTCACTTCGTTATAAAGTGAAACGCCGAAATCAAGCTGAACGATACTGCTGATCGACTTTGGCCCCTGCGGGAACTGCGCCTTGTCGAGAACGCTAACGATGCGGCCTTCCTTCTCATTTGCCGCAGCGATGATGCCAGCGTCGGTCGCCGCTGAATCGGTCTGGATGAAGTCGATACCGTCATTGAACATCTGCGCGGCGATTTCCTGCCCCTTCGCCGGGTCCTGGAACGAGCCCGCAAAAGCCACAGTCACTGTTGCCTGCGGGTTAATGGAGAGAGCACCTGCCTTGACGGCGTTGAAATCCGCGTTGATCGGCGGAATGGAAATGCCGCCAATGAAGCCGACCTTGCCGGACTTGCTCATTCGTCCGGCGAAAATGCCCGAGAGATAGCAGCCGAGATAGTAGTCGTAAGAGACGGTAACGACGTTTTGGATCGCGGGCTCCATCGGGTCACCGAAGAGCTGGATCCATTTGATCTCGGGGTACAATGGTGCCAGGGCCTTGAAGGGCTCAGCCACTTCATTGAAGGTCGAGACGATGACGGTCGCACCAGCATCGCAAAGCGTGCGGAAGATCGTCTCGTAGGTGGCTGGATCCTGTGCATAGACGGCACGATACTCGAAGCCCTTTTCCTCCGAGAGCTTCTTCAGATTGGCAATCATCGTATCGACAGGGCCGCTGTCGCCTGCCGATTGCGTATGGACGAGAGCGACAAGTCCGCCTTCGGCATGGGCAACCGCAGGCAGTAATCCGCCAGCCAGCGCCAACGCCGCCGTGCCGGCTGAAATTTTCAGAAAGTCGCGCCGATCGAACGAGTTCTGGTTAAAAATATTGGCAGTCATCTTCTGTTCCCTTTTTTGGTTGATTGGTTGACCGGGCAGCACTGCTGCCCGGTTTTCTTCAAACTTGCGGAGAGTAGGAAGCCGGGTTCATGATCATGACATCCTGGCGCTCGATTGCGTTTAGCGCCCAGATTTCGCCGATGAATTTCTGCCAGTCTGGGTCGGCATACATGGCCGCCCGCCGGGCCTCGCGATCCGCAAGGCTTTCATAGGCCCACATCAGCACGGTCGTATGCAGGGTGCCGATCTCCGACACATAGAGGCCGACAAACCGGTTGAGATGCCGCTTCTGTACCGGCAGGCCTTCTGCCTCGTATTTTTTCATCCAGCCATCAACCGTGCCGGGGCGAAAAGTATAGGTGCGGTGTTCCAGGATCATTGCCGGTCTCGCTTCAGCTGTTGAGAATGAAATCTGCGCAACGCTCGCCGATCATGATCGCCGGTGCGTTCGTATTGCCGCTGGAAATGATCGGCATGATGGAGGCATCGGCGACCCGCAGTCCTTCGACGCCTTGCACCTTCAGGCGCGCATCTACCACTGCCATCGGATCGTTGCCCATCTTGCAGGTTCCAACGGGATGGAACGTCGTCATCGCGGTTGCCCGCAGCCATTTCGACAGATCGGCATCGTTGAGCGCTGCCGGTCCCGGCGCCAGTTCCTTGCCGCGATATCGGTCAAAAGCGGGTTGGCTGATAATGTCGCGGGTCAGCCGGATGCCGTCGATCATGGTGCGCATGTCGAAATCGGTCTGCAGATAATTGGCAAGGATCTTCGGTGCCGCCATCGGATTAGATGAGCGCAGGGTGATTTCGCCACGGCTTTCCGGATTGACCGGCCCGACGCGCAGGGTGAAGCCATGGTTGGCCTCGACCGTCTCGCGCTTGAAGGGGTTTGGAAAGTGCAAATTGGCGGTCTTCTCCAGAGCCGGCATGAAGTGAAGCTGGATATCCGGAGCGATAAGGTCCGGCCGCGAGCGAACGAAGGCACCAGCCTCGTAGGGAAATGTCGTGGTGATGCCTTTCCCGAAAAGCATGCCTTGAATGACGGACAACGTTAGCTTGTCGGCACGCAGATCCGAATAGAGCGTCACCGGCTTGCGGCACTCCCAGGACATCACGCAATCGACGTGATCCTGAAGATTCTTGCCCACACCAGGGAGCTCCAGCACAGTATCAATGCCATGCGTGCGTAGTTCGTCGGCCGGGCCGATGCCTGAGAGCAACAGTGTCTGCGGCGAATTGACTGTTCCGGCGGAGAGAACGACCTCGCGCTCGGCATAGGCCTTCTGCATCGTGCCGCGATGAAGGTATTCCACGCCGACGGCGCGGCCTTTCTCGACCATGACGCGGTGAGTGTGCGCCTGTGTCATCACTGTCAGGTTGGGACGCGACAGGGCCGGGCGCAGAAATGCAAAAGATGTCGACCAGCGTTTGCCCTGGCGGATCGTGAAATCGTAACGCCCGAACCCCTCCTGTTCGATACCGTTGAAATCATCGTTGAGCGGATAGCCGGCCTGGTGGCCAGCTTCGTTGAAAACATTCAGCAGCCTGTTCCAGCCGCGTGCACGGCAGACGGTCAGCTCGCCATTTTTCTCGTGGAAGGTGTCGTCGCGCTCGAGGTGCCCTTCGGAGCGGCGGAAGGCGGGCAGTACCTCGTCGTAGGACCAGCCTGGAAGGCCCATCTGCGACCAGCGATCATAATCGTGACGATTGCCACGCACGTAGATCATGCCGTTGATGGTTGACGTTCCACCCAAAACCTTGCCGCGAGGCCAATACAGAGAGCGGCCGTTGAGATAGGGCTCGGGTTCCGTGTGATAGTGCCAGTTATAAAGGCCGGAGTGAAAAAGCTTGCCCATCAGCATCGGCAAGCGGAACAGCGGATTGCGATCCTTGCCTCCTGCTTCCAACAACAGCACCCGGTTGGCCGGGTCTGCCGAAAGCCGGTTCGCCAGTACGCACCCCGCAGACCCCGCACCGATAATGATGAAATCGAAATGATCGCTTCGCGCCATGGTCACCACGCAATGGGATTGGATCCCATGTCCTCTAGAAAGTCGTTACAGAGAATGAAGGGATTGGCGCGCTCTAGTACCGCATCAGCGCGGGCTGGATGATCCCGCAGGATTGCGGCGATGCTGCCGTTGCGCCCCTCGTGAATACCGGCTGCCGCGAAGGCTTCGGCGGCCACATCGCCAAAGGCGATGAAGACGATCGGTCTGCCGCTGCCGGCCAGCATGGCCAGTGTTTTTTGAATGAGGGGGCGCCAGAGAGGAACGTGGCCGTGGGACTGATGCGGGTCGATGCCCACCTGAAAGCGCGTCAGCGTCAAGGAGGCATTTAACAGGAGCACGCCTTCGCCGATCCATCGATCGGCGACCGCTGACGGCGCCTCCATTTCGACCGAACCCTGCTCGATATCGCGAAGCGTTCTTGACCACTCGGAAAAGCCACTGGCATAGGAGGCATCACCGGTGCGTGCCGCCACGATCAGTTGCGTGAAAGCACGGATGCTGCGGGAAAACATCTTGTCGAGCTCACGCCATTCGGCAACGTTACCGGCCTCAAAGGCCCGGCCGGTGGCAAAGCCCGGCTCGGGGTAAGGGTCCTGGCCGAGAATGACGCAAGAGACCTGTTCCGGCGCAATGCCGTCATAGGCGCGAAACAGATGTGCGCCCTTGGGCATGCCAGGAAAATGACGACTGCGGCGAACAGGAAAGATCGGCTCCCAGATCTCAAGATCAAGATCGCCGTCGATTGCTTCTAAGTCGGGCGCTGCACCTGTGCAAAGGTCCCGCCAGGCTGGCGGCATATCTGCCTGCCACCCGTCAAGAAACTCCCGCATCGCATTTCTCAGTGACGAAGACATTTCGACACCCCTCCCTTGTCATCGGCTGTGATGCTAGTCAAAAGCTGACCAAAGTGTCAACTTATTAAACGAAAAAACCTGACCGGATCGTCAGATTATATCGACGTGCGTGATGAAGTGTGAAAAGGTATGGTTGCGGGGCCGGTAATCACTGCCTGTCTTCACCGCAATAATCTGGAATAAATGAGCGACGTAAGATGCCAAAGATGCCCCCCAACCAGACCCCGAAGGACGGGGGCGATGACGAAAAGATTCGCGCCCGCAACATCCGCGAGATATTGAAGGCTGCGACGGAGATTTTTTCAAGAAAGGGCTTCGACGGCGCGCGCATCGCCGAGATTGCCGAGGCATCCGGCCTTCCGAAGGCCAATGTCTACTACTACTTTTCCTCGAAGGAAGAGATTTACCGCGCCGTTATCGAACACCTGATCGAAGGCTGGGACGACGCGTTCACCCATATCTCGGGAGATCGTGAGCCGCAGGATGCGATCCGGTCCTATGTCGCGGCCAAGCTGGCCTACACCCGTCGCAATGTCATCGAATCGCGCCTGTTTGCCAACGAGATCATTCGCGGCGCGCAATTTCTGTCGCGCAAGGATCGCCAGCATATGCGCACGGTCACTGATGAAAAAGTGAAGGTCATCGAGGATTGGATCGCTGCAGGCAAACTTTTGCCTGTGGATCCCAGGCACCTGTTTATCATGCTGTGGTCGGCAACTCAGTTTTACGCAGATTTTGAGCCGCTGGCTTGCGACGCTCTGCACACGACTAAACTCAAGAGCATGGATTATTCGCATGCCGCCGCAACGATCAGCGAAACTGTGTTGCGAGGTCTTCTCCCCGCAGGACAGATCTGACGCCTAGGTTTCCATTTGTGAAACAGCTGCGCTTGGGTGGACGGAAATGGGAGGTGGCTTTTGTATTCCTGGTGTGGGTGGACATCGCTATGACGACAGACAGCTGGATAGACCAGAGTTAGACCGCAGATTGGTGGCGCATGGCAATGCATGCGTGTGCCTCCGGCGTCGCCACGTGACTTGGCGCGCTTAAAGGAAATTCTTCCTACCAGGATAGTATAGCGCCAACGGTGCTAATGATTGCGTCCAGTCTGCCAGGACGCGGACTAGTCGCCCGGCTGCGATGTTTTCGCGGACGTCAGCCTCCATGACATATCCAAGGCCGACGCCCCTTTGTGCCGCTATCTTCACCAGACTGGATTCGTCGAGGCTGATCGAGCCCTGAACGTCGATCTGGACCGCCTCCCCATCCTTCTCGAATTTCCGTCGAAACAGCGCATTGTTGGGAAGACGGGGGCGAATGCATCGAAACCGGTAAAGGTCGGGAGGAATCCTCGGCGTGTCATGCGTGTGGAGAGACTCCGGAGATGCGACGACGGCATTGCTTCGTTTCAGGCCCAGAGGCACGGCGATCATGTCGGCTGGGACGAGATCGGCTGGCCTGAGGCCCAGGTCGAAACCAGCAGCGACATTATCGACGATCCGTCCCTCGGTGACCAGATCGATATGCACCTGCGGATAGCGCTGCATGAACGACAGGATTAACGGCTCCATCACCTCGCGGGCTGCCGTCGCAAATGCGTTGATCCGCAAGGTTTGAGCTTCAGCGGCCGATGAATGTCGTCCGCCTGCCATCCCTTTTGCTTGATGACCGTCGTGCGATCCAGGCGCTTGGGTATCCGACCTGTACGCGGTGGATTCGCAACCGTCCCTCCGGCGTCTGTCAGGAACGCCCGGGCCGGTCTCAATCGATGAGATGCAGGCGGCCTTAAGGCAACTTGATCGCCGCTCATCATTGATCGTAAAGGTCGGCAGCACGGGAAAGCAGAGAAGTTCGCCGGCACGGAGCCAACCGACGGTTTTGGGGATCGACGACCGGAACCGCATCTGTCTCAACACAATACAAAACTGCGGATTCAAAATCCTGGACCCGGGTGAGAAGGTAACGCCTCTGCTTCAAGATAGCCGGCCGCGCCGGCCCGATACCTTATCGGACGGACCGGACGGGATGATGTAAATCACCGCATGGCAATCCAGAATTCACCGTGGTTTCATCGGTGCGGGACGGAAGGATCTTTCACGTTGTTTAGGTTCGCGCCGCCGGAATAACAATGTTCCAACCGCTATCAAGCGCCCAGTGCGTGCGGTATCTAGCTACGTCTCCTTAAGTGATCATTGGTGAATTGCTTGCATTCTGCCTTTAGAATTGCAGAACGCAGGTAAATCCATGAAATTGATTTCGAATATGCGCGCCACTTCCCGCAAGAAGCGCGTTGGCTTGGTCACTATTCTTTTCACAGCCGTCGTCAGTCTGATCGCCAGCCTCGTCTTCTCTGCTGTGGTCTACATGAGAGATGAAGCCAACAAAATCGATGATGCGCGCGCGAACAGAGCTGTCACATCTGCAATTCGGTCCTTTCAAACTCGCCTTGCCTCCACAGTTCAAGACAACGCTGTTTGGGACGACGCCTTTAAAAGTATTGGATCCGCAAACGCATCCGCTTGGGCCTATGAAAACTGGGGCAAGACCAGCGAGGACTATCCTCTGTATGATGTAGCCGTCGTTTTGAAACCTACAGGTGCTGTTTTGAGCGCCTATAGGAAGGGTGCTCCCTTCGATGCACACTCCGAATTCGGCAACAGCATTGGCGAGTTGGCGGCTCGGGCGTCTGCTTCGGGGCAACGGGCGGTCACCTCTTTCGTGCCAACGACGGAAGGTGTCTATCTTGCTGCGGCTGGTGCGATACAGCCATTTGAGGACGGTCCGTCGCAAGAGGCGCTCAGCACACTTGTATTCGCAAAACTGTTGACGCCTGACATCGTTGCCCAGCTCGACGAGACATTCGACATTGGGGGCCTTAGGCTCGTTGCTACTCCATCACCTGACAAATTGAGCATGCCGCTCCTCGGCAATCATGGTCGCTCCGTCGCTTATCTGCACTGGCCGAGTCGGATGCCGGGCAATCTGACATTTGACGGCGTTTATCGGTCGCTGCTTGCCGCAGGCACGCTGTTCTTGATATTTGTCGTCGCGATCATCGCGACCGCGGTGGCGGTGATACGTGGCCTGCAGCGTGATACCGTCGCGGCGCGGTTTAAGGCTACCCACGACAGCCTAACGGGCCTACTGAACCGGGCGGGCCTTTTGGACGAGATCGACGTGGCGAAATCGTCACTCACCGGACAACAGGCACTAGCGCTAATCGATCTGGACGGTTTTAAAGACGTTAACGACGCATGGGGTCACGCGATTGGTGATGAACTGATCAAGTTAGTTGCCAATCGCCTGACGAAGACGTTGACGCACACGGAAACGATATGCCGCCTCGGGGGTGATGAATTTGCGTTCCTGGGCTCTGCCAACCAGATCGGCATCTGCTCGAAAGCACTGGTACAAGCGTTACAGGAACCATTCCGTATCGGCGGCCGTACGATCGAAGTGGGCGCCAGCATCGGGACCGCGTTGCTTACATCAGATATTCCAGATGGCTACGAGCTCCTGCGACGCGCCGACATGGCGCTCTACGAGGCGAAGGAAAGCGGTCGAGGTCGGATAGTCGACTATCTCGGCGAACTTGACCTCCAGCGCAATCAGCGAGCCGCAATGGAAGACAAGCTACGCCGAGCTGTCGAAAATCGAGAGGTCCGCCCGGCGTTTCAGCCACTGGTGGACGCTAAGACCGGGTCGTTGCGTGGGGTTGAAGCGCTTGCACGCTGGGTTCCCGATACGGGACCGGTCAGCCCGGAAGTGTTCATCACCGTCGCTGAACGGGCAGGTCTCATCGATGAACTGGGGCGGCAAATCCTTGAGATGTCCATAGAAACGGCTTCGAGCTGGAATGACATTGGCTTGTCGGTGAATGTGTCACCCGTACAACTGCGCAATCCGGAATTCGCTGTAGTTGTCGAAAAAGTGTTGGAAACGAGAGGTTTCGATCCAAGCCGATTGACGCTTGAGATTACCGAAGGGGTTTTGATGTCAAACCCGGAGCAAGCGAAGCGTTCGATTGCCAGGTTGAAGGCGATCGGAGTGAAATTTGCTCTGGACGATTTCGGCTGCGGTTATGCAAGTATCGGCGCCTTGCGCGAGTTCGGATTTGACCGAATGAAGATCGACCGTTCGCTTGTGACGGCGCTGCAGGAGGAGAAGGGCGCTGGAATCCTCAGCGCAACGCTTTCGCTTGCGCACGCTCTCGATATTCCAGTGACTGCCGAAGGCGTTGAAACCCAGGAACAGGCAAATACCTTGACTGCATGCGGATGCGATCAGCTTCAAGGTTACTTCGTTGGAAAGCCAATGGGCGCAAAGCAAATCGAAGATGCTTTCCTCAAGGCTGCCGCATAGCATCGGGCGGTTGGGATGTAGGCCGCTGGAACGACTTGGAACACGCAAGGAGCGGGAGCATGGTGAAAGAACATCCGCCATGTAACGCCCGCCAGGTCTGCTGGCGGCCAGAGGGTCGAGGTCGGGTTGTCATCGAGATAAAGCCCCGGTGATCTTCACCAGCATTACAGGTCGTAGGTTCTGATCCTTTCAAGGCGAAATAGTCTCAGTGGCGATCCATGGTGCGGGATCGCCACTTTGTACCAACGCTAGAGCGCCTTCGCCGCTGTCTCAATGACGTCAGCAACCTTCTGGGGCTGAGAGGAGAAGACGGCATGGCTGGATACAACCTCAGTGACAGTGCTGCCCGCACGCCTCGCCATCTCGCGTTCCAGTTCAGGATTGATGGATCGGTCCGCGGTCGCCACAATGGCCCAGCTTGGCTTTGTCTTCCAAGCAGGATCGGCGATCCTGGCCGAGAAAGCTTCCTTGGAGGCGAAGACCTGCGACCTTGCCAGAAACGCTGCGTCGTCTTTTGGCAGGTCGGCGGCGAAGTCGTTCGCGAAGGCGGCGGGGTCGAGATAGACGTATTTTCCGTCCTTCGTCTCGCGGATATTCATGCCGCCAGCAGGCTTTGAGCTTGCAAGGCTGAGCAGGCTTTCGCCCTTGTCCGGCTGGAAAGCGGCAACATAAACGAGACCGGCGACAATGGGACTACGACCTGCCTCGGTGATCACCATACCGCCATAGCTGTGACCGACGAGAAGCGTCGGGCCATCCTGCAAATCGAGCACCCGGTTGGTGGCGGCGATATCGTCGGCGAGCGACGTAATCGGCTGCTGGACGATGGTAACATTGAACCCTCGCTCGACAAGGATATCAGACGCCTTGCGCCAGCCCGAACCATCGGCAAGTGCGCCATGGACGATGACGATGTTTTTGACCTCGGCGGCCTGCGCCGAAAATGCGATGATGCTGGTGGCGAAGGCGAGTGCGAGGATCGAGATGGAATGTCGGTTCATGCGTTTTACTCCTGTTGTCGTTAAGTGATCTTGATGCGGAGGATGGGTCAGCCGAAGGTAAAGGCGTAAGCTTCGACACCTGGATCGAAGAAACGGATCTCAAACGTCCGTTCCCCCACGTCGCCCGACTGGCGAACGAGCTGGTAAAGCCTGGTGGAGGTTATGGTACCGCGGCCGTCGGCATCGGTATCTGCACCATGATCGAGCCCCGGCGCCTTGCTGTCGATCGTCACCTGGAAGCGAATGGGTTTGCCGGTAGCACCGGGTCCGAGCACAAGATGCAGGTCGCGCGCGCTGAAACGATAGACGACGCTGCCATCCGGCTGGTCCAGTACGGCGCGTTCTGCACCCACGGTCCAGGTGCCAGAGAGACCCCATTCATTCAGGCCCGGCTGCGAGATAGAATATGCATTGGCGGCGTCGGCATGCAGGCCCTCCGGAGAGACGAAGCCCACGGCACGCTTGTATCCAAGATAACTCTCACCGGAGCGGATGTTCTTGAGGTCGGGGCTTGCCTCGGCACCCTTGGCATCGGGCGTTATCGTTGTGGTCGCCGCCATCTCTTTGCCAGCTTCGTGAAGCAAGTCCTGGATTGCTTGCTCGGTCTGGCGATAGTTGCCCTCACCGAAATGATGGTAGCGGATCTGGCCCTTTGCATCGATCAGGTAGTGTGCCGGCCAGTAGCTGTTTCGAAAGCGCGCCAAATCTTGTAGTCGTTGTCGATCGCAACCGGATAGCGGATCTTGAGATCGTCAATCGCTTTACTGACATTGTCGATCTTCTTCTCGAAGGCGAATTCAGGGGCGTGCACGCCGATCACGACGAGGCCCTGATCCTTGTATTTTTCTGCCCAGGCGCGGACATAAGGGACGGTTCGGATGCAGTTGATGCACGAGTAGGTCCAGAAATCGACAAGGACGACCTTGCCGCGAAGCTGTACCGTGGTCATTAGCGGCGAGTTCACCCACTCGACCGCGCCATTCAACGACGGCGCTTCGCCCTCGACAGGCAAATCACTCCGAAACGGCTGAACTTGATCGACGACAGGTGGCATCGCACCGCTGCTGGTAACTCCGGACATTGCATCGTCAGCAGCCTTGTCGTGCAATTGGTCAAGCACAGCCTGTTCGAATGTGGCCGTGCTGGCATAGGAAAGCCGCGCCAGGAGACCGGTATCGAGACCGAGGACAATGGCGGCAACGCCAACCAGAACCGCGGCACCCAGTGCTTGGCGGATACGCTCACTGACGCCGAGCGACCGTTTCATGCCGGCGAAGATCTTACCCCCGATAAGCAGGGCAACAGCAAGCGATGTCGCGGCACCAGCGGCATAGGCGGCGAGCAGAAACGTTGTCTCGAGGTTCGCGCCATCCAACGCCGCACCCGTCAGCAGAAGGCCGAGGATAGGCCCGGCGCACGGCGCCCAGAGAAGCCCGGTCGCGACGCCGAGGATGAAGGAGCTCGCGGCAGTCCGCACTGAGCCGGGTCTACCCGACGCGTTCAGCAGCCTGTTGCCCAAATCGACGACTGGTTGGGTGACGATGCTCGCAATGCGGGGTGACAACAGGCTGACCCCGAAGATGGCGAGCAGCAGTATCGCGGCGAGACGACCGTATTCATTGGCATGGATCGCCCAACTCCCGCCGACCGCTGCGAGTGTCGCGACCAATGCAAACGTGACGCTCATCCCGACCAGCATCGGAAGGGTACTTTTGATGAAGGGCTCCCCGGCCCTGGCAAATACGAAGGGGAGAATGGGAAGGATGCACGGGCTGAGGATGGTCAGCGCCCCTCCGAGATAGGCAATGATGAGAAGTGTCATCGTCGTTTCCTTGAAACCGGTTGGTCGGGTTCTGGACGGCGATGGGGCACGACCAGCAACAGGACCAATCTGGCTGGAGCGACGTATCCCGGATGTGTCCGGCTTCCATCGGAAATGTACCGCAGTGTAGGGCCCGGCCTTTCCACGACACAGTGATCAAATCGTTGGCCAGCCCGGTCGGCGGTTGGTGCGAATTGTATCAGACTGTATCGAGGGCGCTGGAGGCTACATCCGCATTCAATTCTGCGCTTGACGGGACACATGCGGGATACGTGCAGTCGGCTTCTTCCCATCACGATCAATCGAGATGGAGAGAACGATGTCACCTCAAATCAATCACCAGCGCCGCCGCTTCTTCGGTATCGCCGCCATGACCGTGGCTGCCACCCAATTGGGCATGAGCACGATCGCCCATGCCCAAGCGCCCGCTGCGTCCCCTGCCTCGGTCAAGGCAGGAGGGCATACTTCGTTCGCATCACTCAAGCAGATCAAGACAGGTCTGCTTGATGTCGGATATGCAGAAGCCGGCCCCGCAGATGGCCCTGTAGTCCTGCTCGTTCACGGCTGGCCATACGACATCCATAGCTATGTCGATGTCGCGCCGATCCTGGCCGATGCAGGTTACCGCGTGCTTATCCCCTATCTGCGTGGTTACGGGACGACGCGTTTCCTTTCGGATGAGACGCCGCGCAACGGTCAGCAGGCGGCACTGGCTGCCGACATGATCGCCTTCATGGATGCACTCGGTGTCGAAAAGGCGATCCTGGGCGGATATGACTGGGGTGCGCGCACTGTCAACATCATGGCGGCTCTCTGGCCGGAACGCTGCCAGGCGATGGTGTCGGTCAGCGGCTATCTCATCGGCAGCCAAGCCGCCAACAGCAAGCCATTGCCGCCGGCCGCGGAACTCTCCTGGTGGTACCAGTTCTATTTCGCTACCGAGCGGGGGCGGCTCGGTTATGCCGCCAACACGCACGAGTTTGCAAAGGTCATCTGGCGGACGGCATCGCCCACCTGGACGTTCGACGACGCGACGTTCAATCGTTCTGCCGCCGCCCTCGACAATCCGGATCACGTGGACATCACCATCCATAATTATCGCTGGCGGCTCGGTCTCGAAGAAGGCGAGGAGAAATACGATGGCTTCGAGAAGCAGCTCGCGATGGGTCCGGACATCACCATTCCGACGATCACCATGGAAGGCGATGCCAATGGTGCGCCCCATCCGCAGCCATCGGTCTATGCAAGGAAGTTCTCGGGGCAATATGAGCACCGGGATGTTGCGGCTATCGGGCATAATCTGCCGCAGGAAGCGCCGGAGGCATTCGCTCAGGCCATCCTCGATGTCGCGAAATTCTGATTGCAGGGCTGTTGCGAGAAACCGCTTTACTCGCAACAGCCGAGACGAAACAAATGTCGCCTGAGTGCGGATGCTTGAAAGGCAAGAGATGGAGCATGTCGACCACATTCTGATCGTCGATGACGACCGCGAAATTCGCGAACTTGTGTCGAGCTATCTGAAGAAGAACGGCCTTCGAACGACGGTTGCCGCCGACGGCCGGCAGATGCGCAGTTTCCTGGAGGCCAGCACTGTTGACCTGATCGTCCTCGACGTGATGATGCCGGGCGATGATGGCCTGGTGCTGTGCCGGGAACTGCGCGCCGGCAAGCACAAGGCAACGCCGGTTATCATGCTGACGGCCCGTGACGATGAAATGGACCGGATCATCGGGCTGGAAATGGGCGCCGACGACTATCTGCCGAAGCCGTTTGCGGCACGAGAACTTCTTGCCCGCATCAAGGCGGTGCTGCGGCGGACCCGAATGTTGCCGCCCAACCTGCAGATCAGTGAGGCCGGGAAACTGCTGACGTTCGGAGACTGGCGGCTCGACACAGTCGGCCGTAATCTGTTGGACAAGGACGGCACGGAGATCGCGTTAAGCGGCGCCGAATATCGGCTGCTGCGGGTATTCATCGATCATCCGCAACGTGTGCTCAATCGCGACCAGATCCTGAACCTGACGCAGGGCCGCGATGCCGAACTGTTCGACCGTTCGATCGACCTTCTGGTCAGTCGCCTGCGCCAGCGGCTTGGTGATGATGCACGCGAACCGACCTATATCAAGACGGTGCGGGCCGAGGGCTACGTGTTCTCTGTGCCGGTCGAAATCTCGGTGCCCAGAACATGAGTGTAGGCGGCAAATCCTGTTACCGCTGGTGGCCAAGCAAGCTTCGCTCGCGATTGTTCCTGATCCTGTTTGCCGGACTGGCTGTCGCCTATGGGTTGTCCTTCAGCATTCTTTTTGCCGAGCGCTACATGTCAGCCAAGGCTGTCATGCTCGGGACACTGGAAAGCGATTTGGCAACGTCGATCGCAATTCTCGACCGTCTTCCCGCCAACGAGCGGACGGATTGGCTGGATCGGCTGAGCCGCGGAAGCTACCGCCTTGTTCTCGGGCCCGGGCTTCCAGGTGTTCCGGATTTATCGGGTCGTGGTGCTGAGATCGCGGACCGGATAGGCCAGGCGGCCGGCAACAGGTTTCCGATCCGCGTCGAAGCCATCCCGGGCGACCTCACGCGGCTGCAGGCGCATCTGACGCTGTCGGACGGTTCGCCACTGACAATCGATGTGACCCCGCGCGGAGTAATGCCCCTGGCCGAATGGCTGCCATATGTTTTTGCAGCCCAGATGGTTCTGCTCATTCTCTGCACCTGGTTTGCGGTGCGCCTCGCAATTCGTCCGCTTGGCGCTCTCGCCGCTGCCGCCGATGCACTCGATCCCGGCAGACAAGGTTCGCCCCTGAACGAGGATGGACCGAGCGAGGTTGCGCATGCGGCACGGGCCTTCAACGCCATGCGTGACCGTATTGCCCATTACCTGGAAGAACGGGTGCAGATTCTCGCAGCAATCTCCCATGACCTGCAGACGCCGATCACGCGCATGCGGCTTCGCGCCGACATGGCGGATGATAGTCCCGACAAGAACAAGCTGGTCAGCGATCTGCGCGAGATCGAGCGCCTAGTGCAGGACGGAATTGCCTATGCGCGCAGTTCACATGGCAATGGCGAGAAAAACGCGCGCATCGATCTCGCATCCTTCATCTACAGCATCGTTTACGATTATCAGGATACCGGCAACGCGGTTTCGGTGACTGGTATCGCTCAGGGGACTGCCGTGACCAAGCCGCACGCACTGCGGCGTATTTTGACCAACTTCATCGACAACGCCCTCAAGTTTGCGGGTGCTGCCGAGATTAGCGTTGAACGCAAAGGCGAAAAAGCTCTGGTAATTACGGTTAAGGACCATGGACCGGGCATTCCCGACGACAAGCTGGAGTCCGCCATGCAACCGTTCTACCGGCTGGAGACATCTCGCAATCGGGATACAGGAGGCACAGGGCTTGGACTGGCCATCGCCCAACAGCTTGCCGTCTCGATCGGTGGAACGGTGCGGATCTACAATCGCGACGGTGGTGGGCTTGCCGCGGAAATATCGCTACCCTAATAGGCCCGACCAGCAGCCTCTACGCTGCGATACAATTCCGACCTTTTCGAAAACATGCCGGATACGTCGATGCGGCAAAACACATCCGTCAACCACGTCGCGTTACGCGACAGAACGAAGGAGTGTTCCATGACAAAGATCGACAAGGTGCTTTATACCGGCAAGACCCACACCACCGGCGGGCGCGACGGTGCGGCGCGCAGTGACGATGCGCAGCTCGACGTCAAGTTTTCGCCCCCGGGCAGCGGCAAGCCCGGTACCAATCCCGAGCAGCTCTTTGCGGCTGGCTGGTCCGCCTGCTTCATCGGCGCCCTTGGCATAGCCGCAGGCAAGCGCAAGCTAGCACTCCCTGCGAACACGGCAGTCGATGCCGAAGTAGACCTCGGCATGAGGGACGGCGCCTATCTTCTGCAAGCCCGGCTGAATGTCAGCCTTCCGGGGCTGGATATCGACCTTGCACGGGCGCTGATCGACGAAGCACACCAGACCTGCCCCTATTCCAAGGCAACACGGGGCAACATCGCGGTCGAGCTGACGCTCGTTTGAGCCGTTCCGCAATCTCACGGAGTGTTCCATGAAACGCCTGATCATTGGCATGCTTGCGCTCGCCGTTTTTGCCGCGCCGTGCGTTTATGACGTGTTTTCCAACGAACCGTCGCCTTTGGCTGCTATCGCCACAGCGGTAGGCCCTCAAGGGTAGCCTGAGTGGAAAATAGGATAGGAGCGGCTGTGAAACAGTCGCTCCCTTTGACTATCACGACTTGTCGCCTTCGTTCTTCAGCAACGCCGCAGCTTCGATCGCCAAAGGGTCGCCCTTGAGAAGAAGATAAGCCAGCACCGATTTCAGGCTGGGATCGCTGAGGTCAGCCGGCATCAAGACACCCTTCGAATTCATTTCATCCTGACTGATCAATCCGTCGCCGTCGTGTTCCATGCGTTCGCTGTAATCGATCGTTGGCTTTCCCTGCTCATCGGTGTCGATGCCGGGTTTCAGGATCTCGTTAAATGTCTTGAATTCATCAGAGTTGAGTTTTCCATCTCCGTCCCTCTCAAATTTTCCTAACGCATTATTGAGCATCTGCGAGAGGGGGTCCCGGATCATTGCCGCGGCATTAAGGAGGGCGGCCGAAACGTCCGTTTCGTCAACAAGGCCGATCGAGGGAACCATTCCACTCGGGATTAGTGCATCGGTATCCGTGCCGGTGGTGGGAATTCCCACGGCTTCGCGCATAAATCGGATCTCGCCAACAGAGCGATCGAGGAGACGCCCTTTCTCAACGTTCCTAAGCACTCCAATTTCATTGGCGGTACGGATTAGGTCGACAATGCAATCCGTGGTGAACGTCACAAAAAATCCCTCGTCCACAGATCCACCGGACTCGCCGTCGTCAGAGCCACGTGGACGCCCTCAGCGTTTGCCTACACCCGGTAGAACGGCCATTCCATCCGCCGCTCCAGCCAAGCCAAGCGCCAACGATAGGTTGACATCTATTCAAGCGGGTAAGTTTCCTTGACTCAAATATCCATGGCTGAGAAGCGTGTCTGGCACTGCCCGACGGAACTTCTTGCCGCCAATCAGCTTTCCGTATCGGCGATTGGGAGCTTCGATGAGCAGAGAACAGATATTTGAGCCGCTCGATCAAGGGATCGTTGAACGCATCAGACGATTGCAGATGCTGGCAAAAATCATGGACACCGCCGTTCGTATCCCCGGCACAAACATCCTGTTTGGCGCCGACGCGGTCATTGGACTGGTTCCCGTGATCGGAGATGCAGGTAGCGTATTGGTAGGTTTGTACATCGTCAACGAAGGTCGTCGCTTGGGTCTGCCCGCCAGCAAGATTGCGAAGATGTTGGCCAACCTTGCAGCAGACGGTGTCGTCGGGGCAGTCCCTTTGATAGGAGACGTGTTCGACGTCTATTTTAAGTCACATCGCAGGAATGTTGCCATCATCCTCGACCATCTGGGTATGTCGCCTGCTTAAGCGTCCGAATTTTTTGCCCCACAGCATCTTGTTGGACTATCATTTGAAGACAGCGGATATGCAGATATATCATCGACCGGCCAGGTGGCCCAAGTTTGGAACGAATTCTCGTCTCGCGGATTTCTGTGTCGCATTTCACTCAATGAGGAGACACATCATGAAATCACTGGCCGATGTATTCGAACACACGCTGCAGGACGTCTATTATGCCGAAAACGCGATAGTCAAAGCCCTGCCGAAGGTAGCAAAGGCTGCCAAGAGCGCGGAACTGAAGAAGGCTGCCGAGGACCACCTTGCAGAAACGAAGGACCAGATCAAGAAGCTTGAACTGGTCTTTAAATCCATTGGGAAAAAAGCGTCGGGGGAAAAATGCGATGCCATCGAAGGTCTAATTAAGGAAGCCGATGGGCTTATGAAAGATGCCGAGGGCACGGCTCTCGATGCGGGCCTGCTCGCGGCATGCCAAGCGGTCGAGCACTACGAGATTGCGCGTTACGGCTCGCTTCGAGAATGGGCAAAAGATCTTGGCCATGACGAGGCTCACAAATTGCTGAGCGAAATTCTCGACGAGGAAAAGGCAACCAACAACAAGCTTACCAACCTGGCCGTGACCTCGATCAATAAGACCACCGTCAAGGCGAAGGCAGCGTAACGCTTCCACAGTTCGAAAAATAGAGAGCCGGTCCATGGCCGGCTCTTCTTCAGCCCGCGATAGGGAGCAGACAGGCCGATGTCGGACCTTTACAGGCCATAACGAGGTCGACTGTACGATCCCTCAGTTCGCGATGGCGGGATGGAGTAGTCGGTCTTTAGCATCCCTTCAAGGCGCTAGACTGCGCGGAGGTGCCCTAAGCCAGGTGAGCAGTCTCTAAATTCTAGGTGACGGCCTACAGAGCTTGCGCCATGATTCCGGCATATTCAGGCCGTCGATCCTTTCGCCACTCATCGCTATTTCGCCGTCCCGTTCTGAACAGGAACTGACGGGAAGTCTGCATGGAATTAATGGCATGACGCTTCTTCGCTATAGGGAGCAAAATGGCGGCATCCCGCTTACGCAATCCCTGGGCGCATTCCATCGACAATGCCTGGAGTGGACGGCCCACGCTTTTCAGTGGCCGGGTCTGAGCCGGCTATTCTCTATTCAGTGAGCAAAGTCCTGAACGAACCGGAACTTCCTCCCCTATCGGTTCAGCATTGGACTCTGCAGGACCCTGGTTTGATCGTCACTACAAGCACGCCTCTGTCGACGAAGCATGGCCGAACTATTTTCGGCGATTTTGGACAGCTTCAGGCCGCGCTCGCCGAATGGATATTGGTAGCGCGAATTCAGGCCTTTCTTCTGAAGCCGCTGCTCTGTTCTGGTTTCTGCGTCACATTCTGGTGTTGTCTCGAACAATCCCGGCAAGTGGGTGACACTTGGGGATTTCGCCGGTTGGGCGATCCCCATCAAGGTGTCCCGGGCAAAAGTGCCGTTCGGCCCCAGACACGAAGCGAGTTTCTTCATAACCTCATTACGATGTTCTGAAACCGCGGCTTATTGAAGCTCTTCCGCTTCAAGGCTCTGCTACGATCGGTTGATGTCCCCGGAGTGGCTCATGTTCTAATCATTCGCGGTCATGGTGATTAGCCGCGGGGAATATGTGACTTTTTCTGTAACTGCAACCAAACGATCTCTCGTGCGTTTGTTCCTCGGAAGATAAATCAGAGGAGAAGTTAGATGGACTGGAATCGTGTTGAAGGTAATTGGAAGCAGTTCAAGGGGAACGTGAAGGAACAGTGGGGCAAACTCACAGACGACGACCTTGATCAAATCGCCGGTAAGCGGGATCAACTCGAAGGCAAGATCCAAGAGCGCTACGGGATCGAAAAGGATCGAGCAAAGAGTGATGTGGACGACTGGTATAGCCGCCAGTCCTGATTTTTTGCCGTGGAATCAGTAAAGCCCCGTGGAAGCGGGGCTTTTTGTCGAGATAAGTGCTGTTTTTTGGGCTGCGGCAGCCTGGGTAGTTATTGGCGCAGCGGTAGGCCGACGCGTCCCACATAACTGCACATTCTTGTCTAACCGAAAAATGCGTCAACACACCTCTCGTCAGCGCGCTTCATTATGTTTTGGCAGCGACGCGGTCACAGCAACGCGCGGTCACGCCAACGTTAGCGTGAAATTTTTCGAATACTGCAACGAGCCCCCAAGATGAACTCGTTGCAGCGATCACCGCGTAGGTGGCTATCCGAATAGTAGGCTGCTCAGGCATCTGCGCCATGAAATGGAACACTTGCCTACGGTTTTCCCTCAGAATTCCTCCCAACTATCAGTCGAAGGGGCCGCTGCGGTGGCAGTCGAACTGCGTGCAGAGAACGCCCGCGTCAACTTGTTTGACATAGTGCGAGCGGGAGATGAAAACGGCGTAGCGTTTGCCGGACTTAACGCAACCGGGCGTCTCGTGGGCGTGTTTCTAATCTCGTTGGGAGTAGAGTTGGTGCCAAGCTGGAACTGAGCCACGAGATCCTTCAGCTTGGCCGACTCGGTTGCAAGCGTTGCTCCGGCAGCATTAGCCTCCTCAACCATTGCAGCATTCTGCTGTGTCACCTGGTCCATCTGATTAACGGCGGTGTTAACTTCGGCCAAGCCTATCGCCTGTTCTTTCGCTGAGGTAGCGATCGAGTCCATGTGCTGGTTCATGGTGACGATAAAGGCCTCGATCGTCTTGAGAGCTTCACCGGTTTGGCTGACAAGTTGCACGCCGCTCTGGACTACGCCCGTGGACGTTTTGATGAGATCCTTTATCTCCTTTGCAGCCTTCGCCGACCGTTGCGCAAGTTCGCGCACTTCCTGCGCCACAACGGCAAATCCCTTGCCGGCGTCGCCTGCGCGGGCGGCTTCAACACCGGCATTCAGGGCAAGCAGGTTCGTCTGGAACGCGATCTCGTCGATAACCCCGATAATATTGGAGATTTCATTCGACGAATGCTGGATCTTGCTCATCGCATGCACGGCATTGCCGACCACCATACCGGATTGATGGGCACTGTCGTTTGCTTGCACGGCTATGGCGCGGGCTTCTTCGGCACGTTTCGACGAATTGCTAACGTTTGCCGTGATCTGGTCCAGGGCTGCAGCGGTTTCTTCGAGGGAGGCTGCCTGCTGCTCTGTCCGTCGTGACAGATCGTCGGCGCTGCTGCTGATTTCGCGCGAACCGCCTTCGATCGATGCGGTGGCGGAAGCAACCGACGCAAGGGTTGTACGAAGCTGCTCGACCGCCCCGTTGAAATCGGCGCGCAGGCTTTCAAAGTCTTCTGTAAACCGTTCAGTCAACTGGAAGTTGAGGTTACCGTTTGCCAGATGTTTGAGGCCGTCAGCAAGACCATTTGTGGCTTGGGCCATGGCTTCGGCCCGCAGACGTTCCTTCTCCGCGTTGCGACGGCGCTCGTCATCGCTGAGGTTGCGTTGCTGGTCGGCTTCAGCTTCAAGCTCTCGGGTGCGAACTGCGTTGTCTTTAAAGATCTGCACTGCCCGCGCCATGGCGCCAATTTCGTCACGGCGAGCGCCACCCTCGATCTGAGCATCCAGGTCCCCGCCTGCTAATCTGGACATCGTGCCTGTGATGCGCCCGACGACACCTGCCAGTGATCGTGCAAAGAGGTAAAAACCGAGGAGCGACAACAGCGATACGACCGCCGTGCCGATGATAGATGTCCAAAGAGCATGCTTGGCGCCGGTTATAATAGTGGTCACATTCGACGCGATTTCCAAGACGCCGATTTTCTCGCCCGAAAAATTGGTGAGAGCGATCGCGTTAACGATGAAGCTATCTTCACCACCTGAGACCTGCTCATCGGTGAAGTTCCCGTCAAAGGCGGCCTTGACTGCCGTTTCGGACAGATGGGATTTGCCGCCTGTTGCCGCTTGGACCTCGAACTTTCCATCAACCAGAACATGAACAGTGACATCACCACCGATCTTGCGAGCAAGTGGTTCAAAATATGCATTCGTCAAACCGGTCCCGACATCCACGACGCCAACGGTCTTTCCATCGTGGACGATGGGCGCTGAGGCAAACATCGCGACTGCAGACTTGCCCGGCTCTATCCCGGCAACCAGTTTGCCAGCTGTGAGTGCCTCGACTACCGTCTTGCGTCGACCTTTTAGGTCGTCGCCAAATTTGTCTGGTGTATGAATACGCGCAATTGCTGTGCCGTTGGCATCGACGAATGTCAGGTTTTGGAGACCACCGGCATCCTTGATGCCCGGCATGGAGCCGCTGAAGTTGGAAATCAGTGTGTCACGGGCGTTGGAGACGACAAGTGGACCAATGTCCGGCTGGCCTGCAAGCGCAAGTGCCAACGCCGAGGCCGCCTTTTGCTGTGCCGACATATCCGTTTCAATGAGAGCCAGATCGCCAGCTGTCTCTCGCTGCAAAGCCTCGAAATTCGAAACGGATTGCCGATACCAGGCGCTACCGCCAATTGCGAGACTTGAAAAAAGCACAGCCGCAAACCCGTAGGCGGTTATAGTGACCCACAAGGGGCGGGTGATCTGTGGGTGTGTCATCGATGCTCCATCTGTAAATGTGAAGCACACGTATCGTTGAAATTCCGAAACATTCTGTAAACAGTAATATAATTGGAATCAGAGCAATCAGACCACTACTTTAAAGGGCACTGTCCTCGTGATGAATGAGAGGAGCAAGTACGTGTATAGGGCGGTCTCGGGGTGGGACTCGCCGCCAACCGGTTTGACTTACCCGGATTGAGAAGCGTGGTTTGTCGGAGAGTTCAAAACCAATTCGTGGGCCGTTCTTCGTCCGCCAGCCTCGCCTTTTTGCAGGATGCCTTTCGCCATCAGGTCTGCAATGTCGCGCGATGCCGTGTCCTGGGATGCGTTCGTCAATTTTGCCCACTTGGTCGATGTGAGCTTGCTTTGGAAGTTTCCGTCTAGCAGCCGGTTGAGGACTTCGGCTTGCCTCGGATTGAGATCGCTTGAAGCATGCATCTGCCAGAAATCATTTTTCACCATCACGTTGTCGAGGGTCAGCAGCGCCTCGCCAACAGCATAGCCCAGCCGATCGAGGAACCACTCGATCCAGTTCGTGATGTCGAGGCTATCCTCGCTGGTAATTGATTGCGGGGCTTCATAGTATCCGATGCGGGATCGCTCGATTGACTATGAGGACTAAAATTCGCTGACCAAACTCCACTTTGAGGCAGCCCATTCCATATTGGCTGGAAGATGAAGATGCAAGCGGATCAATAATGTAGATTGCCTAATGTGGGTTATGCACCTGAAACAACGCAAGCTTTAATCCGTATGCGCAGCCAGACGCGCTGCGGGCAGGGCGTTTGACGGTGGGACAGATCGGAAGGCGTTGAGGTACAGAGCGCTCATTGAATGGCGCCGCCAAGGGCGGCATTTCGATAAACGGGCCGTCCATGCAGGGCTCGTCCTGATTGCGGGGCCGAAACAAGAGCTGTTCGAAAACATACGGTAGACGTGAACGAAGGATGAATCTCAGGCGAGTGCTATTGCTGTTGACGTTCGCAACGGTCTGAAGCCGCTGTTAGCGACGGTCGGTGGTTCATATCCCTTCAACGCGGGTGGCAATTGCTATCGAAGACGGCGTTTCACCGTGAAGCAATGACAGCGGCTCCGGCTGCATCGAACAGCGACAAACGGACATTGTCGATATGGATGCCTACCGTCTCGCCGATGCCAAACCCCGTGTCCGCAGGTGCGCTGACATTGATTAGCCCGAGTTCAGGATTGCGCACAAACACCGAGGTGGTGCCGCCAAGATACTCGCGGGCTTCGACCGTTCCCCGGCAGTGCCCGTTTTCCGGGGCAACCAGCGACAGATGCTCGGGACGCGCGCCGAGCTGCACGGGCGCCGCGTCGCTCCTTAACGGCATCTTCAGGAACCCTTGACCTGAGAGATCAAGCTGGCCATCCCCATTTCGCTTGCAGGCCAGAATGTTCATCTTGGGGCTGCCGATGAATTGGGCGACGAAAAGATTGGCGGGATTTTCGTACAGTTCGTATGGCGTACCCTGCTGCATGACGCGGCCGTCTTTCAACACGACGATGCGATCCGCCAGCGTCATGGCCTCGACCTGATCGTGGGTGACGTAGATCATGGTGGCGCCGAGCGTGCGGTGAAGCTTGGCAATCTCGAGCCGCATATCCACGCGAAGGGCGGCATCCAGATTTGACAGTGGTTCGTCGAACAGGAAGCCGACCGGTTCGCGCACGATCGCCCGGCCGATGGCAACACGCTGGCGCTGGCCGCCGGAAAGTTCCTTCGGGTAGCGATCGAGAAGCGGAGTCAATTTCAACGTATCGGCTGCCGCATCCACCTTTGTCTTGATCGCGCCGCTCGAGAGCTTGGCGAGTTTCAGGCCAAAACCCATGTTCTGGCGAACGGTCATGTGGGGGTAGAGCGCATAGGACTGGAACACCATGGCGAGCTTGCGCTCCACCGGCAGGGCCTCGGTCACGTCGCGTCCGTCGATGATGATCTGGCCGGCGGTCGTCGCCTCCAAGCCTGCGATCATCCGCAATAAGGTGGACTTGCCGCAGCCGGAAGGACCGACGATGACCACGAATTCGCCGTCGGCGATCTCCAGGTCGAGATCCCTGATGATCTCGACAGTGCCATATTGCTTGCCTGCCTTGCGCAGCGAAATCTTACCCATGGTAATCTCCTGAAATAAGATCAGCCCTTGACTGCGCCGGCCGTCATCGACCCGCTGATCTGGCGATACATGATGAGACCGAGCAGCACCGGCGGCAATGCGCCGACGATCATAACGGCTGAGGCGACGCCCCATTGCACGCCGCCTCCACTGGCAGCGAAGAAGAATGAAGCGCCAACGGTGATCGGCACTGCCTTCGAGGTGGTCAACATCAAGCCAAACAGGAATTCGTTCCATGCGGTGATGAAGCCAAAGATCAGGCTGGTGACAATGGCCGGGCGGCAGACAGGCGCAATGACACGGAGAAGAATCTGCGTACGGCTGGCGCCATCCATCAGGGCCGCTTCGTCGAGTTCCTTAGGCAGGTCGCGGATGGCGTTGACCAGGATGACGAGGGCCAGTGGCAGGTTGACGATGGACAGGATCAGACCGAGGCCAAGGCGGGTGTCCAGAAGCGCCAACCACTGGAACATCATATAGAGTGGGATGGCAAAGATGATCAGCGGCACGGCGCGCAAATTGACGATAAAGGGCAAAAGCGTACGTTCGCCGAGCCGGCCCCGGGCAATTGCATATGCTGCCGGGAGGGCAAGAACAACCGCTAACGTGGTGCCGATGAAGGCAACCGTCATGCTGTTGAACAAGTAGAGGAAGATGTTCAACCTATCGGACACTTGGAACACCGCGAGATAATTGTCGAGTGTCGGCGCCTGCACCCATAGTCCGGGATTGGTTGACAGTTCGCGCGTGCTCTTTAAGGAGGTGACAAGCGTCACCAGAATCGGAAAATTCATCGCAAAGGCGGCAAGGGCGAAGACGAGCCAGCGAAGAGCATTGATCATGTGAGTGCTCCCTTTCGACGGCTGGCAATGAAATTGAGGCCGTAGAGGACGGCGAAGGAGACGGCGAACAGGATCACGGACGCAGCTACTGCCTTGCCGATGGCGCCCTGCTTGAAGAAGGCCTCGTAGATATAGATCGATAGCGAGGCTGTGGAGCCGCCGGGGCCACTGCCTGTCAGAACGTAGACGTTATCGAAAACACGGAAGCCATCGATAAAACGGATGAGAAGGGCAACGACAATCGTCGGAGCCATCAATGGCAATTCGATGTACCACAACAGATGCCACCGCCGGGCTCCATCCATCGCGGATGCCTCGACGATCTCTGTAGGGATCGCCCGATAGGCCATATAGAACAACAGCAGGGCAAACGGTGTCCACTGCAAGGTTTCCACGACGATCAGCGTCCAGAATGCGGAGGTGGGGCCGAGGAAGGAAACACTGGTGCCGAACCAGGCCCAGAGATAATAAGGCACCGGCCCCGCGAATTCGTGCAGCACGAGACGATACATCAGGCCGACCAACGCCGGCGCCACCATCAGAGGCAGCATCAGGATCGCCATTAGCCAGCTGCGTCGTTCGATCAGCGGCGACAGAAATATGGCAAGGATCAGCCCGAGCGTGCATTCGAGCAGCGCGGTCAGCGCTCCGAAGCGCAATGAAAACCAGCTGGCCTGCCAGAAGGCTCTGTCGTTCCAGACCGCAGCAAAATTCGACACACCGGTGATCTTGGGCTGGCGCAGCGTCTCGAACGATACGTCGGAGACGGAATAGATCAGGTTGACGATTGCCGGAAAGCCGAGGAAGACCAGCAGAAACAGGACGAGCGGCATGGCCAGCAGCCGAAACTCCGAAGAATGGGCGCGCTGCGTGTTCATCGAACCGCTGTCCTTCCTGTAGCAACTGGGTAGGCGTTCATCCGGCATGTCCGTTCGGTTAGGAGATTGCTTGTCGGCCCGTCGTCGCTGCGCCGGTTCTTGCGGTAGATGCTGGCGGCGATCAAGCCGCCGCCAGCAAAGCCGCTACTTGAGCAGCTCAGTCATGCCCTTTTCGGTATTGGCAAGTGCATCGTCCAGCGACTGTTGGCCGGACCAATAACCGGTGAATTCCTTGGCCTGAAGTTCGTAGACAGACAGCGCCTTTGCAGCGGTGCCGCCGTTCATGACGTAGCCGTATTTAGACGCGAACTCGCCGAGCTTGACGAGATCGGGGCGTTCTTTCGCGACTTCGGTGACGACTTCTGGCGTCAGCGCTGGCGCGCCGTTGTTCCGGGCGTAGGTCAAAGCAGCTTCTTTCGACGAAAGCCATTTGATGAAGGCCTGGCCACCGGCCTTGTTTTCGGCGTTCTTGTTGAGACCGAAACCAAGGCCATGAATGTGGGTGAAGCGACCTTCGGGGCCAGCGGGCGGAGCAACCGTTTCCGTGACGTCGGCGACCGTCGGCGACTTTTCCTTGTTGGTCAGGTCGGATGCGGCAGCATTCCACTGCATCATCGCGGCAACCTGGCCCGACGTATAGGCGGCATTCGCTTCGGCAAACTCGTACGATAGTGAATCGCTAGGCGTCGCCCCGGCATCGTAGAGCAGCTTGTAGGTCTCCAGCCCCTTGCGATAGGCATCGGAATTGACCGTGATCTTGCCGCTCTCATCCATCCAATTGCCGCCGTAGGCACGCGGCAACGACTGGAACACCATCATGTTGAACAGAAGGTTCTTCAGCTGCAGAACGGTGCCGTATCGCGTCGGGCTGTCAGGATTGATGGCCTGGGTGAAATACAGCGCGGTTGCGGCGTAGTCATCCCATGTCCATTCGTCCGGGCTCTTCGGTTCGAGCTTCTTGCCAAGGTGCTTTTCAGAAATTTCGGCATACTTCGCCTTTGCGGCGTCGTCCTTCATGAGGGCCTCGACCAGGTCCTTGCGATAGTACATGAAGTGCATCGAAAGGTCGGTCGGAACACCAAACTGCTTGCCTTCGTATTGCATGGTCTTGAGCACGGATTCGCCGTAGACCGAGGCCGCCTCGTCCGAAAGTTCGACCGGCTCCATGAACGGCGCGTATCGGCCGATGGAATAGGTTGCAAGCAGATTGACGTCGAAAGCCTTGGAACCGGCAGCGAGGTCGGACTGGAGCTTGTCCCAGAAACCATCGCGGTTGAAGAACAAAAGCTCGACCTTGTCGTTTTCAGTGACATCTGGTCTCCCATTATAGACGTCGGTCACGGCCCGCAGCGCTGTCTCTTCAGGTCCGCCCGGCCAACCGAGCACGGTCACTTTGGCGAATGCGGAGCTTGCCAGAAGGCTGGCGATGGCAACTGCCAGAAGGCTGCCTTTCCTGATCGTCGTCAATGTCATTTTAGTTCTCCTCTATTTGATTTTTCTGGTGATTTTTGCAAGATCGGCGATCCCCACGACGCCGGCACTTTCCCCAAGAGCGGCGGCGTGGATTTTTGGTGTGAGCCGCGGCGGCAGGCCTTCGAGTGCCTGCCGGACGGTGTCGAGATAGGTGGGCGCTAGCCCGATACCGCCGCCGATGACAATGCGCGGCGGATCGAGTGCAAAATGGATATTGCGGCAAAGCTGGGCGGTCTGGCGTGCCGATGCGCCGATTATGTTCATGGCCCACGTCTTGCCAGCGGCTGCAGCTTCGAAAACATCCCGCGCGGTCGCGCCTGCGTGATGATCCTGGGCCTGGCCGGCTATCCAATGACCTGAAACCTGATCTTCCAGCGTCCCGGCTACATCCTCGGCGACGCGGAACTGCCCGAAATGGCCGGCAAGGCCCAACATCGGTTTGCCGTTGACGACGATGCCACCGCCGATGCCGGTTGAGATGGTAAGAAACACCATGTCTTCGTTCTGGCCAGCGCCGAAACGGAATTCGCCCCAGGCTGCTGCCTGCGCATCGTTAGCGGCGAGAACCGGCACTCCAGAAAGGCGTGCGACCGTTTCTGCAAGAGGAAAGCGATCCGGGAGGTCAAGCGTGTTGCGGTTGAGCGCCGACCAGAAGCCTTGATCGACAATGCCGGTGACGGCCGCGCCCGCTATCGCGTAACTGCCTTGCCACGAAGTGATGGCTGCAAACAGCGCTTCAAGCCACTGTTTGGGATTGCCGCCGCGGGGTGTCGGGACCTTGTGGTTATCCAGGACAACGCGTCCGCGCACCAGTGCGGCAAGCATCTTGGTGCCGCCTATGTCGAGTGCGAGAACAGTATCCTGGTCGATCATGCGGGTCATGCTCCGACCGAAGCGAGGGTGTCATCGAGCGCGGCGCGGAACCAGGAGGTGACGTGTTCCGGGCGCGTGATCGCGGAGCCAACCACCACCGTGAAGGCGCCACTTGCAAGGGCTTTCGAAGCTTGCTCGGGTGTGCGGACGTTACCTTCAGCGATGACATGAGGCGTAAGCTTCGAAGACGCCGCGATCAGCGCGAAATCGGGCTCCGTGGGTTCGACCGGTCCGGTATATCCGGCTAGTGTGGTGCCGACGATCTCGGCGCCCTCGGCCAGTGCCCGTTCGGCATCCGCCAGAATAGAACAATCGGCCATCGCGATGCGGCCATGTGCGTGGATACGGTCGATCAGCGTCTTGGTGTCGACCGGACGGATGCGCTTGGTTGCGTCATAGGCGATGATATCTGCACCGGCTGCTACCAATGCATCGACATCCTCGATCCATGGCGTAATGCGCACCTGCGTGTCATCGAGGTCGCGCTTGACCAATCCGATAATCGGCTTGTCGGTTGCCGCACGGACGGCGCGGACATAGTTAGCCGACTCGATGCGGAGCCCCGCCGCACCGCCATCCAATGCCGCCAAGCCGAAGCCGACGACCATCGCGGCAGTGTCCATCGCGCCACCTTTTACCGGCTGACACGATACGATTAGTCCATTTTTTAAGGCTTGCATATCAAGCAGCACGTCCGGCTCTCCTGTTGTGTGATCACGGTAGCAGGACAAGACCAGATTGCAACAGGACTCTAACTGGTATTACCGCATAAGCTCAATGACGAAATCGTACACGTCGCCGCGATATTTCGTTTGCGTGAACTCAACGATCTGGCCGTCAGCAAGAAAGCAGCGCCGCTCCATGATTAGCAGACTGGCAGCTTCAGGGGTGCCGAGAAGATGGCGCTCCTCCTCGCTGGCGGGCTTTGCCTGCATCCGCTGGAGCGCGCGCACGGGAAGCGCGCCGTTGGCTTCCAGATATTCATAGAGAGAGGCCTGGATGGCCTGCGGGTTGGGCACGAAACGTGCCGGTAAGGTCGCGATTTCGATCGCGATGGGGGTATTGTCGGCTGTGCGCAAACGCTTGAGCCGCACGACCTTTTCGCTGCCTGAAATCCCCAGAGCCATCATTTCGGCGGGCGAAGGCCGCGAAATATCACGCGAAATCCATACGCAACCGGGCTCCAGACCACGGGAGCGCATATCCTCCGAAAAGCTGGTCATGGTAGCAAGCGATTTTTCGAGACGCGATGAAACGACAGTTTTGGCACCTTGGCGACGATCGAGAAAACCGTCGGAAACCAGATTGTCTATGGCCTTGCGTACTGTCACCCGAGAAATGTCGAGAGCCGCACACAAGGCGCGTTCACTGGGGATGACGGCGCCCCGCTTGATATGTGCTGTCCCGATCGCCGCCTTGATCGCATCTTCAAGCCTGCGGTAAAGCGGCTCGCCACTTTCGCTGGCCAGAGCTTTTGTGAGAAGGGTTAGAACCGCTAGATCGCTCAATCGAAGCACTCGCTTAAGAGAGAGCTTCCTTATGCAAAATTTTTTTTAATAGGTAAACTGGTATTGTTCTGCCGCGACCAGTTCGCGGTATTTTGCCTGTTTGGCCCGGCACCGCTGGCGACGAACCCACTGCTTGGAAAGGTCACGCCTTGGCGACGCTTTTGCCCGATCGCTGGTCAGGCGAACGCCGGTGCTACCTGATGTGGTGCGTGCTCGTTGGTGGCAAAGTTAATAGGGGGCCGAGAGTTCCTGTCTGTTCGAGAAAGTGTGAACGTTTGTCCAGTTGCACCAAAGGCGCCTTTCCCTAACGCGGAGTCTGGCCCAGCCTTTAGCAGGCCCGCCCCGTCGGGCGACCCGTCGGCGAGCCGCCCGTCTGCTCGAGAATGATCTCGTATAGCTGGTCGTCATGGGGTAGCGGCAAGGAAGGCCCATCTCAACGGACAGACTGTATGCCCTCGATCAAACCCGGTGACACGGGCCCAATCCTTTGACGGTAGGGACCTGTACCGTTCTGTCCGCAGGAACATCGATGTCAGCGAGTAGCCTTATCATCGCTTCATCTAAGCTTGTTCTAAAGGTTCTCTGACGAAGAGACAGTGAGCGAACTTGATGAAACTCTCTCCTCAGGCCTCCACACTCACACGGCCGATAGGCTTGGAGCAACAGGCGAGGATGTAGCTGTCCTCGATGTCCTCATCTGTGATGCCGCCATTGTGAACCATATGGACCTGTCCGTCCGTCTTGCGGATCTTGCAGGTGCCGCAAATTCCCATGGAGCACCCCGAAGGAATGAACAGTCCAGCGGATTTCGCCGCCGCGAGGATGGTGTCCGTTTCGCTACATTTCGCGGTGATGCCCGAGAATGCAAACTCGATTTCGGCCCGGTTCTGCGCATCGGGAACCACATCAGCGGGGACGTCTTCGGCATTTGCAGGTTCGGCCGAAAAACTCTCCTGATGGTAGCGGTTCATGTCGTAGCCGAGGGCGGCCAAGGCTTCTCGAACGGCGCGCATGAAAGGCTCGGGCCCGCAACAGAAGACCTCTCGGTCAAGATAATCCTGCGCCATAAGGCCAAGCATGATCTGGTTGAAGATGCCCCGATACCCTGTCCAGGGGCGGAAAGGATCCGCCTCTTCCACGACCCATTTCAGGTCGATGCCGACGATGCGCGACGCCATCAGTTCCATCCGCTCACGCAAGATGATCTCCGATGGGCGGCGCGCACAATTGATGAAAACGATATCCGGTTCGCGCCCGGAATCGTACATCCACGTCGTCATCGCCACCATCGGTGTAATGCCTGATCCGGCCGAGATGAAGAGGTACTTGTCAGCCGGGTGATGGGCGATCGAAAATTTGCCGGCTGGGCCGATCGCCCGGACCTTCATGCCCTTGTGCAGATTGTCAAGCATCCAGCGTGTGCCGAGGGAGGCGCGCTGGGCCTTGACGGTGATCGTCAGGGCCGTTGGCCGCGACGGCGAGGACGATATAGTATAAGTCCTGTAGAGCGGCCCGCCGGGTACGGGCAGTTCCAGCGTGACGAACTGCCCCGGATCATGGTTGAACAGTGCGCCGGAAGGGCTCTGGAAGCTGAAGGTCACAACGTCGGGTGCTTCTGGCGTGCGCGTCACGCATTCGATCATTTCCGCGTCGGTCCAGAAGGCGAGGTTCTTGAAGACGCTCATGGCGTTTACTCCGCGGCTTGCCGCATCGGCGCCAACGAACGTTCGAGCCACGTGGCATACCAATCGACGAACTGGATGACGCCGCTTTCCTGGTTTGGCGAATAGGGGCCAGGAATATAGGCGGGTGAGAGAATGCCCCGCTGGTTCGTCTCGACGATTTCCCGGTCCTCGTCGTTGGTCGCGATCCAGACCTCGGTGAGGCGGTTGCGGTCGTAGTCGACACCCTCGACGGCGTCCTTGTGAACAAGCCACGTCGTAGTGACTTCCGTCTCCATCGGGCTGATCGGCGTCACCCGGAAAGTCAGCGAATGATCCGGCAGGAAATGGTTCCAGGTGCTCGGGTAGTGGAATTTCAGAAGCGTGCCTGCATCCGGCAAACGAACGCGACCGAGATTCCGGCCAACGGCGGCCTTGCCGTCCATCGTATAGCTTAGCGCCTTTTCCTGGAGCGGCATGCGGGCAAAACGATACTGCCCGTCGTCGGAAATGCGAAAACCTGATGTCGCGCCGGAGGCTTCGCAGCGATCGAAATGCGCCTGCAGCACGGCCGAAACAGAACCATCCGGCGAAACCCCGGCGACATCGGGGTCCAGCGGGAACGAGCGACAGAGAGCGGGATGGTTGCTGCTACAATGATAGCATTCCCGATTGTTTTCCCAGACCAGCTTCCAGTTCGCCTTCTCTACGATCGTCGAGGTGTAGGCGACCTTGGCATCAGTAAGGTCATGAATGGCGAGGTAGGGGCGCGCGAGCTCAGCGAAGGCGTCGAAATCGGGCGGCGTCTGCGATAGGCAGATATAGATCAGCCCTTCGAGATTGTGCAGGTTCACCGGTCTAAGGCCGTGTCTCGAAGCATCAAAATCGGCTCCCATGTCATTCGCCCAGATCAGCTTGCCGTCGAGTTCATAGGTCCACTGGTGATAGGGACAGACGAGTTTGGCCACCTGTCCCTGCTTGGACTTGCAGATGAGCGAACCGCGATGCCGGCAGGAATTGTGGAAGGCGCGGATTTCGCCGTCGCGGCCGCGCACGATGATCACCTCATAGGCTCCGACCCGCATGGTTACATAGCTTCCAGCTTTCGCGAGCTGACATGCTGGCGCGGCATAGAGCCATTCTCGGTAAAAGAGGTGCTCCAGGTCGAGATCATAGACAGTTGGTGAGGTGTAAAAGGCCTGTTCGAGCGCGTGGCCCGGAAGGCGGCGAGCCAAAAGATCGTGGATGAATGGCGAGGAGGCTGTCATGGCGAATGTCCACATTCCGAGGGTTTAACTGACAGGAATTGTCTTTGCGCCAAGGCCAATTGACAACGGCATTTTTTTTGATGTGAGATTAGATGATCTAATGTCGAAACGATCGGGTGACGCCATGCAAAGACCATATGATCTTCCCTCCCTGACGGCTCTTGCCTGTTTCGAAGCCGCCGCGCGCAAGGCGAGTTTCAAGGACGCTGCGCAGGAAATGAATGTGACGCCGGCGGCCATCAGCCACCAAATCAAAGCGCTCGAGATGGACCTCGGCTGCAGCCTGTTCATCCGCCGCAGCCGCGGCGTTGAACTTACGGAAAAGGGAGCGTTCCTGTTTCTCTCGATCCGGCGCGGCTTCGAGGCAATATCGGAGACCGTCGCGCAAATGCGCGAGCGCCGCGACACAGTCGACGTGACGATCCGCACGACGACAGCGGTGAGTTCCCTCTGGCTTACACCAAAGATCTCCGCCTTCTGGAAAATCTATCCGGCTGTGACTGTCTCCCAGATTATCAGCGATATTCCGGGCGTCAGCGGGCCCTGCGACCTCAGTATTCATTACGGCGATCCGGATGAAAGCGGCCTTGAGCACCGCATCCTCTTTCAGGATCGCATTGTCGCGCTGGGAACGACGGCCTTCGCCGAGCAATACCGCATCGCGAGCGTCGAGGACCTGCTCAAGGTTCCGCTTATCCATATGAGCAATGAGGAAAACGGCTGGACGACCTGGACCGACTGGCTACGGTCGCTGGGATGCGCGGCGCCGAAGGGGCGGAGTTTCTACGTGAACAACTATATGATCGCCCTCCAGGCGGCCCAGGACGATGTTGGAGCGGTGCTCGGCTGGGACAGGCTGGTGAAAAGCGTGCTGGACGCTCGACGGCTTGTTCCCTTAGTGCCCGAATCCGTCTCCTCGCCAGTGCCCTTCCATTTGAAAATCCATGCGAGGGCGACCGCTCAGTCTCGCGTATTCGTCGACTGGCTGGTCAAGACCACATAGGTAAGATGGCTTCGCGTCTCATCACCCTATTTGGGATGGGAACGGCCAGCTGCAAATGCGTGAATGGCCTCATAGATCGCGGCCGGGATCATCAACTTCTTCGTGTGAGATGGCGGAAATTCAGACTTGCTGATGCCAGGAATATAGACATCGAGCCCCGCGAGCCGACGGGTCTGCGCGTGGGCACGGGCGACGCGCCCATGTTCGGGAGGGCCTGGCATCATGGCCAGCACGGTCAGCCCGACCGCCGGACGCGTACTGCCAGAGCGAAAATCCGCCGTATCGATTGACCATGGCCCGCCGGAAAGGCCTGCCGATAGCATTTCCACAAGCAGGGCGACGTTTGCGCCCTTACGCCCGCCGAAGGGAAGCAAGGCCCCGCCAAGAGCTTTTTCCGGATCCTCCGTGTCGGCGCCGTTCGTGTCCAAGGCCCAGCCCTTGGGAATTGGGCGTCCTTCGGCCGCAGCGGCAACGATATTGACGAAGGCCGTCGCGCTGGAGGCCTGGTCGATGATCAAGGGCAGTGATGTCTCGCCTAGTGGAAAACCGAAGGCCATGGGATTGGTACTGAAGACGGAAGGGCCACCGGGTTTCGACACGACCATGGCGTTGGCGTTGGTTGCCGCCAATCCGACAAGCCCTACCTTTGCGAGACGACGCACAAAGTAACCGAGTTCGCCGGCCGTGTAGCTGTTGGTCTGGGTAAACATCGCGATGCCGAAGCTTCGCGCCGCGTCGACGATATCGCTAAAGGCAAGGTCGAAGCCCAGTTGGGCGACGCCGCCGTCGGCGTCGGAGACGAGCATGGCGGGATACGGCCGGGTGAGTGTCGGTACGGGTGCACAGTTGATGCGGCCTTCGCGAAAGCTGTTCAGGTAATCCACCATATGCGGAAAGCCGAGTGTCGCTGGGCCGAAGCGCGCTGCCGACAGCGTCGCATCTACGAGAGCCTGCGCGCTCGCTTCGTCGGCCCCGGCGCCGCGGCAAGCCTTTAACGCCAGTTCTTCAATTTCCTTCTGCTCAATTTCGATTTCGTCTGCCATGTCAAATCGCCAATCCGGCCTTGCGGCCCTCGAAAAACGCATACGGCGCCTGCCGTGGCGCGGCGCAATCGCCGATTTGGTGTGTCGCTATGCCTCGTTCCCGAAGCCCCGGCATCAGCCAGTCCATCGCAACGTTCGTGGTCGCGGTGACGAGCGTGTCTGCCTCTATGAAGCGATGCCTACCGGTACTGTGGTCGATGATGGTCGCGCCGTTGCCGTGCCATTCGGTGATGCTGGCTTCTACGATCCAGTCGACGCCGAGCTTTCGCAGCGTCTGGCGCATCGGCACGTCTGCTGCGGCTCGCTGTAGTTCCTTGCCGACGAAGGGGTCTGGCGTGAGGATCGTCACCTGATGGCCTTCCTCGGAAAGTTTCCAGGCCGTGCCACCACCGCGCCAGCCACCACCTTCGTCGAGTAGCAGCACGTGTCTGCCCGGCCGGGCCTGCCGCGCCATAACGGCTTCCACCGTGAAGACATTGCCTTTCTCGATCCCGGGCATGGTTTCCACCGCCGGCAACGCCTTCTGAAAACCGGTCTCGGGCGGATAAGAGCCGGTCGCGGCAATCACGATGTCGAACTCGGAAGGATCGATCTCCTCGGCGTCCATATAGCTGTTGAGGCGAACCTCGATGCCCAGCTTTTCGAGCTGGCGTTCATACCAGGCGATGAGATCGAGAATCTGCGCCCGTCGTGGCTGCATGCCGGCCAGAAGAAAATTGCCGCCGAGGCGCGTGGCGGCTTCCGTAAGCGTCACCCGATGACCGCGCTCGGCGGCGACACGGGCGGCCTCTAGCCCGGCCGGGCCCCCACCGATCACCAGCACGCGTTTCGGCTCGTCGGTCTTACGGAAACGGTCGCCGCCCCATTCGACCTCGCGGCCGACGGAAGGGTTGATCAGGCAGCTAATCCAGTAATCGCGGGAGCGGCGCCCCCAGCACATCTGGTTGCAGGAAATGCAGCCTCGGATATCGTCCGGCCGGTCCTCGCCGGCCTTAATGGCGAGATGCGGGTCGGCGATCTGGCCACGCACGATGGAGACGAGATCCGCCGCGCCTTCGCCAAGCACCGTTTCGGCATTGTCAGGGGTGCGAATATGGCTTTCGGCGATGACTACAGCCTTCTTGACGACGCCCTTCAGTACAAAAGCTAGGTCCGCGCCGAGCTTTTCCGGGTAGAGGAAGGTCGGCATCAGCTTATAGAAATCGAGATAGCCACCCGAGCCGCAGGTGACGTAGTCAATCAGGCCGAGATCGTCATGCAGCTTAACGATCTCGGCGAGTTCGTCGCTCTGAAGGGCAACCTTCACATCCGGCTCGTCGGAGACGGCAAGACCGATGATGAAGTCGGGGCCGCAGACGTCACGGATGCGCGACAGGATTTCGCGTGACATGCGCGTCCGGTTTTCCAGCGAGCCGCCCCATTCATCCTCGCGCCGGTTGCACCAAGGCGTCCAGAACTGGTCGACCAAGCCGAGATAGGCAGCCCAGACCTCGACTCCGTCGAAACCGGCGTCGTGACATCGACGCGCAGCCGCCACGAAACCGTCAATCGTCTCGTGGATTTCGGCCTTGCTCATCGGGTGCGAGCCGTCGCTGTCGTGATAGCTCGGCCCGCCAGAGGGCGACCAGTGGGGGTGGAAGGAATTGTCGGAATCGCCATGCGCGCCGACATGGTAGAGTTGCTGGATCGCGATGGTACCGTGCCGCTTGATGGCCTCGACCACCCTTCGGAAATGAGGAATGACAGCATCGTCTGAGTGACGGAAATTACCCCGGGTGAGCACGGCGGCGGCGTGCACCGGCATGGGCTCGACGACGATCATAGCCGCGCCACCGATCGCGCGCTCCTCATAATAGGCGGCATGGCGTTCGGTCGGGAGGCCTTCGACGGCCATGTTGGCAGTGTGCGCACCGAAGACGATCCTGTTTTTCAGCATCCGGGAACGTAGCCTCAGCGGTGAGAAAAGGCGGGGGAATTTTTTCGACATCGCTGAATTCCGAACCTAGAAATGACTATTGGGATGCCGAGGTGGCAGGGCCGGCACTATCTTCGGCTCTGCTAAGATCAACCCGGTGGCCGCTGTCGTGTGCATTGACCATTGCGCTCGCCAATTGACGGAAGGTCACGGTACCAAGCGGATTGCCAGCTGCATCGATGACGGTGATGTCGCCCTCGGGTGCCGTGGCAAGAGTACGCACGGCGTCTTCGATCGTAACGTCGGCGGCAATAGCTGCTCCGGCCGTTGTCGCTGTTGCACGAAGCGGGCTCATGACCGCTTTTACATGAACGACCCGTCCGCGGTTCACTTCCTTGACGAAGTTGGCGACATAGTCATCAGCGGGGCGCAGCACGATTTCTTGGCTGGTGCCCTGCTGAATGACCTCGCCGTCGCGCAGGATGGCAATCTGATCGCCGAGCCGTAGCGCCTCGTCAAGATCGTGGGTGATGAAGACGACGGTCTTCTTGATCTCCTTCTGGAGATCCAAAAGTACCGATTGCATGTCCACGCGGATCAATGGGTCGAGCGCCGAATAAGCCTCATCCATCAGGAGGACAGGCGCATCATTGGCGAGGGCACGCGCAAGGCCAACGCGCTGCTGCATGCCTCCGGAGAGCTGGTTGGGATACTTTTCCTCGAACCCTTTGAGCCCGACACGTTCCAGCCAACGCATGGCTGTGTCGAGGCTCTTCTGGCGCGGTACGCCCTGGATTTCGAGGCCGAAGATCGTATTGTCGAGCACCGTGCGGTGCGGCAGAAGTGCGAACTTCTGGAACACCATCGCCGTCTGATGGCGGCGGAATTCGCGCAGTTCGGCCTCCGGCATTTTCACGACGTCGATGCCGTCGACAAGAACCTCCCCGGCCGTCGGGTCGATCAGCCGGTTAATGTGGCGGATCAGCGTCGATTTGCCGGAGCCGGAAAGGCCCATGATGACCTGGATCGAACCGGAGGGCATTTCGATGTTGATATCGCGTAGGCCGAGTACATGGCCGTATTGGGCGTTGAGCTCGGCCTTGGTGAGGCCGTTCTTGACGGCCTCAACGTGGCTGGCCGCATTGGGTCCGAAGATTTTGTAGAGATGGCGGACTTGGATGCCGCCGAAGACCTGATCAGCCATGGACGATCTCCCGGTGTTTCTGGAGGCGCTTCCCATAGGCCTGGCTGACGCGGTCAAACATGATGGCAATACCGACGATGGCGAGACCGTTGAACATTCCGAGCGTGAAGTACTGGTTGGCGATGGCCTTCAGCACCGGCTGGCCGAGACCCTGCACGCCGATCATCGAGGCGATAACGACCATGGCGAGCGCCATCATGATCGTCTGGTTGATGCCGGCCATAATCGTGGGCAGCGCTAGGGGAAGCTGGACCTTGAAGAGCTTCTGCTTGTGGTCAGCGCCGAAGGCGTCGGCGGCTTCCAGCACATCCTTGTCGACAAGGCGGATGCCTAGGTCCGTGAGGCGGATCATCGGCGGGATGGCATAGATGACGACAGCAATGAGGCCCGGCACCTTACCAATGCCGAGCAGCATGACGACCGGAATGAGATAGACGAAGCTCGGCATGGTCTGCATCACGTCAAGTACTGGGTTGACGATACGCTGCAATCGGTCGGAGCGTGCCATGAGGATGCCGATGGGTATGCCGATGGCGATCGACAGCACCGTGCAGACGAAGATCATCGAGATCGTCCGCATCGTGTCCTCCCACATGTCAAGGTAACCGATGATCATGAGGGTGACGAGACAGCCGGCGGCGATGCGCAGGCTGCGCGTCGCGGCATAGGCGATAGCGAGGATAAGCAGCGTGATAATTGGCCAAGGGGTCTTGAGCATGAAACGCTCCGAGGCGATCAGGAAGTGCTGCAGAGGCGTAAACAGGCCCTCGATCAGCTCGCCATAGCTTCGGGTAAAGCCGCGAAAGCCGTCATCGATGGCCTTTTTCAGGTCACGGAGCGCGTTGTCGTCCATATGCGGAAATTTATAAAACCAGTCCATTCGGTTCCCCATCCGGAAAGAGGTCGGGCCACGTCCTCTTGTTCTTGGTATGTCGCCAGGTGAGGTGCGATATGTGCGAGCACACATCGCACCGGTTCTGCGAAGGCCGCCAGTCGCGGCCATCGAACAAGGTTTAGAGCGCAGCCTCGATCTTAGCGGCCGCTTCCGGCGATACCCACTTTGTCCAGATGTCCTTGTTCTCCTCTAGAAAGTGCTTGGCGCCATCCTCGCCGCTAGCCTGGTTGTCGGTCATCCACGCCATTAGCTGGCCGAGAGTCTGGTTGCTCCAGGAGCGTTTAGCCAGATAGTCCATGACCTCGGGGCCAGCCTTTTCGGAGAAGGGCTTGGCGACCAGCGTTACGATCGTATCGACCGGCCAAGCGCTCGGCTTGGGATCCGTGCAGTCCGCGATGGTCACGCAACGCTTCCATTCCGCCTGGTCGTAGGGAACGCCAGCTTCGAGCTGCACCATTTCGTATTTGCCGAGGAGGGCGGTTGGCGCCCAGTAATATCCGACCCAGCCTTCCTTGCGCTCATAGGCCTTGGCAATCGAGCCGTCGAGACCGGCGGCCGAGCCCGTATCGATCAGGCTCCAACCCGCCTTCTCCGCCTCGAACGCCTTGTAGAGTTGCGCGGTAACGACCGTGCCACCCCAGCCCTGCGGGCCGTTAAAGATTGCGCCCTTGCTCGGATCTTCCGGGTCCTTGATCAGGTCCGGATGCTTCAGGAGATCGGGGATCGTTTTGATGTCCGGGTGCGCGTCGGCGAAGTATTTGGGGATCCACCAACCCTGCACGCCGCCATCGGGCAGCGGCGAACCGACCTTGATGATACGGCCTTCGTCGGTACCCTTCTTGACCACGTCAGGCAGCAGGTCGATCCAGGCTTCCGGTGCGATATCCGGCTCGCCCTTTTCGGCCATCGAGGTAATGGTCGGGACCGTGTCGCCGATGGTGATCTCGGCGTTGCAGCCATAGCCTTCGTTGAGGATGATCTTGTCGAGGTTAGAAATCACCTCGGCACTCTGCCAGTTCATGCTGGCGATGGTGATGTCGCCGCACTCGGCGGCTTGGGCCATCGCAGAGCCGGCGACGGTTCCCAGGAAGAGGCAGGTCGATGCAAGCAGTTTCTTCATTATCGTTCCCTCTGCATGCGGCTTGGTTTTTGGGAGCGGGGCGCCGCGACACCCGCTCTTGACGGCGCTAGGAAGGTTCCCCCATGCGGACCGATTTCTTGAAGGCGGCGGCAAGCCCGCGTGTCACGGCGCTGCCGAAGCCCGCCGAAAGCATTTCCTCCATCGCGGCGGCCGTCGTGCCGCGATAGTCGCGGAAGGTCTGGACCGTTTCGGTGGGACAGTCGTCGCGCTGTTCCAGCAGGCGACCGGTGCCGATAAGCACCGTGTTGACAGCCCGTTGAGCGACCTGACGGTCGAGGCCGTGGGCGACGGCATCTGCCATCATGGCCTCGGCAAGTAAGGCCGGAAAAGCCGGGCCCGACCCGGTAAGGCCGGTCAGATAATCGATCTCCGCCTCGGTCCTTACCTCGTCCTGCACACCGCAGGCGTCGAAAATTGCCCGGACAACAGCGCGGTCGGTATCGCTGACATCCTTTGTGGCAATCCACGGCGTATAGGACTTGCGGACCTGCGCAGCCGCATTCGGCAATGTGCGTACGGCGCGGAGAGTCCGATGCCGTTCGCCAAGCGCTGTAAGGCGTATGCCGGCCATGACGGAGATGACGAGCCTGCCCTCGGCTTCGACCCTGAGGTCGATCCAATCGGCCGGGCGGACGGAGAGAATAATGACGTTCGAGCGGTCGGCGAGGGCCTGGTTGTCCGAGGTCCAGAATGCGTCGGGGAAACGATCCGGACGCGTGCTGCGGTAGGAAAGGGCGAGATCCTGAGGTTTTGCGATGCCGGAGGCGAGGACCGCTTCGGCAATAGCGGAGCCAAGCCATCCGCCGCCGCCGATCACGCCGATCCTCAAAACCTTGTCTGTTTCCACCTTCGACTCACTCCGGTTTGTATTGATGCCTTGCGAAGAAGCGGTCGAGTTCGCGCTGATGCGGAACCTGTCCGGTATAAATGGCGATGTATTCCGGTATGCGTTTCATGCGCAGTGCGAGGTTTTCCTGCGCCTGCATAGAGATGTATCCGATCTGGACCAGATAGGTTGTTCTCGCGCGAACGTCGGCCTGGGCCACTTCATACCCGAACCGCATGAACATGCGGCTGATCGCCTCCATGCGCGTCTGGTCAGCCATTTGCACCTCCGCCAGTGTGTCCGGCGATTGCAGGGCCCAGCTGCGCACGGCAAACTCGAATTGCGAGTCAAACAGCTCCTTGTTCAGCCAGCAGTCGAAGACGTTCAGCATCGCTTCGGCGAGCGATTCCGCATAGGCCTCGGATTGCTTGACCAGGTTGCCGGTGTTCTTCTCCCTCCACCGCGAGATCAGTGCATCGAGCAATTCCTCTCGATCCTTGAAGAACCAGTAAAAGCTGGTCCGGGAAAGATTGAGCCGTTTAGCGAGCGGCATGATCTTCACCGAATCCACGCCGGACTCGAGCAGAGAGTCGTATGCGGCTTGCAGCCATCCTTCCTGGGAGCCGCGCCAGCCGCTGTCGCTTGTCGTCTGTTCCATGAATGCCTCCTAACAAATCCCGCCTGCGGCCGCAAGCAAAATGTACATGACTGTCTATCTTTTGATCTGAAGTGTTTTGATCATTGACACATATGTACATTCCCGCGTACCGTTTCCTGAAATTCCTTAAACCGGAGCCCGGCGCATGTCGAACGATCCTCTGCTTCAGCCCTACCAGCTCAAGCATCTGACCCTCCGCAACCGTATTATCGTCACCTCGCACGAACCGGCCTATCCGGAGGATGGCATGCCGAAGGGCCGCTACCGTGCCTATACCGTGGAGCGCGCAAGGGGCGGGGTGGCGTTGACCATGACGGCGGGTTCGGCCGCCGTCTCGAGGGACAGTCCGCCGGTCTTCAACAACCTGCTCGCCTACAAGGATGAGATCGTTCCGTGGATCCGAAAGATGACCGACGCCGTGCATGAAGAGGGCGCGGCGATCATGATCCAGCTCACTCATCTCGGCCGCCGTACGCGCTGGGACAAGGGCGATTGGCTGCCCGTCATCGCACCGTCGCATCATCGCGAGGCAGCGCACCGAGCGTTTCCCAAGAAGGTGGAAGATTGGGACATCGAGCGCATCATCAAGGATTTTGCGGATGCGGCCGAACGCATGAAGGCGGGCGGAATGGACGGTGTCGAACTGGAGGCCTATGGCCATCTGATCGACCAGTTCACCTCGCCGCTTACCAACGAGCTTGATGGCCCCTATGGCGGCTCGCTCGACAATCGCATGCGTTTCTGTTTCGACGTGTTCAAGGCAATGCGCGAGCGTGTCGGCGACGACTTTATCCTCGGCGTACGCTATACGGCCGATGAATGTCTTCCCGGCGGGACCGGAAAGGCCGAAGGTCTGGAAATCTCCCGCCGTCTCAAGGAAAGCGGCCTGATCGACTATCTCAACGTCATTCGCGGCCATATCGACACGGACCCGGGCCTGACGGATGTCATCCCGATCCAAGGCATGGCGAGCGCGCCGCATCTGGATTTTGCCGGCGATGTTCGGGCCGCAACCAAGTTCCCGACCTTCCATGCGGCGAAGATCCAAGATGTCGCCACCGCACGCCATGCGATCGCCGCCGGCAAGGTCGACATGATCGGCATGACCCGCGCCCACATGACCGATCCACATATCCTGCGCAAGATTATTGAAAAGCGCGAGGACGACATTCGCCCCTGTGTCGGCGCGAACTACTGTCTCGATCGTATCTACCAGGGCGGTCTTGCGTTTTGCATCCACAATGCGGCTACCGGCCGTGAGGAGACCATGCCGCATAACATCCCCAAGGCGGATGTGCGCAAGAAGGTCTTGATCGTCGGCGCAGGCCCGGCGGGTCTGGAGGCGGCGCGTGTCTCCGCCGAGCGCGGGCACGAGGTCGTGGTCTTCGAGGCCGCGAACAATCCCGGCGGCCAGATCCGCCTGACGGCGCAGAGTGAGCGCCGCCGCGAAATGATCGGCATCATCGACTGGCGCATGAGCCAGTGCGAAAAGCTCGACGTGACCTTTCACTTCAACACCTGGGCGGACGCCAATGCGATTACCGCGGAAAACCCCGATGTCGTGATCATCGCAACGGGCGGCCTGCCGCACACGGATGTCCTTAGCAGTGGCAATGAGCTGGTCGTGTCTTCATGGGACATCATCTCGGGCGACGTGAAGCCCGGCACAAATGTGCTTGTCTATGATGATGCCGGCGATCATGCAGGGCTGCAGGCGGCCGAGTTCATCGCCAAGGCGGGCGGCAAGGTTGAGATCATGACGCCGGACCGCGCTTTCGCCCCGGAGGTCATGGCGATGAATTTGGTGCCCTATATGCGCTCGCTGCAGAAACTCGACACGACGTTCACCGTCACCTACCGCCTGGATGCGGCAGAAAAGAGCGGCAATCAGATCATCGCCCATGTCGGCAGCGACTATGGCGGAGTTTCCAAGCAGCGCACCGTCGATCAAATCGTCGTCAACCACGGCACCATTCCGCTGGATGATCTTTATTTCGAGCTCAAGCCTGGCTCAAAAAACGGCGGTGAAATCTCCTATGACGAGCTTCTGTCCGGCTCGCCCCAGACCACTGAGCGCAACCCTGGCGGCAGCTACCAGCTCTTCCGCATCGGCGATGCGGTCGCAGCTCGCAACACACATGCCGCGATCTTTGACGCGCTGCGCCTCGCTAAGGATATCTGACGATGGTGCGAAGCGATGCATTGCAGGGCTTCCTTGACGCTGCCTTTGTGGCTTATGACCAGTGCGCGCAGGATCTTCGCGCTCGCGAATCTATCACGCACATTTTTGCCACTCTGGAAGCGCCCCAGCCCTCGCGACCAGATATCGGTAAGCGCCTTCCTGTATGCCGGAGATATCTGGAGGAGGCTTTTGCGGTGGAGACCGGTCGGACGGCGCTCGATGTATTTATCGAGCGGTTCAAGGCATTGGAGCCCTCTCTCGAATGGAAGTGGCGCCCTACCTACGACGATACCGCGAGCGAAAACTTCCTGATGAGCCACGCGAACACGATGATCATCGGCCCAGGCGGGTTCGAAGACCGTCGGGATGTATGGTTCGGTGCAAGCCTGATGGCGCCGAACGTGCGCTATCCGGATCACGATCACGCGCCGGAAGAGACATATCTCGTCTTGTCCGATGGTGAGTTTCTACATGGCGATTCCGGCTGGTTTTCGCCTGGTATCGGCGGTTCCTTTTACAATCCACCGGGCATTCGCCACGCTATGCGATCGGGTGACAAGCCGCTCTTCGCGTTCTGGGCCTTGCTGCCAGACCAGACGAAACAGTGAAGAAAGAAGCCGGACTGATGGGCCGAGGAAGGAAAATGACGATGAAAGTTCTGGTCACCGTCAAGCGTGTCGTCGATTACAACGTGAAGATCCGGGTGAAGCCGGATGGCACGGGGATCGAGCTTGCCAATGTGAAGATGTCGATGAACCCATTCGACGAAATCTCGGTCGAGGAAGCGCTGCGGCTGAAGGAAGCCGGCAAGGTCGAGGAAGTGGTCGTCGTCTCCGTCGGTCCGGCCAAGGCCGAGGAAACGTTGCGCACCGCTCTTGCCATGGGCGCCGACCGGGCAATCCTGGTCGAGACCGACGATGCGGTCGAGCCTTTGGCCGTCGCCAAGATCATCAAGGGCGTGGCGGAAGCCGAACAGCCCGGCCTGATCATCGTCGGCAAGCAGGCGATCGATGACGATAGCAACCAGACCGGCCAGATGCTGTCGGCGCTGCTCGGCTGGGCCCAGGGCACGTTTGCCTCGAAGATCGAACTCGGTGACGGCAAGGCTGCGGTAACCCGCGAAGTCGATGGCGGTCTGCAGACCATCGAGATCAAGCTGCCAGCGGTGGTGACCACCGACCTGCGCCTGAACGAGCCGCGTTATGCCTCGCTGCCGAACATCATGAAGGCYAAGAAAAARCCGCTCGACAAGAAGAGCCCGGCCGATTTCGGCGTTGACACCGCACCGCGTCTGAAAGTTCTGAAGACCGAGGAGCCCTCGGGCCGCAAGGCYGGCATCAAGGTCAAGACGGTTGCCGAGYTGGTYGACAAGCTCAAGAACGAAGCCGGCGTCCTTTAAGACATCCAGAATAAGGAGACTAACATCATGGCCATTCTTCTTCTGGCTGACCACGACAATGCAACGCTTTCCGACCAGACCGCCAAGGCGCTGACGGCTGCTGCCAAGATTGGTGGCGACGTGCATGTGCTGGTGGCAGGCTCGGGTGCCAAGGCTGCAGCCGATGCAGCTGCCAAGCTCACCGGCGTTTCCAAGGTGCTGCTCGCAGACAGCAGCGATCTTGCCAAYAATCTGGCCGAACCGCTGGCAGCCCTGATCGTGTCGCTGGCCGGTTCCTACGACACCATCATCTCGGCCGCCACCTCGACCGGMAAGAACGTTCTGCCGCGCGTTGCAGCCCTGCTCGACATTGCCCAGATCTCGGAAATCACCGAAGTGGTTTCGGCCGATACGTTCAAGCGGCCGATCTATGCCGGCAACGCCATCCAGACGGTKCAGTCCGGTGAAGCCAAGAAGGTSATCACAGTGCGCACGGCCTCGTTTGCCTCGGCAGCCGAAGGCGGCTCGGCATCGGTCGAGACCATTTCGGCGGCTGCCAATCCGGGCCTGTCGACCTTCGTCAAGGACGCCCTGTCCTCGTCGGACCGTCCGGAACTGACGTCGGCCAAGATCATCATTTCCGGCGGCCGCGCACTCGGCTCCTCGGAAAAGTTCCAGGAGGTCATCCTGCCTGTCGCCGACAAGCTCGGTGCCGCCGT
>NZ_LMCZ01000016.1:0-63594 GCF_001424965.1 Rhizobium sp. Root1204
GTACATCCGATGGTACAATGAAAAGCGCATCAAATTATCACTGGGCTCACGCAGTCCGGTCGAATATCGAGAAAGCCTTGGCCTAACCGTATAAATCAGTCCAAGTTTTTATCCGCATCCCCACCGGCTCAGTTCCGCGTGAAAACCAACACTTGGACATTTGGGGCTCAGACCCCCGCCGCGATCAAAGCCTTGATGTGCCGAATATCTGAGCCGCAGCATCCGCCCACAACGCGCAGCCCAGGGAGGCGCTGTGCCATTTCAGCGTAAAGCGTGCCGAACTCCTGTGGATTACCGTCGTCAAGGTCGGTGGCTTCATCCAATTCGGCATGGCTCCGGCGCGAGGCGTTTGGCCGGACCATGCCGATCCGGCTGAGCCAACGCGACGGCATTAGTTTGCTGAAATGATCAGGATGAGCGCAGTTGATCCCGTAATAGCGAGCGTAGCCTCCTGTTGCGGCCTCGACCTCACTCAGTGCCGAGTCAAGGTCTTGCCCGGTCGGCAAACGTCCGTCGGTCTCCACTGTAAATGAAAGCGCAAAAGGCAGGCCCAGTTCACGCGCCCGGTTGACCATCCCGATCGCCTCGCCAGGATGCGTGATGGTAAATGCTGATGCGATGTCGACACCTTCCTCGGCAAAGGTCTCGAGCTGGGCGGTGTGCAGGTGGGCCGCTTCACTCGGGGTTAAAAGGTGCTCGGGAGCGTAGCCGTCGCCGGCTGGCCCGAGCGCTCCCTCGATCAATATGTGGTCACGCCAGGGATGGCTGCGTCGCAAATCTTGTGCAAACGCGACAGCGCGCCGGTTAATGTTTCGGATGCCAGCGTCGTCCAGTCCCAGCTTCGGCCCCCAGCCGCCATTGGCCCGCCAGGTCGGCGTGCCCATCACAAAGCCTCGGCTCGCTGCTTGGGCCATGTCGAAATAAGAAACCGCGTAGCTCCGCAGCATCTCGCGACCCTCTGGGCTGTCAAGCAAGACGAACGAGGCGAACAGCGGCAAATCGGCGCCCTTGTGGAAGATGAGGTCGGTCTCCATGCCCCCGTCGCTAATGAAGGGGTTTGTTGATAACAAGAGGCGGTCAACTAGATCCATGATATCCTTCCCAAGGAAATATATTAAATTCTGGTGACGCGGTAGAACTACGCACAGCGCGACGGGGGTATTGCACACGCCCTCGCCTTGGTGTTGATCTCCCGCCCATGGCCGTCAGCCCCCTTTCTGGTGGCCGACATCTCTTGTCGGGACCGGGAGTCGAGGTCGAGGTGGTTTTAGATCGACCGGGTCTGCGCAGCCTGCATCACATCGCTCTTTGCTGCCACGAATGAAGGCAACGCGCGCGTTCTCGGTAACCACCTTTCCGTCGAATGGTCCATCCGAGTACCGGACTTTAACTGCATCAGGCCATTCAGATTTGTTCGTGCCAGAGTAACCCTATTCTTATCCGCAATTATATATCAGTGATGCCTAAAACACAAAGCACCTGATGCGGGACCTGACCCATCAACTTTTTCGACGGGGAACTGCCAAAAAGAGAAAAGGCCGGCGAAACTCACATCAACTTCCCTCGTCACTCACGCCGCCGCCAGTACATCTGTGGTCAACATTGCAAGGAACTTTGCAAGTAACACGGCCCCGTAAATCAGGATCGGCAGCGACTGATTGTTCGAAACCCAGTCATTCGGTTTAATGATGCAGTGGCCCAATTGGTTGCGAAGCGTGCCCGAGACCTGCTAACGAATGGCCCACTCCCTCAGTCACGCATCCCGCGTTGCCAAACTCGCAAGCCCCAGAGTCCGTAATCAGCGTCAATATCGCAGACTTAAGATTCGATGGCTGCTTCAGGTGAATTACTGGCGCGGCTCAAATGCGTTAACAGCCGTCAATCACCGGAAAATGCAACGATTAGGAGCCTGTCACCAATCGTCAGGACGCTTCGGATCAACGGTTACAGCGTAGATGTGCCACTTTCCAGGAACGCCACGCAGATCCGTTTCACCACGTGTCTCGAACGCAACGCCGGAGCCAACGACGAGGTCCTTCACCGTCCCCGAGGCCACGACTTCTCCGGCATCGGCGTGAGCTAGAAGGCGCGAAGCAAGATGGACGGCTATCCCGCCCAATTCGCCACCGCGCCTTTCACACTCGCCAGTGTGTAGGGCGGCACGAATACCCAGTCCCAACATTGCCGCGCTATCGCGGATTGCGCAACCGCAACGTATAGCCTGGCTTGGCTGCTGGAAAGTGGCTAGAACGCCGTCGCCCATCGTCTTTATTTCCTTGCCATCGTAGCGAGAAAGTCCGACGCGCACCGCTTCGTCATGGCGGCGCAATAAGTCTTGCCAGCTTCGATCGCCCAGCTTGGCGGCTATGGACGTAGAGCCGACAATGTCGGTAAACAGCACAGTGAGAAGAACGCGTTCAGAGGCCGGCTGCGGGCGGATACCGGTGAGGAATTCTTCGATCTCATCCAATGTACGATCCGCGTCACCAGCCCAGATCACGTGGTCATCACCTTGCAGTTCTACCCATTTTGCCCCCGGTATCCGATCGGCGAGATAGCGGCCTTCTTCGACCTGCACCCAGCGATCGCCAGTTCTGTGAAGGACGAGCGTGGGAACGTGGATGGCACTCAAGATGCCGCGAACGTCGATCTCGGTATTCCAGCGCCAGAGAGACACAGCGTCCTGCGGCGAGGCCGAGTTGCGCAGGAAACCTGCAAACCAATCGCGCGCCTCCCGGTCACCGACAAGACTTGGTGCTCCGTTACTGAGATCGAATGGTCCACCCCAGTCCCGCGCGATGACGACCAGCTCTTCCTCAACCTTCTCACGGGTCTTGCCCCAAGGGTAGTCCTCCGACCAAAGCCCTCTCGCGAAGGCCCCGTGGAGAACAAGTGCGATGGACCTCTCCGGATAAGTCGCCGCGAACAACATGCAAAGGTTGCCGCCCTCGGACGTGCCCATCAGCGCAGCTCGCTGCGAGCCAGCCGCATCCATGACTGCCTGCATGTCTTGCATGCGCTCCTCAAGAGTTGGATAACCGACGTTGCGGTCCGAGAGCCCGGTTCCGCGCTTGTCAAAGAGGATCAGCCGGGCAAAAGCGCTCAGCCGCTCGAACATGTGCACCACGGGTGGAAATGCCCAGGCGTAATCAAGATTCGACACCCAGCCTGGGACGTAGATGATATCAAGGGGCCCGTCACCGATCACTTGATAGGCGATGTTCAACTCACCACTTTTTGCATAGCGCGTACTCGGTCGCATGGCAGAAACATAGCATATTATCGTGAGGAAGGCACGACTAACGATGCTGTTTATGGTTGGTGCGGGAACGCCATCCTTCTGCTACATGATCTGGAACCGGCGCAGTCGTCGGCGGTCGCCGTCGGTTGAACGCCCGAGGAAGGTTGGCTGGCTATCGACGTCAGGAAGATATGTCGTCAATCAACTATTGGCGCAGCGGCTGACAGGCGGGTTGGGGGCCTGCATAGTGAGGCTCCCTTGTTGAAGAAGCTCGTCATGTTCCGCCCTTACCAGACGATGTTCAACTCAGGTGCGATCTGCAGCCCGAACCTCGATTTCAACCCCCAGACGCCCTCTCGCGCAGCGGGTTGGTTCGACGGCTCGAAGCGGTCGTCTCCATCAACAAGGGATGTCCCTTTAGATCGGGAAGCTTGAAGGCGATTGAGATGAAATGTTTTCTGCGCATCCTTTGAAAGGTGAAGAATCAATCATTCCGGCGCAGCTTGTCCTCCAGTTCTGTCCGCTCAGCAACAAAGAGATGATATCCCATCCGGTTGGTTTCGCTGACAAAGTCACGAAGCGCTTTGCTTGCCGCCATGGGGACAGAAATGTCGCCGAGGATCACGAGACGCATCCGGTAGTCCTGCATTTTCTGAAAAAAATGTCCCGCAAGTCTGCTGCTGAGGTCGTAAAAATCAGGTGAGAAACGATTGGCGGGCACAACAATGACATCAATTTCCTTGCCATAGGTTTGGCCCAACAGGTCCAGTGCATCTTGCTCAGTCCCGAAGACAGGGCCGTCAGTATCGACAAAAAACAAGCTGAGGCCTATACCGTTCTCTGTGCTCATGAAAACTTCCTCGGCTTCTCTCTTATGCTCATTTAACCGAGAGAACAAAGCTGAACAACGGCCTTCCGCAGCGGCCGCTTGTGGTGCAAACGGGCCATATCTGAAATCCACTCCGTCGGGTTCACATCGAGCGACTGGCCCGGCTGGATTGTCGACATGACGCGAGTTACACCATCGTCAATCGATCACTCGGAACTTAGTTCTGAGAAAATTGCGCTTACTGCTCCCTGCAATGAAAGCAGGACTTTTTCCGGGGAAATAAGCGAGAACAATAATCGCTCCGGCTTGGAAAGTCCGAGAGCGCGAGGTCAGCGAATAATTGCCTTATTTCGCGCGTGATTTTGCGGTCACCAGCGGACTGCTGATCGCCGCTTAACTGAGCCTCTGACATCGCCCTATCAAATATTGCAGATGGCATAGCCTATCGCACGTCCGATAGAGCGCGGCTCTCGGCAGGAGAGGCTGCCGCAATGCCATTTTATGCAGCTGTGCGAACCTGGATGCGTTAGGTTTGCTTTCGACCAAACAGTGTTCCGGATCTGCGGAAGCATCGGTTCACGCCGCCGATCTCTCCTCTCCATCAACAAGCAATTGTTGTTCAGTAGGAGCGGCTTGAAGCGCCGCGTATCTGCCGCCGACACACCGGGAAGCGAACGAGTAACAATCAGGGGGATCGACATGCAAGCATAACTGCCCCAGACGAATTCCCTTAAATTAAGCAGTTGATCACGTGCCTACTCCGGTAATCCTGCCATCCGCAGTCCTTCGACATATTTAGCGAGGAGCGCCTTATCCCGATAGGGCGCTCGGGTCATGTATCGCTTAATCGAAAAGTCCGGATTGATTTTTAGCAATTCGGTCGCTGCGCTGCTCGCTTCGTCCAACCGCCCTAATTGTGCATATGTTGCCGCCAGTAGTCGATATGCAGGCCCTGGCTCTGTCATTTTTTCTAGAAGAGACAGCGCACCAACATAGTCACCGGAAAGATACTTGCTGGCCGCAATGTCCCACAGGTACCAGTCGGGTCGACTTGGATTGAGACGCACGGCCATTTCGCCGATCCTGATCGCGTCTTCAAGACGCCCTAAATAGCCCAACGCATCGCAATACTCGGCGAGCAGATCACAGTTGTAAGGAGCGAGTTCGCGAGCCCGATCGTAGCATCCTATGGCACGCTCAGTCTCCCCTCTCCATAAGTGGATTACGCCAAGCGCAAAATGGGCGTCGGATTCAGAGGGGTTGAGCTGCAGTGCTTTGCTCGCCCATGTGAACGCAGTGGCCAGTGCGAAGTCAATGTCGACGCTTTCATTCCATTTCAGCTTCAGCAGCTCGATCCAGGCGAGCCCCAGGTATGGGCGTGAATAATTCGGATCATCCGCGATCGCGGCAACGAACATCTTTTTCGCTATCCCGATGTCCTCCGGCCGCCGGCTCTGTTGAAGATGCTTCCCTCGCAAATAAAAGTCATAGGCCCTCAGAGCAGACACCGGTTTAGCAAGAACGCGTTGACGTTCAGCCTCTTCGATCTTGACGTTTAGCGCGGCCGGGATCGATTGAGCCAGCTCGTCCTGAATGGAGAAAACGTCGACAAGGTCGAAGTCGTATTTTTCCGCCCAGATATGTTCGCCAGAAACGTTGGTCAGGCTGGCATTCACTCGGACTCGATTGCCGAGCCGTCTGACACTGCCCTCAAGGATGTAATAGGTAGTCGATCCGATAGGGCGGGGCTCTAAACGGGGTGGTCGAACTATCACGTTCAACCGCGAGAAGCGCGACAAGGCGGTCACGACATCCTCCGCAATGCCCGCCGCAAAGTAATCCTGGTTTGGATCGCCGCCAAGGTTTGAAAACCTTGAAACATACAGGATCGTTCTGTTCGACTCGGAGCCCAGATCATTTTGTATGCAGGCCGGTGGCACTGCCAAGGCCGAACCGGGGGCATCTTTCGGTTGCGCAGTTTTGTAATCATCAAAAAGGACATTGAAGACGCGGAGCGGTCGATCGATATTCTTCAATCTCTGCTCACCTGCATCCTCGAAGCCGATATTCAGACGGTTGCCCACGGTGTCACGCATCGATGCGGATACCGCGATGCCTCCGGGCTTAGCGATCGTTTCAATGCGCGATGCAACGTTCACGCCATCACCATACACATCGTCATCTTCAAAAAGGATATCCCCTATGTTAATGCCAATCCGAAACTCAATTCGGCGATCGGGGGAAACATCCGCGTTCCTTGTCCGCATTTCTCGTTGGATTGCGACAGCGCAGGTAATTGCCTCCTCGGCGGTCCGGAACTCTGTCAGCATCCCGTCGCCGACGAGCTTGACGATCCGCCCATGATTCTGGGCGATTTTGACATCGAGGAGTTCATGTCGGTGCCGTTTGAGAGTCGACAGGGTGCCTCTCTCATCGAAGCCCATCAGGCGGCTGTATCCAACGACGTCTGACGCCATTATGACCGAGAGCTTTTGTTCCATCGGCACCCCCACGTCGATTTCGTGGCTAACCAGTATATAGCACGCCACAATTTTCGTGGCGTCATTCTTCTGCCCGCAAGGTCGTTAGAACTGGGTACCGTCATGGGCATCCCGTGCCCGCGCTCGGCATGTCAATCGGAGGCAGAGACTTGCTTGAGCGCTGAATCAGGGACTGACCTCGACCTCGAGGCTGTCGTCCGCGAAAGTCGCCGTCCGCATCGGGGCGTCGAACTTTGATTTCCTTGATAGCAATGTCGTTTCCGAGACTTTCAAAAAGCGTCAAACGAGCCGGTCATCGAATGGCTGATGCGGTTTGATGCGGAGCTGGCCCTTCCGACGGTCACGATCGCTGAGATTTACTTTCGGGATACAAAACGTAAGACCGGCTCAGCGTGCCGATCGGTTGGAACAGGGATTGCTCGACTGGCGCCATCGTTTCGCCGATCGGATTTTCGGTTTGAAGCCGCACTTGCCTACAGCGAAATTATGGGCGGCGCCGCTCTTAGGGGGCGGGGAATGTCGGCACCTGATGGAATGATCGCGGCGATTGCTCGGGTGAACGGCGGCCGCCTAGCTGCCCGTAATATCGATAATCCGCAAGCGCCGTGCTGAGACACGGCGCAGAGTCTTGGAAAAGAAATTAGGGTTCTGCGCGACAATACCGCCACTCTCGCGATCGTCATTTATAATGACGGATAATCCAACGTTATCGGACGAAATATTGAAGTGGCGGGCGGTGCGGTTTGAGGGGATTTTGCACTAAAAAACGCTCATTACGTTTCGCCCTGTGGGCAAGAATTTCGCATCCGCGCCACAGGACGAAAATCGGCTTAGCCCCATGAGCGAGATTTCTCGGAATCCGACGCTGCTCTGGCCGCCGCCGCCCCGAAATCGCTCGATAGGACGGTCAATAACTTTGTAGTCGAGGGCTATAAATTTCCTTGTGTGGCTGCTGAAAGAGAGAGAGTTATCGATGCTACCTGACCGAAACTGGATGAGCACTTTTTTTGACCGGCCTGCGCCCGTCGTCGCTGTCGATCTGATCGGTGCAGAGTTTGTCATTGCGGGCGTTGGCGGCCTGATCGTGGAAACGGAAGCCTATACCGATGAGGATCCGGCGTCCCACTCCTATAATGGTCAAACCGCTCGGAACCGGGCGATGTTCGGTCCTCCGGCGACGCTCTACATTTACCGATCCTACGGCATACACTGGTGCCTGAATTTTGTCTGTCAGGAGGGAAGCGCCGTCTTGATCCGCGCCCTGGAACCGACAACCGGGTTGGATCTTATGCGTCAGAGACGGGCGCTGGAAAGCCCTGTTTTGCTTTGTTCCGGACCTGGTCGCCTGTGCCAGGCGCTTGCCGCAACGGGTGAACTCAACGGCCGATCGCTGGCTGCGGACCCTTTTCATGTAAGCCTCCCGTCTGAGCCATGGGCGGCATCATCCGGATGTCGCATTGGTATCACCAAAGCCGCCGATGTGCGCTGGCGTTTCGGTGTTAGGGGTTCGCCATTTTTAAGCAAAAAGCTGTGAAACGACGCTCTGTACTCCATATTGTATTGGGAGTTAGCCAACGGCTGGGTTGATATAATTGCCGGGGGCGGTCGCGGGCCTAGGTGCTTATCCCGCAATGCCTGTCGGAAACCGATCGGAGACGATTTTCCGACACAGCGGGCAGGTAGCGTGGATCTTCCATTGCGGGACGGACGCGTGCCCAAATGGCCTTGGTGGGCGGATGACAAGAGTCGGTGCTGTCATTACCGAGGCGATTGTCCAGCAGTATGGACGCGAGGAGATTTTGCGCCGACTGGCATGCCCGTTCTGGTTCCAGTCTTTCGGCGCCGTCATGGGGATGGACTGGCATTCCTCCGGCATTACCACGGCGTGGTCATGTGGCTTGCTCGGAATGACGTCCCCGCGGGTCCTTTGTGACAGAAGCTCCCAGCGGCTAGGTTCCCGTTCGAGGTTCATTATCATCGGCATGGACGGAACATCCGAAGCGGCCCGCCGTTAAGTGTGCATGAAATCGCGAAAACGCCATTTGGAGGAAAAAAAGATGAAACAGGAAACACCAAAACCGGGCATCCCCGGAACCACAGATCAATCGCCGCGTTGGGAAGGACCCGAAGAAACCCGCCCGCGTGGCTATCTTCCCGCGGTAGACAACCCGGAAACCGACCGCGACGCAGCGGGAGAGAATCTGAACGATCCCGATCGCTCCAAAACCACGGACGCGGGCAAAACGGGGGGAGCTAAGTGATGTCAGGGCCTGTGAAGGACAAAGCACCCGTGAAGACAATCCACGACGATGCAAAGGGTCAGTATGCCAGAGGCCTGAAGCGCAGTAACAATAACGGGGTGGCCAGCGCAAAGCCGCGGGTCATCACGGGCTCTGATGATGCCACAGCACATAAAGCTCCTCCGGGAGCGAAACCGGTCGGCAAGGAATGGGATCTAAACTATGATAAGCGCGAGATGGAGGAAGGCGACTTCAAGGGATAGTCACGATGCAGGCTATTCCTCACGTCGCCCGCTCCTCGGGCCAACTGGGTGACGCCCTCTCACAGCACGCACGTGCTTACACGCTGGGGGCGGAGTCAGTTTCTGGATAAATGCTTGGGCTCTTGACGATCTCATCAATCATCACCAGAAAAGCCCGCCAGAGCGGGCACCTCAAATTCGCCCGCCTCCCTCCGTCCACTCTCGGGTCCTCGTCTTCGTGGAGCGTATTCTCCGATGTCAGCGATCGTCAGCATGGAGAAGGCGGATATCTCAACTTCTCGAAGCGAAGTTGGCTAGAGAATCCTCAATGATCTCATCGCCTGCCATCTTATGCCAATTCCCGCCATGCCGCTCTAAATGAACGCACTCAGTCCTTCAACGCGGAATGTCCCTCGTCGCGGATACGTTGCTCCAGTTTTTAAGTCAGCTCCGGATAGCTTTTCGATGTGCTCAAGCTGCGGCTTCATCATCGATAGAGCTTGGCTCTCGATGGCATGCGAGTTGCGTAATTCGATGACGAAATTTCTCGGTCTTGTTTGCAGCCCTCAAGCCCTTCTTGTTTCGAAGCTAACGGAGCTGGTTAATCCGACACTTGTTCCGCACAACCCGGAACTGATTTGGTTTCAGCCAGTTGAAGGACACAGAGGAGCAGACCGCATCTATGGTTGAGTTGGGCAACTGGAAGCACCTGGTATCGACATGCAGCGCCTGTTCGCTGAAGACACGCTATGGCCGTCCAGTGGATGGCCAGCGTGCTGCCGAAGGTGGTCTCCATGCCACCCTCGCTCGTGAGGAGGTGGAAACACTCGTTATCACGGGTGGTGAAACAGATGTCTGTGTCCTTGCCGCAGTGGTTGGGGCAGTTGATCTTGGGTATCGTGTTGTCTTGCTATCCTACGGAGCGTGCAGTGGGGAGGACGCTACACACGACGCATCGCTAAAACTGCTCGGCGACAGATTTTCGGTTCAGCTCGACCTCCAACCGACTGAGGAGTTCCTGAGAAATGTCTTCGGCTGATAGGATCGCGAATGACACTACACTGAGGAGCGTGTGCTTGCTATTCGCTGGTTACGCGATTGGGCAAGGATCGCTGAGGCGCCGGTATATCCGCTGGAATGTCGCCACCTGCAGGCGGCGGTCGAAATTTGAAATAGTGTTTTTGCGCTTAGTCAACAATGGCGCGGAGCTGGAACGGCCGCCCGCAGCCGAATGGATGTCGGCATTTCCTCGAGTTTGCCTATTGCCCTCTCCTAGGGTTTGACCGCGTCATTCCAACAACGCGCGAAAAATTGAACCCAGGAAAGCGCACCAGCCGCCAGCGATCCCCTTTCAACTCCTTTTCCTTTAGAAAAGAGAGGGAATCCAGCAGGGATCGAGAAAGCCCTGCTGGCGGGGGGCTTGTGAAATGAGCGCTGGCCGCCGCGGCCGGTCTTTCGTAAGGCCGGCCTTGAGCGCGAAGCCAAGGCGGCCGACAGCCAGATCGACGGTGACACAGATTTCATGATGCTGTCACAGCTCTGGACAGACGGCGAGATCGAAATCGCAGAGAAAGCGCGCGCGTTATCGCCAAGTTCGCGCGACTCGGCTGGACGAGCGTGGAACTCCCCCTTTGCCGAGGACTTTCCACCAACTGGAGAGACGCTTGCCTCTTCCGACGACCTTCTCGCGAGATCGGGCGAATGTCGCGTTCCGAAGGCAATTGAAACCGGCGGAACATTCCCGCGCGCCATTGGTTAAGGAAGGTGAAAAAGAGGAATAATCCATGAATAGCTTCAAGGACGAACGCGGCGATACGCTTTCAAGTGTGCAGACGCAGAAGATCGTGGAAGCTACGCCCGTGCAGGCGCGGCAGGGATTGCTTGGGCGACCGGTACTGATGGTGCTGATAGGTGGTCTCGTGTTGGCCGCCATCGCCTGGGCTATCGCGGGGATGTATGGAGAGGCGGTCGATAATGACGCCGTCACGGAAACGAAGCAAACCACCACGCACGGTACGAAGGCGGTGGTCACACCGACCGATCAGAAGGTCATCGACAACACTCCACCTGCTGGAGAAACCATGCAGACCTCGCCAACAGATCGAGATCCCACGGCTGAATCTGGTACGGGTGGCGATTCGCAATCGGTCGCTCCGACGGGCACCGAGAAAACCCAGTAATAAACCTCCGAAAAAACCTCCTATAGGAGTTTAAACATGACAGATCATCAGGTCGCACCAGACACTCCGGAAGAGCCAGCACCGCTCGTCGATGAAGCGCTGGCGGCGACAGACTGGAAAGCCGACAATCAGGAAGAACTCAGGGCGTTGTGGTCGGAAGTCGCCCGGTTAAGGGATTCGCTTCAGGACGCTGCGTCCGCAGCGGGCAGCCTGGCGACTGAAGAGTTCCGCGCCAAGGTGCGTTCGCAGCCGATTACGGCTGCGGTTGGAGTCGGTTTCCTAGGCTTTTTGTACGGGGTCACACGATGATCGTCACCAATCGGTCGAAAGATCGGGCCATGAAATACGTGAGGCTCGGAACAGCGCCGCGCGGTGCTAGACGAAAATCTCGTCTCCACCCGAGAAAGGGCGGAAGACACTGCGCAGCCGAAGGTCTTCTGGCGTCATGAGATTGAAAGCCTGCCGTCCCTGACAGGAATCACACTGCTTGATCCTCTTCCGACAACGTTAATTCATAAGGAGCCCTCCGATGTCGAACGCAACGAACGACCAGAGCCACCTTGGCCCTTCAACTGGAACCAGTCCGACCGAATTCGGTCAGTCTGTCGAGAGCCGTGCCCAGGTTCTGGACTCGTCAACCACTTCGGGGAAAGAGGCTGAACTCCTGAATATCTATCGCCTCGTTCCCATAGCCGAAGCCAACGACCCGCGGTGGGACAACTCGCCTTACCAGGGCCAAGTGTTGGTCGCCGCTCGGACAACGGGCGATGCGCGCATCGTTGCTGCCGAACGAGAACTTGATTTCATGGAAATCGATTCAGCTCCTGCCGAGGGCGTGACGACGAGCAACGCGAGTGCGTTCCGGTCGGAAAAACTCTATACCGTCATTGAGGTGGACCATGCGCGCCGTGATTTCCCACGCGGGGTGATCGAGGGCGAAATCAGCGTCGATACCATCAAACCGGTTCAAGTCTGACGCTCGCAGGCTCGTTTGATTCCCCGAAATGAGTTTGACATAAATAAACCTGATCGGTGAAAACGCGTTTGAATTCAAAACGATGCACCCAGAGAAAGTTATATTGCCCGCGGCGGAACTTTATCTGCAACATGCGTGTCTGACCCGGGGAGCGCCCGGCAAAGTCTAGTTCCTACTTTAAGTTTAGGGATCAAAACGGCGATGTGACGAGTGATTAGAGCTACGAATTTTCGCATCTGTTCGCCGAGTTGCGGAGGACGAGCGTGTGCAAAAGCCGCATCCCGCCCGATTCCCAGACTTGTTCACCCTCTGCGGGCCCTTTCAGCATACCCGAGGTCCCGCTTTCTAGCGATGGCGAAAACGACCGTGTGGGATTTTGTTCCCGCACACCGAAATGGCTAATTCCCGAATTGAGGGTTCTTGCGCTTACTTACTCGACCAAGCTCCTCGGCCTCAATTTGCCGAGAAAAGCACCAAGCTGCGAGGCGGCATTTGGACGACGGCCTCCTTACTGGAGAGGTTGTCCGCTTCGTTCATCTGGGCCGTCGTGAGCACAAGGGTCCAGCTACCGAACTCCGACCGCGGCATTCTGAAGGGTACAGGCCCATCGTGCGGGTTAAAAATCAATAGCAGCTCACGCCAGGCGCCTTTCGTCACTGTCATATTCTTGCAGCCGAGATGGAGACCAATCGTCGTGCTTCCTTCGTCCTGCCAGTGCTCCGGTGTCTGTTCCCCGCCGCCGGCATTGACCCAGGTGGCTGTCAGACCGTCTCGCCAGCTTTCACGGCGAAGCAGTGGCTGCTCGACGCGCAGCTTGATCAATTGTCGGACGAAATCACGCATCTCCTCAGCGCTGCCCGACAGGCCTTCCCAATGCACCCAGCTAATCTCGCTATCCTGGCAGTAGCCATTGTTGTTGCCGAGCTGGCTGCGGCCGAACTCGTCGCCGGCAAGCAGCATCGGCGTGCCATGCGAGAGTAGCAGCGTCGCGAGGAGGTTACGTTTGTGCCTGTCGCGGCTGGCGTTGATCGCCGCATTGTCGGTTGGACCTTCGGCGCCATGGTTGGAGCTGCGGTTGTCGCTGTGTCCGTCGTTGTTGTGTTCCCCGTTCGCCTCGTTGTGCTTGTCATTGTAGGAAACGAGGTCGTTGAGGGTGAAACCGTCGTGGGCGGTAATGAAGTTGACGCTGGACCAAGGCCGTCGTCCTCGCAGATCGTACATATCCGCCGATCCCATGAAGCGCGCGGCGAACTCGGGTGCGGTTCCATCCATATCCTTCCAATAGTCGCGCATGGTGTCGCGGTATTTGTCATTCCATTCCGCCCAGCCAGGCGGAAAGCCCCCGATCTGATAGCCGCCAGGCCCGATGTCCCAAGGTTCGCCCACAAGTTTGACAGTGGCTAGCACCGGGTCCTGTGTTACCGCATCGAAGAAGCCACCACGCTGGTCGAACCCCTCCGGTTCGCGGCCAAGGATAGTGCCGAGATCAAAACGAAATCCGTCGACATGCATTTCCTCGACCCAATAACGCAGCGAATCCGTGATCATCTGCAAGACGCGCGGATGCGACGTGTTGACGGTATTTCCGGTGCCAGTGTCGTTGATGTAGTAACGAGGATCGTCGGGTAGAGTCCGATAGTAGGAGAAATTGTCGATGCCCTTGAAGGACAAAGTGGGGCCCAGCTCGTTTCCTTCGGCTGTGTGGTTATAGACCACATCGAGAATGACCTCGATACCGCCGTCGTGCAGCGCGCGCACCATGTCGCGAAGGCCGTCCATGCCGCGCGGGCCATAATAGCGGCTCGCCGGCGCGAAGAATCCGAGGCTGTTGTAACCCCAATAGTTGCGCAAACCCTTGTCGATCAAATGTTTGTCATCAAGAAAGTAATGGATGGGCAGGAGCTCCACCGAGGTAATGCCAAGGGACTTCAGATAGTCGACAATCGCCTTGTCCGCGAGCCCCTCGAACGTGCCCCGAAGTTTTTCCGGAACAGCCGGATGAAGCTGGGTGAACCCTTTCACATGGGCTTCGTAAAAAATGGTCCGGGACCAGGCTATCGCGGGAGGGCGATCGGATTTCCAGTCATAGTTTTTCGATTCGACCACACGGCACTTCGGCATGGAAGCGGCGCTATCGCTTCGATTAAACGATAGGTCTTTGTCCAGGCTTCCGACGTCATAGCCAAAATGCGAATTTGACCACGTGATGTCGCCGACCAACTCGCGCGCGTAGGGATCAATGAGCAGTTTGTTGGCATTGAACCGGTGGCCGGCGGATGGATCGTAGGGTCCATGCACGCGGTATCCATAGAGCGCACCGGCCTTTAGTCCAGGCACGTAACCGTGCCAGATTTCGTTGGTGAATTCCGGCAGTTCAAGCCGTGCGGTTTCGGTCTCTCCATTTTCGTCGAATAGGCAGAGTTCCACCGATTCGGCGTGTGCGGAAAACAGCGCGAAATTGACGCCATCGGCGTCAGGGATGGCACCCAATTTCTGCCACCGTCCCGGTTGGATCTCAACAGGGCCCCTTTTCATGAATCCGCTCCCCTTTAAGTCCAGGATTTTTCCGGGTATTCCGCGTCAAATGCGTCATTTAAAGATGCTTGTCGGGTGACCGCGGTATTGTGGGGTCGCGACCACGCGCGCACCCAACAGCGGATCCGAGCGGGATATGTCTTCCAGTGACAGGATCCCGGCCAGCTGCCGGGCGCCATCGACAACAATGAACCCTTTGGGTTTGTCAGTCGATCATTGTCCGTCCTGCGCGGAGAATGCTTTATGGCACCAACAGGGCGGTGTTCCACTGGCAGGAAAGCGACGCCCGCTCCGGCCATGAGACCCGCGGCCGACTGTACAGAATAGCTCGGGGAAATCGTATAGATCGTGGCTTTCTTGACCGAGCGCACCCCGGCCAGTCCCTTATGGGCGTCCATCAGCCAGACTCCTGCCGTTGATAGAAGCGGGAACGGCTATTTCCTGAACGGTTTTCTTCGGGAAGGCAAGGTCAACTACCTGGGGCACCATTATCTGCGGTTCGCGCCGGTTGACAGGCGGTCGTGACCATTTTGGGTTTGTCGAGCTATACCAGAAGCGTTTAACGCGAGATTTCATCAACTTTCCCCTTCTTCTGCCATCTCAGGTGCTTTCCAACTTGTGAAAACGATATTAGTTCCCTTTCCCGAAACGAGCGGCGAAGGGATATGACGCCTTTGCAAATCGGCGTTAACGCGAGTCCGTGCCATCAGCTTCTCGGCGGCAGAGCCAGGTTCTAAGCACCCCGACTCTACCGGAAATCACCGATGGCTATGAAATCCAGCTACACCACTCGCTGGGACACGATCCCTTTTACCTTCAAAACGTCTACCGTTCTGTAATGTAGCGGTGCCTATCGGATGCCTCGGTGTGGCCCAATCAAGGCGACACCTCTCCAGACCAACTTGGCACTCGAGGATCGGCAGCCAAACCGCACGAGCGCGCGATCGTACACATTCAGTCCAAGCGAGACGCCATCGTCCAGGTGGCAGATCTGGGCAACCGGAGATCTCTACTGCATGACTCCAAGCTTTTAACAGCGTCTGGAATGGCCTACGGACAGAAACGACGGCCCTACACCACACCGGGCCCGGCCTCTCCAGCTATGCTTCGATGATCCATTTGCGGCAGAGCACTGTGCAGCCCCACCGCTCTGCCGTTTTTCTTTCTGTGCCTAAACAACCGGTGGTTTGAATGGCAGTACGACAGCCGTTTCGTGAGACGAATGGAAACGTTCCATCTCATCAAAAATCTCTTCGAAATCCTCGAGAACTTCCGCAGCGCGTGAAAGATCGGCTTCGAACTTAATTCTCTGGTCAACTAAAGCCCGCCGCGCAGCAATAACTTCAAACCGGTTGTAAAAGTATCCAAGGACAAAGCCGAAAGCGCAAACTGCGATCATGATGGCGAAGACGGAAACCATGGATTTATCTCATCAGGGTTCATTGGGGACATTCGAACCCTTCCGTCTGGATCTTGTTCCCTGTCGAAGCGAAAAAAGTTTCCGCTACGAAATTGCCCGTGCTCTGTCCCATTTAAGGGTGTGTTTCCGACTTAATCGCAGGAGGTTGCCATCGCGATTTCCGGCAGGAGAATGGCGATGCACGACATGTTCGACTTAGCGTTTTCTTGAATGCAGACATCTGCTCTACGGCGCGCTTTAACACATGTTGCCGAGAGGAGGTCGATGCATGGGGGACCGGGTGCCGTCCGTCACTAAACTGGCTGTCGTGAGTGTTCGTCTACTTAGCGCGGGTCTGATGATCTTCCGATATCGCCGCGTCGCAGCGAGGGAAGTTCGAAATCGTTTGCGGATAGCCTATGCTGTTATCAATTGCCGGGGCAACGCCGCCTACAGCTGATTGGCTGATCCGCCGCGATCTTTCCGTCGCCCCGTCACTGTTGGTGAGCTCAAGGCCATGCGCACACATGAGTCTCTTTCGATAGCCCGCGCCTGACCTTAGGGGCACCACGTCGAAGTGTTCCAACGGGAGAAATCACCCAACAGCCTTTCAGGCATCGATCAGACGGGCGCCACAACACTGCGTAATGGATCTAGGATCAAATAGTTCAAGCGCGATATCGCTAGACGACCGGTCATCCTGGAGCCATCTTGCTCAGGTTAGGCAACCTTTAGCATGGGACGGAGTTTTAGAATAAAAGGATAGTCCTATGTCGAACAGAAACGTTGTCGCCATCGGTGGCTCAGCTGGGGCAATCAAGCCACTAAACGCCATACTGGAGAAGCTGCCTCGAGACTTGAATGCTACGATCATCGTGGTCATTCACATACCCGCGGATAGCTCTGGCGTCCATACAGCGATCGCCTCCCGCAGCCCGTTTCCTGTAGTCATAGTGCAGGACGGGATGGCGCTGGAGTCGGGAAAAGTGTTTATAGCGCCTCCGGATCATCACCTCCTGCTGATCGGGGACGTCTTCAAACTTGGCAAGGGGCCTCGGGAAAACCTCGCGCGACCGGCTATCGATCCGCTCTTTCGTTCCGTGGCGCTTTCGGTCGGTCCAAGAGCGATCGGACTGATCCTCAGTGGAATGCTGAACGATGGCGCCTCGGGGCTATCTTCGATCAAGCGATGCGGCGGCGTTGCCTTGGTTCAAGCACCGAGTACCTCAGAAGCCGCCGCTATGCCGATAGCGGCCCTCGAAGCGACGCCGATGGACCTCAGCGCTGGCGCAGGTGAGCTTGCATCTGCGATAGCCAGGTACGTGCAAGAAGAAGCTGGTCCTGCTCGACCCGTACCTTCTGAACTGAGACTAGAGGTCGAGATTGCCGCTGGCGCTGCTTCCACGACGGGCAGCATGGGGAAACTCGGCCACCCGGTTGCATTAACGTGTCCTGATTGCGGGGGCGTCCTTTCCGAGATTGAAGGCTCCCATCCACTCCGATTTCGTTGCCAGGTCGGACACGGCTATACCGGCAAGGTATTGATGATGGAGAAGCAGAGCGCAGTGGACGAGGCGATGCGCGTGGCCCTGAGGATCGTCGAGGAGCGTGCCGAACTGATGTCTCGCATGGGACGGGACGCTCGTGCCTCTGGAAGAGAGGGGATGGCGGAAAACTTCCTTCAGAAGTCGGATGAATATCGAGCCCACGCCGATATCCTGCGGCAAGCCCTCCTGCAACTGATGGAAGGCGAGCCGGACGGCGCAGAGGAACTTGAAATTCCATCCTATGAAGGTCGTGCTGTGCTGAAGGAGGGGTAGCGGGCGGACGGAAGGCTACGCACGACGGGCGTACGATTAGGTTTGACGCCATGCGCGTTTTCTCGATACTCAAAGAGATAAATTCATATGAGCGACGCCATGACGGACGAAGAATACCTCCTGCCTGCAAACCGCAAGTTTATCCCTGTCTGTGCTATCGGCGCTTCAGCGGGAGGGGTAACCGCGCTTCAGGATTTGCTCCGCCTAGTGCCACCTGATCTCGGCCTCGCCTACGTCGTAATCCTGCATCTGTCGCCCGACGAACCGAGCGCATTGAGTGAAGTCCTGGCGCAGCATACGCGCATGCCTGTTCATCTGGTTGGTGAGTCGCCAAAGCTCAAGCCGAACTGCGTCTTCGTCATTCCGCCCGACCGTGAACTTGTTATCGACGGAGACAGCATCACAGCCCGCGGGTTTACCGAGCCGCGTGGGCAGCGCGCGCCGATCGACATGTTCTTCCGCTCTATTGCTGCTGCCCGCGGGGACGGGGTTGCGATGGTCCTGTCAGGCGCAGGCTCGGACGGCGCGCTGGGGGTCACTGCCGTCAAGGAGGCCGGCGGCGTCATTATGGTCCAGGAGCCAACAGAGGCAACTTTTTCCTCAATGCCTCAGAGCGCGATCGCAACAGGCGCCGCAGACTTTGTCGCACCAGTCGCACGTTTGGCAGAACGGTTGGCGGAGGTCGCCCATAGCAAGGAGGCGGTGCGGTCATTGGATATGATCGGCGCCGCCAATGACCTTCGCCGCATCGTCGCCTTGCTACGAACTCGTGTGGGCCACGATTTCTCAGGGTACAAGCGTGCAACGGTCATGCGCCGTGTGGTTCGCCGGATGCAGGTGTGCCGCAAGGACACGCTGGCAGATTATGCCGATCACCTTCTGACCACGCCGGAGGAGGCCCAAAACCTCTTCTCCGACCTCCTGATATCGGTGACGACGTTTTTCCGAGATGAACAGGCATTTGAGGCGCTTGCATCTCAGGTTCTGAAACCTTTGGTAGACATGGCCGACCATCATGAAGAGGAAAGCATCCGGATTTGGGTGGTTGGTTGCGCTACCGGTGAGGAGGCTTACTCCGTAGCTATGCTGTTGCATGAGGAAATGGCACGACGGAAGATGAAGGTGCCCTTCCAAATCTTTGCAACGGATCTGGATGAGACAGCATTAACGACAGCAAGGGAAGGCCGCTATCCGCGCGCTATCGAAGCTGACGTGACGCCAGAAAGGCTTGCGCGCTTCTTCATCGATGAAGGAACACACTTTCGGGTGCGAAAGGAGCTTCGCGAAAGCGTGCTGTTTGCAAAGCACAGCATTCTTAAAGAACCGCCGTTCATGCGGCTCGACCTGATCTCCTGTCGCAACCTTTTGATCTACCTCGAACGAAGCCTTCAGGCTCAGGTGTGTTCGATCTTCCATTATAGTCTGAGGCCCGGCCGCTACCTGTTTCTAGGATCGGCAGAGACAGCCGACGTCGCGACAGACTTGTTTGCCCCAGTCGACCGGCACGCACGCCTTTACAGTTCCCGACCGCAGTCGAGCCATCTCCTGCCCATCCTGCCGCAGTTCGCAGCGCCAGAGCAGGCAAACCACACAGAGCGCCCCACGCCGATTGGAACCGAACGGTCGGGGTTGCCGGCCGCCTTGCATGTTGCGGCCCTGGAGCAAAACGCGCCCGCAAGTGTACTTGTCGATGACGGGCAGAATATCCTTCACCTGTCTCCGACGGCCGGTCGCTTCCTCTTCCTCTCGGCGGGGCCCGTCTCAAGGTCGCTATCGTCCGTGGTAAAACCGGAATTGCGCCTTGATCTCAGACTGGCATTGGCCCGTGCAATCGAACAAGGCGAGCCTACCATCACTTTGCCGACCGTCGTCGCCTTCGAACAGCATCGTCGTCGCGTGTCTATGCACGTGACACCGGTGGCGACTGAAGCGCAGCGTGGCAGCCAGGCGCTCGTCTTTTTTCTCGATGGCGGCGAAGTCCGAGATGGTGAGGAGGCCGGCTCCACCGGTGAGGCGAGGCCTGACGAGGTGAGGCGCCTTTATGCCGAGCTCAAAGCAGCGCAGGAGGCTTTGCTCATCAGTCGGAACAGTCAGGAGTCTTCGATGCAGGAGCTTCGGGCGGCCAATGAAGAGCTGCAGTCGATGAACGAGGAGTACCGTTCCACAGCGGAGGAGCTGGAGACTTCGAAGGAAGAACTTCAGTCGATAAACGAAGAGCTTCATACGGTCAACGCAGAGCTGAAAAGCAAGCTGGAGAACATCTCGGCGGCCCATAGCGATCTACAGAACCTGTCGGCCGCCACCGAAATCGGCACCCTCTTCCTCGACCAAAACATGCGCATCAAGATGTTTACGTCCCCGATCGCGGACCTCTTCAACATCACCAGGCATGATATCGGACGCGCCATCACCGACTTTACCCACCAGCTCAACTATGACGACATTCGCGTCGATGCGGAAAAGGTCCTGAAGGATTTGATCCCGATCGAGCGGGAGGTCAGCAGCAAAGGAGGGCAACGATTCGCCATGCGGCTGCGACCCTACCGCACCGTGGAAGACCGCATCGACGGTACGGTCGTGAGTTTTGTCGATATATCTGAACGTGCACGCGTTGAAACCGCGTTGCGGGAAAGCGAGGAGCGCCTGCGTCAATTCGGCGAGGCATCCCAGGACGTCCTCTGGATTCGTGATGCGGAGACTATGCAGTGGGAATATCTAACGCCCGCTTTCGAAGCGATCTACGGCCTTGACCGCGAGGCGGCACTGCGTGGCGATAACATGGTAGGCTGGCTGGAGCTGATCGTCCCTGATGACCGCGAACTCGCCGCGGCTAATCTCCGGCGGGTGCGCGACGGCGAATGGATGACCTTTGAATACCGCATTCAACGGCCGGTTGATGGTGCAATACGATGGCTGCGAAACACGGACTTTCCAATCAAGGACGAAGCCGGTCGCGTCGGCCATATTGGCGGCATCGGTCATGACATCACCGAGATCAAGGAGACGGAACAGGCACTCGCGGCTGCCGAACAGAGACAGCGTGTTCTCCTTGAAGGTATCCCGCAGTTGGTGTGGCGCGCCATCGATGGCGGTCACTGGACCTGGGCAAGTCCGCAATGGACACAATATACCGGCCAGCGCGAAGAGGAGAGCCATGGACATGGGTGGCTGGAGCCGGTGCATCCCGATGACCGGGACGTTGCGAAAACAGCGTGGTCCGAGGCTTTGGCTACAGGAGGCTTCGAAGTCGAGTATCGGCTGCGTCAGAGCGAGACAGACGCCTATCGCTGGTTCCACACACGGGCAGCCTACGTACGGGACAAAAAGGGCGCGATCGTTGAGTGGCTTGGCACGTCCACGGACGTTGATGACATCCGAGGCCTGCACAAACGCCAGGAGGTGTTGGTCGCCGAACTGCAGCACAGGACCCGGAACCTTCTCGGCGTTATCCGCTCAATGGCGGACAACACGGCTCGTTCGAGCAGCGGCCTCGAAGACTTCCACGACCGTTTCAAAAACCGGCTGGAAGCCCTGGCTCGCGTCCAGGGGTTGCTATCGCGACTGAACGAGCATGATCGGGTCACCTTTGACGAACTGGTCAGGGTTGAACTCGGCGCCATGAACGGTTCCAGCGATCGCCTATCGCTTGAGGGGCCGGACGGAATCCGCTTGCGTTCATCTACAGTCCAGACCCTTGCAATGGCCTTGCACGAACTCGCCACCAATGCGGTCAAATACGGAGCCTTGGGCCAGGACGCGGCGCGGCTAAATGTTCGCTGGTCGCTGGAGGTCGATGGAAAGGGTAGCCAACCGTGGCTGCACATCGACTGGCGCGAGGAAAATGTTGCGATGCCTGCTCTGGGATCAATGCCGACTGGCACGGGGCAGGGTCGGGAACTGATCGAACGCGCGTTGCCGTATCAGCTCAAGGCGCGAACAAGCTATACGCTTGGCGACGACGGTGTGCATTGCACGATCTCGATTCCTGTTTCTAAAAGTACCGCTGCGGGTGATGACGATGGCGTGTAAGGGGCTGTCGTGTTCCGTGTCTGCAGTCCTGGAACTTCACCTTTCCCGCTTGGTTAGAGCCGGCTTTATTCGGAGATCTACATGACCGAGCCTGCCGACTTGAGGGGCAAGAAAATCCTCGTCGTGGAAGACTAATACTTTCTCGCCACCGATATTGTGCGCGCCCTGACGGCAGCAAGGGCGAACGTCCTTGGCCCATGTCCGGACGCTGAAGCGGCGCGCAATGTTCTGGCCGAAGAGATACCATCAGCCGTGCTTCTGGATATCACCTTGGCGATGGCGCGGATTTCGGGTCGCTGCCGCGTTGGTGAAGCTCAAGATTCCGTTCGTTTTCGCGACCGGTTAAGATCCGGAAGTCATTCCAGCAGAATTTTCGACCATCCCATGCCTGCAAAAGCCCCTTCGCCTCAATGAAATCATTCAGACGTTTGGAGGGGATCTCTCGGTTAAGCGTGCATCCGTTCGATGAGGTGGGTGCTGGGCTCAACGTGGGAGCGCATTCTGGATTGGCCCCAGTGCGAAGCAATTTTCTCATCAAGCGGCAATAAAGATTTCCAACCAGCAACGACAGGCCTATTGTCATCATCGATCGAGTGAGATCGGACGGCATTGGTGCCGTTAGAAGATTATACCGCTTGATGAAGACTGGGCATGTTCAAGCTCAAGGTGTCGTGAACACATGACGCAGCCGGTCATTGTTCCACGAGCAGACCCTAATTGCATTACGTCGCGTGCCGAACGCCTTTGCCAGCTTCTCAGGAAGAGATCTACAGAATCCCTAGCGACGGAGGAAAACGCCTCGCCAACGCATTGAGCACGGGAGCCTGACGAGCTGAATACAACTGGGTCTGCTTGATCGTTGCGACTGCCTGCTCCTTTGCAGGCAATCGTTCAAATGGGCGATCGACCGACACGGTGGGGGAACGGTGACGAAGCGTCACGCGAGTTTCGGGGAGGTCGGATTATCCTGTTCTTGGCACCCTCCCCAGGGCCGCTCCCTCAAGTTACTAGCTAAGTGATGTCAAGTCGTTCCAGTGACTCAGACGCAAATCGTTCGGCCAAAGGAGCGTGATTGGTGATGTTGGTGGGCCTAGCACGCTGCCGAGCAGCATTTCTTGCGATCAACCCTTGCAATTTGAAATCCTTATGGAACACAGTTGGCTGTCGGAAGTTCGATAAGGTTGGAGCTGTCGCTTTCGACCTGCCTGCCGTAATGTATCCCAGGCGGACGAACGTGGTGGAAGCACCCCACTGACGGAGACTGTCGCGAAAGGCCGAATGGAGACGGTTCATGCCCAAGGGAAATCTGGAAGGCCGCCGCATACTCGTGGTCGAAGACGAATATATCCTGGCGAGCGAGCTGTGTGATGAACTGGAACGTGAAGGAGCCATCGTTGTCGGCCCTGTCGGTCAACTGGAAAAGGCGATCGAGCTAATCGAGGCCACCGATCGGATCGACTACGCCATACTTGACGTCAATCTCGGTAACGAACCCGTTTTTCCGGTTGCTGATCTGCTTGCCAAGCGAAAAGTGCCGTTCGTCTTTGCCACCGGCTATGATGCCTCGATAATGCCGCCGAGGTTCAGGGGCGTTTCCACTTGGGGAAAGCCAATCGATCTTGGCAAGGTGAGGGCCATGATGCTGAGCGATTGATTCCGGCAGTCGTTACCGCTACAGATACCGCCAGTTTCTGAGCACAAATCGTCGAACGATTCCCCTCCACGGCACATCACCGTCTACATATTTCTTCTCGAACGCCGGGAACAAGCCACGCTGCGGGTAAGTGGCGCAATCGGAGGCTTGGGGCATAGCGGCGTCGGGATCAGGTTCGTCGGCTTTTGGGCTTGTCCGTTTTCCAGCTTGCTTTGTTCGGCGATTAGGCTGCCGTCGTCCATCCCAGCGGGCCGGTGGCTATCCTTGGGCCAACTTTGGCACCTCGTCCCAACATGCACGGCGTGCTGGCCGCTCCTCTTTCGTATCGTTTAATATTATACAGGTGAAAAACGATACCAAAAATGTGTTTGAAAATCCCCTATAATTGCATTTGATCTCTGCCCTTTCTGGGAGGGAGAATACTGCATTTCCTATACTAAAGATCTACATTGTGAGCCACTCTAGCGTCGCCATTTACTGCCGGGAGTGGCGGCTTTTTTATTGACCCTTAAAAAACCGCCTCAAACCCTGCATCCTTTTGCCCGCACCTGCGTTGTTCGGTTACCGTAAAAAGGAGCAAGTTGATCATGCGCGGAAGCAGCACAAAATCGGGCAAATGGGGCCTCTCCAGCAGGCGGAACGAACTGGAGGATTCTTTCGAGGGTCTACAGAATGACGATGGGAACGCCCCTCGAAGTACGTCCAAAGAGGAAAAAGTTGGTCTGTCCCAAGCTGAAGAGCTTCGCCGCCTCACCGCCTACGTCGCACATCTCCGAGAACAGGTGTCGGAGGTGGAAAAATCCCGTGTTTCGGATTTTAAACCGGTCTCGCATTCCGCGGGTACCACTGTTGGCCTCGCGATTCTCGTGGGCATCACCTCTTTTAGGCTAGGTATCGTTTTGCGCCGGATGTCGCGGTTTGCATAGCTAGCCGGGCGTCTCGCCGTAGGTCGCCGCGGCGCCAGCCGCGACAATCATTTTCCATTGAATTAGCTTTTCAGCAAATTCACCGAAGGCCAAAAAACGATAGAATTGCGATGACAATCACGACGAGTCCAACGATGTAGATTATGCGGTTCATGACGGGTCCTTTCTATCTGAACGTGTCAAAACGCACAGGTGGGTTTATTGGTTCCCCGCATTTTCCGCAGTGGCTGCGTGCGACCCACTGGCTCACTAATCGCGGCCGCGTCTGTGCACGATCTCGACTTCACAGTTCCAGTTGGACCTTGTAGAGCCAAAAGCCATATCGCAGTTTCGGACTGCAATGTGCCAAGGCGGGATATGGTGTTCAGGGATCACCCGCACATATGATGACATTTGAATATATCAACTTCAAGTCATCCCCTTCCCTGCATCTTAGGCGTCACTGCGAGTCGAGACCCGGATTGGTAGCCAAGGGAATCGGTTCGCGATCCATTTCGGGAGGACGTGGACTGTCTGTGACCAAAGATGCAGCGCGTTTGCCGTTGATCTCGCGTTTTGCCTCGAACGAGTGGTCCTCGTAGCGCCCGGTGGCTTATCGTTCGGTCTCCGACAGCGAATAAGCTCGTCTTCAACAAGCTACTCCTTGTCTATCCTCCATTGAGAAACTCTTGACCAGGGAGGCCATCTCACAGCACCTCGCATCCATGCCGGCGGCCCATTCGGCTGAGGGCGGGGGGACGCATGGAAGGGCGCGCCATCATCAAATCACAGTGGGTCCGATGGTGCCGAACGGCCAATGCCGCATTAGTTTCGAACCTGGAAGATTATTTTGATGGAGCGCAGTGCCAATTTATAAGCCTGTGGCCGGGGGCAGCCACTGGCTCGCTTCAATTGCCGGATCGGGCGCAGGAAGCGACCGACGTTGTAGGGACCGTCGGCATGCAGAAACCGCGCAGCCAGCCGATAGTTTCACCGTGTTATTATCGCTTCGGTTTCTGTTTTTCGTCAGGGCTCTTGCCGTCAGAACTCCGTGAGCGTTCTTCAACGCGCGCTGCCCCCTTGGCAAAATCCGAGCCCTTTCGAGATTCAATTTTTTTCTCCTCCCCAGCGGCACTTCTGCGCAGGCCCTTGGCAGCTTCCTTGCCTTGTTTAGTCGGAGCTTGTTCGACACCCATCGGTACCTCCTCCACGTAATATTACAATGTTCTGAAACGGCGGCTGATTGAGTTTGTTCCGCGTCAAGGCTCTGATGCGATCGCTCTATGTCTCCTAGTGGCCCATATTCATTCTTCAGTGCTTAGTCTTCGGCCTTCCCGGCGCACTATTTGTCAGGCGAAGTGAGAAACTGCCTCCCTAACGAAATGAAGAACTGCCCCCTCGTTTCAGAACGAGGAGAGATGGATGATGAGCATGATTTCAGCGCATCCTGCATTGTCGCGGACAATGCAGGGCGAAGATATGCTTCAGGCTGATGAGGTGGTGGCAATGTTGCGGCTTCACGAGCTTGGTTGGGGTGCCAAGCGCTTATCAAAAGAGTTTGGCTGTGCTCGCAACACTGTCCGGCGATATTTGCGGGAGGGCGGAGCAGCCTCATTCAAGAAGCCGGTTCGCCGCACTGCCTTCGATGGCTTGGTTGATTGGCTGCGCGAACGCTTCTTCCGGCACGACGGCAATGCCGATGTGATCCGGCAGGAGCTGGCCAGCGAGCATGGAATTATCATCGGTTTGCGCTCGGTTGAGCTTCGGGTCCGGGAATGGCGGCGCGAACTCAAAGCGCAGAAGCGGGCAACAGTCCGGTTTGAGACGCCACCAGGCCGTCAATTGCAGATCGACTTTGGGCAGACTCGTGTCTGGATTGGCGATGAGCGAATCCGGGTAAACGTCTTTGTCGCCACGCTGAGCTATTCCCGACGCATCCATATACGTGCCTCACTGCGAGAAGGACAGACCGACTGGTTCGAGGGCATGGAAGGCGCGTTTCTTCGGTTCGGCGGCGTTCCTGGTGAGGTTCTGCTGGATAATGCGAATGCGCTTGTCGAGCATCACGACGCGGTTAGCCGGGAGGTGCGCTTCAACGCACGGCTATGGGCATTTGCACGTTACTGGGGCTTCATGCCACGCGCGTGCGCTCCATACCGGGCCCAGACAAAGGGAAAGGATGAGCGCGGGGTCGGCTACGTCAAGAAGAACGCCATCGCAGGTCGCCGGTTTAAGAGCTGGGCCTCCTTCGAGGCACATCTGGATCGTTGGATACGTGAGGTCGCCGATCAGCGCGACCACGGCACGACTGGCGAACCTCCAATTGAGCGCTTCGCTGGCGAGGTCGATGCCCTTCGGCCTCTGTCAGGCCGTGCACCGTTTGGTCAGCTGCGCGATCTCGTGCGCAAGGTGCAGGCAGACTGCGCCATCGATCTCGACACCAACAGTTACTCCGTACCCTGGCGTCTCATAGGTGAAAGCGTCCAGGTCGTTGTACTTGCGGGTCGTGTCATCGTCCGCCACGCCGGCCATGTCGTAGCTGATCATGCTCTGTGCCAGGGACGGCGACAACGGATCGTGGACCGGACCCACTTCGTCGGCGTTGCGGGTATCGAAGGGCTGGTTCGTTCCGCTCCAATCGAGACGACGCCAGCAGCCCTGCTGCGCCCGCTTGCGGAATACGAGGCTGTGGTTGGAGGTGGCTGGTGATGACAACCGTAGACAATGATCTACTCATCGCAACGCTCGATCGCCTGAAGCTGACAGCAATCCGCGATCAACTCGACAGCCTGCTAGACGAGGCCGCTCGCTCGAAAATGACGCTGCGCGAGGCATTGGCGTTCCTGGTATCGCGTGAGATTGCACGGCGCGACGAGCGGCGCTTCTCCATGTCGAGCAAACTGGCGCAGTTCCCGTTCGTGCGTGGACTCGACGGCTTCGACTTCGAGGCACAGCCATCGGTGGATCGTGGACAGATCAGAGAGTTGGCGACCTGCCGCTGGATCGCTCACGGCGATACAGTCTTATTCCTGGGGCCACCCGGAACCGGAAAACTCATCTTGCCGTCAGTCTCGGCCGCGAAGCGATCCGTCAAAATTACAATGTCCAGTTTGTGACCGCAGCCACACTCGTCGCCATGCTGGCAAAGGCCCACAGCGACGGAACCCTAGACAAGCAATTGACGACCCTGTCACGACCGAAACTGCTTATCATCGATGAGCTCGGATATCTGCCCTTCGAAGCGAACGCGGCTCACTTGTTCTTCCAACTGGTCTCTCGCCGCTACGAGAAAGGATCAATCCTGATTACCTCAAATCGATCAGTCGGTGAGTGGGGGAGCGTCTTCGGAGACCCTGTTGTCGCCACCGCGATATTAGACCGCCTTTTGCACCACTCGACAGTGATCACCATTCGAGGTGATAGCTACAGGCTTCGCGAAAAGCGCCGTTCCGGCCTTCTGCAGAAGACCGGAACGGCGCTCGAGACAAACGAAACAGCAAATCAATGAAGGGGGTCAGTTCTTCGTTTCGCCTACGGGGTCAAATCTTCACTTCGCTTGACACTATTCATTCGCCCACCTGGCGATTATGCGACGAAAGCGTATGAGGCAAGATTCAGCAGCGCTACCGCATCGAACCGCGAAGAGCGATCAATGTAGGCGGCTGGTATAGCCGCTATTCCCGATTTCATGGCGCGGAATCAAATCAAGCCTCGTGAAAACAAGGCTTTTTGTCCGGATAATTGCTGGTTTGGCAGGACGGTCCCTAATAGCCAGCTCCTGAAGGAAATTACCTCAACGCGGGGAGGGACAGAGGGGAGCAATGCGCCCTGCGGGTATGAGGAATGTTTGTGCGATCGGCACTGATTGTAATCGGTCTACCAGCGGGGACGACAATCGTTCTTCACATTCTGTCAAAAGGCGTCTTCATCGTCTTTCGGGATGACGTGCCACGCTTTCTGGACCTTACAAGGATCAAAAGACTGCTGTAGCCGTCGGCGAGATATACTGCCAGAAGCTTGGATGATTGCCGGGTCTAACCTAACGATCGGAGTTAACGCGCGTCGGCAACATCAACCTCAGCGATAACGGGTCCAGAGGGCACCGATGATGTTGATGTAGCGGCGCATTCTGATACCGGAAAATAGGCTGGGTTCATCATTGATCAACGCCGCATCAAACCAAGTAGTGGTCACCGATCCCTGGGGTCACCGAATGTCCTTTGCCGTGGCCGTGTGTATCGGGCCTCCCGTGGAAGATCGTCGCGCAGATCAACAAACGGCAAGCGTTCTTCGTAAAAGCCGTGGGCGACCGGTTCGAAACGAACGGGATCATCCATGAAGCCGATGCACAGGTAGGTTTCGCCCGGAAGACCGGCATCCTGATAGGCGATTGACGTTCCGCAATCCGCGCAGAAAGACCGCAGAACGCCGCGTGTCTTCGAAAACACCTTCGGCCGGCCCGCGACATAGGTAATTTGATCCGCCTTGTATCCGATCCAGATGGTCATCGGACTGCCTAGCGCCTTGCGGCAGTCGCGGTCATGATCCCAATTGATCCAGAAAGGCTTGCCGGTCACCTCAGCCCTGATTGCGCCGCAGAAGCAGGAGCCATATTCAATCCTGGACATCACAATCTCCGATGAAATTAAACTGAAGCGGGCGGGCGGCCTTCTTTGCACCGTTCGTGTTACCTGAGACTCTCCGAGCTGGGTAAGGACCGTTAGGGCTGCCCATCGCCTCCTGCAGCTCCGTAAATCTGTCCGGTCGCATAGCTTGCGTCGGACGCTGCAAGCTGCACATAAATCGAGGCCAATTCCGAAGGTTGTCCGGGACGACCGAGTGGCGTGTCGCCGCCGAGCTTCGTGAGTTTCTCCATCGTAGCTCCGCCAGACACCTGCAGCGGGGTCCAGATTGGACCAGGAGCCACGCCGTTCATCCGAATTCCCTTCGGCCCGAGTTGACGGGCCATCGACTTGGTAAAATTCATGACGGCCGCCTTTGTCATCGCGTAGTCGACAAGTCTTCGGATGGATCGTGGGCACAGGAGTGAAATGGATGATCACGGAGCCAGGCTTAAGATGCTTCAAAGCGGCTTTGGTCAGAAGGAAAGCCGCGTAAACGTTGGTTTTCATCGTCGCGTCGAAATCTTCGTAAGAGATATCTTCCAACGTCGGCTTGGTCTGTTGGCGAGCCGCATTGTTGACGAGAACATCGAGACCACCCAACGCGGCCACAGCATCTTCAACAAGCTTCTGGCAAAACTTTTCGTCGCGGAGGTCGCCTGGAAGAGCGACAGCTGCGTTCGGCTTTCTCAATAAGAACAACAACTTGCCGAGCATCCTCTTCTTCTGCAAGAAGGTAGTTAATAGCGACATCAGCACCTTCCAGCGCGTACGCGATAGCTGCCGCCCGACCCATACCGAACTCCCTCCGGTAATGAGTGCTTTTCGCGCATCAAGACGGCCTGATCCCTTGTAGCTCTCCTCTCCGTGGTCCGGGACGGGATCCCTTTTGGACGCGAGGCCGGGCCATGGCTGTTGTTGCTGTTTGAAATCTGACCTTGGTAGACGCGGCGATTAGTGAAGCTGGAAACGCCCCCACGGTAGCCGCGAGCGTGGTGCCGGCCACGAGGGTCCAACCTTGCGAATCCCCCATGGTTCCCCCGAGCGATCAGAATTTTCAAACTTACGAAAAATTGCGATCAGGCCCTCCACAGTGTTCAGACCACCGGCCCGGCGTCACCGTAGATGTTTCAGGCGGACGTGACCTCGAACAGATTAGATTTTCCCAACAACCCCAGTGCCCTACCAACCGTTTCGCTCCGACGCGACAAAACCGCTATCGCCTATCTGGGCTCATGCACGAGGTTGAGATATGTGTCGTCGAATTCAGCGATTTTCGTAAGTTTGATCCAGTCCAGAATAGAGACCTTTTGACCATCCCATCGAAATACCCCATCTCGCCGAAGGCTTTGCAACGTCTTGTTAAGATGCACTATTGAGATACCTAGGACGTCAGCTGTGACCGCCTGCGACAATGCCAAATGGAAGCTGCCGTTGTCTGTTTTTCCGACGATCTTCAGTCGAATATACACTTCACAAATCAGGTGGGCGAGGTGGGCCTTGGTGCTGCGTCGGCCCATGGAGGCGATCCACTCACGGTGGATGGCGCCGTCGATCACTGTCAGCAGCCAAAGCAGGCGCGTGAGGTGAGGCATCGTTTCCGTCGTACGCTGCAAATCCGAATGCGTGGCAATCGCAATGCGGCATCGCGACAAGGCTAACACGCCCTGATCCATGGTTTTCAGAAGGAAAGCATGAAGATCCATAAAGTCCCCGGGCACATGCAAAGCCGTGATTTGTCGTTTGCCATCGTTCATCACGCGATAACGCGCGGCGATACCGTCAAGCAGCAGCACCGAGGTCATCGGCCGCGACCCTTCCGGAACGATATCTTGACCGGGCGCCACTAGTCGCTCGCTCGTCACAATCGTTGCAAGATGCGCAATCTCCTGCGCATTGAGTTCGTCGCGAGCATTTAGATTGTCTATCAGAACGTCAATCATACGGCGCCTGACTACAGTTTCTTGCTTTGCAGCGCCGGACAGGGGAACAATCGTCCGCGCCCTTCATTTGTGACGAAGGGAGATATGCAATGACGCGGTATTTTTTCGATATTGATAACGGCGATGGCTTCATACCGGACCAGATGGGCAAAAACCTGGACCGAAATGTCGAAATCACGGACGAGATCGCGCAGATTGTGACGGATATCTCCAACGACGAAATCAACGGGAGAGATGATTTCCGCGTGAAGGTTTCAGTCCGAGATGAGGCCGGAAACCCCATTGCTGTCTCAACTATGACTTTCGCCACGGAATGGCTCAAGAAGGAAAGTTGATGATGGAACGCCGAAAGACCTCTGGCCGTTTGCCCATGGCAAGTGCCGTTTGTTAGCGCCAGGCGATGTCTTGCGCTTCCGCTCGTGATCACACAAGAGCACGTTTCAGTCATATGCACCTCCCCGCCTTCACCACCACAAAAATCCGTCTAACCAAGCATTTCGCAGATTGTTCCCAAGGCAACGGAAGTGGATCAGACCTCTAGCGGGAATCGACACGCGAGATGTCGCATCTACTTTCGCGTTCAAAGGGAACCTATCGACGGTTGGCTGGTTCGTGTCTTCATCGGATGTTTTTGCCGTGCTCGTTTGTCACACGTTGAAGAGCGGACCGTGGCTCGACTTCGTCACCTTGAGGATAAATGCTATCTCGTTGTCGAGGATGAATTTCTTGTCGCGTTCGCCCTCTCCGACGCGCTTGTCGGTGAGGGCGCACGGATTGTCGGCCCGGTGGGACGTCTCGATGAGGCGCAAGAACTTCTTGAGAACGAGGGTTGGCGTATCAACGCGGCAATTCTTGATGTTAATCTCAGCGGAACGACTTGCTTTTCCCTGGCGGATTCGCTCAGCGATCACGGCATGCCAGTTGTGTTCGTAACAGGCTATGATTCCTGCATCCTGCCGGAAAGGTTCCACACTGCGCGGTGCGTCCTGAAGCCCTATGACACAGAAAAGCTGGTTACCTTGCTGCCCAAACTGTAACAGACATCATCAATTCACGAGAGGCGTGACGGCGAATGCACTCAACGGACCCTTTACGACTATTTGCCGGCAAACGAATTCTTGTCGTGGAAGATGAATATTTTCTCGCAGATGACACCCGCCGAACGTTAGTGAATTTGCAAGCGCTTGTCGTTGGACCCGTCGCAACGGTAGCGGATGCTCTGGCTCTCATCGGAGGACAGGAGATTGACGCGGCCATGTTGGATATTCATCTCGGCGATGAACTCGTGTTTCCGGTCGCTGATAAACTTGAGGAAAGGAACATCCCGTTCGTGTTTGCTACGGGCTTCGATCCATCAATCGTACCGCAAAGATTCGCGGGCTTCGTGCTTTGCCAGAAACCGACCGAGCTACAAAAAATTGCCCGCGCCTTGTTCGACCCCCCGGGCAATGAGGCGATGAATTAACCGGCGGCAGATCAATCCAGCGCTTTACAGAGCATGTTACGGGCACGGCTGACGCGGCTTTTGATTGTCCCTATTGGACAGCCGCATTTATTGGCCGCCACCTCATAGCTGACTTCCTGAATAAAAATCAGCTCGATGACCGTCCGAAACTTTTCCGGGAGCTTGTAAATAGCTTCCTCAAGCTCCTGGGCTCTAACGAAGTCCTCCTGGGAAGGCTTGATCGAAATGCGATTTTCGCAGTCTGGGGTCAGGCCCACCTGTTCCCGTTTCGTCAAGCCGTACCTTGTGCAGAAGGTGTTGCGCATGATCGTGAACAGCCACGATTTCATCCGCGTTCCGGCTTCGAACTTGTCTAGATTGTTGAGGGCCTTCGCCAAAGTTTCCTGATCATCAACATCATTGGGCGAATTATGAAAGCGTCGGGCAAAGTTTCGTAGCGCCGGAATATGCGACACCAATTCCGCCTCTATGCGATGTTCAGGGCTACTTGTCATAGTCGCCTCCAGATCATCAAACGGCCTTCTGCGCAGAACGTTCCGCCATGGACGCAAAAGAGTGGGCGGCGTGCCATCTTTCTTCGTTGTCAACTTATTGGTACTCGGATCACTCTTAATCTGTCAGATCGTGCACGCGGATATTGTGCATTGGTAGCGTTCCGAGTTTCTCTGCGCGAATGTCTTCAAGGCGAGGTCGGCTGCCTGAAGTTCGAAGTCATTCGAAACCGCGGCCTCTTGCGCGAATTCCTGAGGAGATGGGCTTTTCTGCGCCAAGACAGGGGGGCGGGCATAACAAAGAGTATCGCCGCCAAAATTGTGTTGTTGGCCATAAATTGCAGGTAGTAGCGAAACGCGGCCTTGATCGAAAGTTCCCGACGAATGCGCGCGTTCCGGCGTTTTCACACGATAGCTGCGGAAGTGGATCACCATTCCAGACTACCAATCAACTAGCCTCGCATTCCTCGATCAAACCCTATTCGCCTTCGATCCAGGGACGATTTCCATTGGATGTCTACGGAAACTCAGATCGAGGGAACATCAATGCCTTTGTGCAGTTCGTGCTGAAGATTGGCGGTGATTAATGGACATTTCAAACAGCGACCAGCCATCGTCTACTGCATCCTGTCAGCAAATCGGTGCTTTTTGCATCCGTTCGCAGGACGATGGCCCAGAAATTTTGATGATTACCACGCGCGAAACGAAGCGGTGGATGATCCCGAAGGGCTGGCCCATTGATGGACTTGCTCCTCACGAGGTCGCAGCGCGCGAAGCCTGGGAGGAGGCCGGCGTCCTCGGCAAGGTTAAGCGTAAGCTCTTCGGCAAGTTCCGCTATGCGAAAATCTTGTCCGATGGGAGCCAGGTCGAACCTTTAGTCGCAGTATACATCCTGAAAGTTCGACGTCGTAAAAAGAAATTTCCGGAAATGACCGAACGAGACCTCGCTTGGATGAAGCCGCATGACGCTGCTCGAAAAGTTCGAGAACCGGAGTTGCGGAAGCTTCTTATGATGGTGTCCCGCCGATTTGGCGCGAGCCAGGAACGGATCCCGGCTTAATCGGTTCATGGACACTGGAACGAAAAGGCGCAACTTCCCGCGTTGCACATAGTCGCGTGATGTTTCTGCAGCACGCCTTGGTGCTCAACGGCCATTTTTGTTTCGGTGACGTCTTCAGCGATGCCGCCAACGCGCTCCATATTGCCTTTCCGGTCATAGAGTGGAAAGTCTGTGTTCCTGATCCAGCGGAACGAGCCATCGTCTCGCCGGATGCGCAACTCGTGGATGGCAGGTTCACCGTCGCGAGCCTGCTTGATGTGATCCATAGCGGCGTCCCGATCTTCGGGTACGATCTTTGCGGCCCAGCGTTCAATCTCCGATGAGAGCCTCGGGTGCAGTTCCGTAGATCGTAGCAATGGCAGCGCTGACGAACTCCATTCTCAGCGTTTCGGCATCCCTGATCCAGAGGCCGGACGCAGATGCATTGGCAAACTGTTGGAAGCGTTCCTCGCTGCGGCGGAGGGCGGCTTCTGCGTTGGCACGTTCTACCGCAGCCCAGGTGCGCTCCGCCACATCTTCAACAAGGGAGATTTCCTGTTTTGTCCACTCACGCGGTTGCCGATCATGCAGCGTCAGGGTGATTGCTATCCGACCCTCTCTCAACAGAGGAACAGAGATTGCTGACGGAGAAGCTGCGTTACGCAACACATCGCGCTGCTCGTCCGTAATCCGATCGTCAGCTTCGATATCGGTGAGTATGACATTTCTTCCACTGCGGAGGAGATCTACGAGTTTCACGCCGTAGGCATTCATCAAGAAGCGCCGGACAAGCAACGGCCCCGACCCAAGGGATTCGCCTCGAACTTCGGCTATTTCCGCTCCCGGCGTATTGTCTATCATCACCGTATATTGAGCGCGACTGCCGTTAAGCTCCTTAACAAGCAATCTGCAGGCCTCATCGGCCACGAGGTCGGGATCGGTTATGGCGCGAAGAGCGTCGCTGAGCTTCAGCAGGAAGGCCTGACGATCATCGCTCTCACGCAGCGCCACCTCAGCGCGCTTGCGCTCAGTAATGTTGGTGAAAAGCACGGCGACCCGGTTTCTTTCGCGATCCAGCGTGAAGATATTAAGGTCGAAGACCCGATCAAGCGTCGGCTCCGCCTCCTCGATGCGAATCGCCTCGCCGGTGTCCAGCGCTCGCCCGTAGAGCTGCGTCCAGCGCGGATTAGGTGCGCCCAACAACTCAGTCGCGGTCTGGCCGACGGGATAGGGCATGCTGGTATGGGCGATGAAGGCAGGGTTGACCTCGACAAAGCGGAAATCCACCCAGGCCCCGGCCTCGTCCTTCAGCACATCGACGACGGCATAGGCCTCGTCCATCGACTCGAACAGCGCGTGATAGCGCGCCTCGCTTTCGCCGAGCGCTTCTTGCGCCCGCTTCGCCATATCAATGTCGCCGATCACGGAAACGACGCCGGTTACATTGCCGCCGTGGTCGCGGATAGGGGCAGTGGCGACCTTAGTCCAGATCTCACGCCCCCTCTCGTCGGTGAACAGCATGTCCTGGCCGGGAGTTACGATTTCACCCCGTAGCGCCCGAGCGCTTGGCCAATCCTCAGGCGCCAGTGCCGTGCCGAGCGGGTCCCAAGCACGCCAGCGGAATGTATTTTCCGCGTCGCGCGATGCAGTGACGCTGTTCGGCAGGAAACGGCGATACTCGGCGTTGGAAAGGATGACGCGCCCGTACATGTCGACCACGGCGACCCCCGCAGGGACGCTTTGGAACGCGGCGGCGAGGCGAGCTTCGCTTTCCCGCAAGGCCTCGGTCGATCTCTTCTGCTCGGTCACATCCGTATGCGCCCCAACAAGCCGCACCGCCTTGCCGTCAGCATCGCGCTCGATGTCAGCGCGTGCATGGATCCAACGCACCGAGCCGTCCGACGGGCGGACGATGCGATATTCGCTGTCGTAACTGAGGGTGTCGCTCTCTGGTGCATCGAATAGGGCGCGTTCGGCTCCGTCGCGATCATCGGGACAGACCCTGGCCAGCCAGTCGGAATGGCTCTCCTCGCGGCCGTCCTGGGGCAGACCATGAAGACGTAGATACTCGGGCGAGCGGGTGCTACGCAGCCCGTGCGCGATATCAATGTCGAGCCCACCGACCTCTCCGATCCGCTGCACCCGTGCAAGATCGGCCTCACGCTCGCGCAGGGCTTTTTCGGCCTTCTTTCTGACGGAGATCTCGTCGGACAGGATGCTGAACCGATCGCCAGCCTGTGGATATATTTTTGCTTCGTACCACCTGCCGGTCGTGGCCACCTCGTTCTCGACTTGCCCTGGAAGGCCGCTGCGCGCGATGCGGTCGTATTCCTGTATCCACCAAACGTCGAGATCGGGGATCATCTCGAGTAAAGTCCGGCCACGCGCCTCGGCCACGGAGATGCCGGTCAGGCGCTCATATTGCGGGTTCAATTCGAGATAACGGATATCGAGGGGGCGGCCATCCGGGCCACGGATGATCTCGAGTTCCGCATAACCTTGGCCCATCGTCTCAAACAGCGAGCGATATTTCGCCTCACTTTCGCGCAACTCCGCCTCGGCGCGCTTGTGAGCGTCGATGTCAATGTTCATCCCGGCCCATTTCTCGATACCTCCCGCTGTATCGATCACGGGAGCGGCGCGGACATTGGTCCAACGCCACCCCCCGTCCGGGGCACGGAGGCGAAATTCGGCGTTGACCAAGCTGCGTGCCGCCATCGCCTCTCGCCACTGCCGCTCGGCATAGGCACGGTCGTCTGGGTGGATTGCGTCCAGCCACCCGTATCCAAGCCAACCATCCTCTGTCTGACCGGTGTAGGCTCGCCAGCTGGGGCTGTCGGCCGTGACAACACCTGCGGCGTCAGTCTCCCAAACGGCTTGAGCCCAGGTGCCAAGGAGGAGACGATGCCGCGTATCGCTTTCTCGCGCAGCCGCCTCAAGTCTGGATTTCTCGGCCAATTGCGCCTCGGCCCGAGCCAGGCGCTCCTCCAGCAACCTTATGGTTTCGGAAGCCTCCATCAAGTATGTCTCCCATTCCAGCAGTATGATGATGCCCGAGACAGTGGAATCTTAACCCATCTTCCATGTTTGGCTATGATGCCTCCTGCCTTGAGCCGATAAGGGACCTGGCAGACTACGGCGGTTGGATCGCTTCTGCCCATTTGTTTGGGAACTGGACGGCTCGTAGACGACATGGGGCTGTCCTATGGTAAGGGCCGTACAGCTGATCTTCCACCCCGACGCGCGGACAACGCTGAACCAATGGCGGATCCCGGCGTTGAGAGCCCATGACGACTGATCCTGACAGGCCGCGCGGGAAAACGAATGGAAAGATTCGTTCCGAATCTTTCGCTTGATGGAGCGAGTGGAAATAGTTGTTTCTCGTGAATTGCCATCCCTATCGGAACAAAGCGCGGATGTGCTGGTTAGGGCACCACGTTCAACCGAGGTACTCTTTCCGTGACCCCAAAAATCCTGAAATTTCTGGCACTTGCATCTGCGTTCATTCTCCCGCTCTGCTTCGGCGGTGTCGGCCATGCGGCAGATGTCGCGAAGCCGACCGCCGAAATGCAGGCGGTTCTCGACAAGCTTGCGGCTCTTGAGGCAAAGCCATTTTCGACGTTGACCGTACCCGAGGCACGTACCCAGGCAAGCCCTGCCGATGCGGCTCACGCCGTCCAGTGGGAAAAGCGAATCTCATCCGAACCCGAAGCACAGGTGACCACGAAGGATATCGCCATCCCGTCGAAGGCCGGCACCCTTGCGGCCCGTGTCTATATCCCCAGCGGCAAGGGGCCGTTCCCGGTCGTCGTCTATTATCACGGTGGCGGGTGGGTTGTGGCCGATATCAATGTTTACGACGGCGCACCGCGCGCGCTGTCGCTCGGCGCCAATGCCATTGTTGTTTCGGTCGAATACAGGCATGCGTCCGAACACAAGTTTCCGGCAGCGCATGACGACGCTTGGGAAGCTGGCTGAGCAGAAGGTGAAGGACGTCGATGTCAAGGAATTCGCAGCCGCGATGATCAAGGATCATACTATGGCGGCCGAAGAGCTGAACAGGGCCGCCAAGCTGGACGATGCGCCGGCGAAGCTGTCATCCAAGCACGCCGCCATGCTCGAACTCCTGAAGGGCGCGTCCGACAAAGACTTCAAGCCGCTCTACATCGAAATGCAGACGGTGGGCGCATATGGAGGCAGTTTCGCTGTTTGCCACCTGTGCCAAGGGCGGCGACGACGAGGCGGTCAAGGCCTTTGCAGTCAAAACACTGCCCAAATTGGAAATGCACAAGATGCATGTGATGCACCTAGTGGCAGCTCACTGATCCGATCGCCCGTGATGAAGTCCGATCTCTTCGATCGGGCTCTCCTTTCTATCCCAATGGTCCGGGAGGTCCCATGAATATCCGTTTGTCCGCACTTTTGTTGTCCGCTTCCGCCTTGACGTTGTCGTTGCCTCCGATGTCTGCTGCACAGGTTAAGGGAGCAGTGGGCCGCGCCTCTGATGTCGTCATCCAGGGCTCGATCCTGGAGCCGGAAAAGCTTCAGGTGAAGGACGACGCCAAGCTCACGGCGCTGATCAAGGCACCTGAAGGCTTTAAAGTGGAGGTCTTCGCTCGCGACCTGATCAATCCGCGCATGCTGGCGGTCTCCGACAAGGGCATCGTCTATGCCACGCGCCGGTCCGTTGGTGACGTCATTATGCTCAAGGATGCCGACGGCGACGGCAAGGCGGATGGGGCCGTTACGGTCGCGAGCCGCCCCGGCATGCATGGCATTGCCTTCGACGGGAACACGGTTTTCCTGGTGACGATTCATGATGTTTACACCGCCGACTTCAAGGAAGACGGAACGTTCGGCCCGCTAAAACGCATCATCAACGACCTGCCGGATGCCGGACAGCATGCCAACCGCACGCTCGGCATTGGCCCTGACGGCATGCTTTATATCGGCTCGGGCAGCACCTGCAATGAATGCCAGGACGACAATCCTGAAAACGCCACGGTACTGCGGGCGAAGAAAGACGGAACATCGCGCTCGATCTTCGCCAGCGGCCTGCGCAACACGATCGGCTTCGACTGGGAACCGACAACGGGCGCGCTCTACGGTATGGATCACGGCATCGACTGGCTCGGCGACGAGGTCCAGGTCGAGGAACTGAACCGCATCGAGCAGGGCAAGAAATATGGCTGGCCGTATGTCTTTGGCATGGGAGGGCTGAACCCGCGCATGGATCCGCCCGAAGGTGTCACACTCGAAGACTGGGCGAAGCAATCCACCGAACCGGTCCTCGGTTACACCGCCCACAGCGCACCGATGCAGATGGCGTTCTATAACGGAAACGCTTTTCCAGCAGATTATTGGGGCGACGCCTTCATAGCTATGCGCGGCTCTTGGAACCGCCGTCCCCCGAGCGGCTACGAGATCGTCCGGGTCAATTTTGAAGATGGCAAACCTGTTGCCTTCGAGCCTTTTCTCCAAGGCTTCCTGCTTCAGCAGGAAAACGGCAAATACGGTTATCTCGGACGCCTGACGGGAGTGGCCGTCGGCAAGAACGGCTCGCTGTTCGTCGCAGATGACAGCAACGGCACGATCTACAAAGTCTCCTATAACGGCGAGGCGACGGCAAAGGCTGCAGCCGGGGGTACCATTCCCAATGTCGTCACTGACATGCCGGCGTCGAAGATCGCTATCGACCTGATCGATGCCAAGGGCAGCGAACCCATCACTGTGAAGTCCGCCTTCGAAAAGGACGACCCCATCCCACTGCAATATGCCGCCGACGGCGACAATGCTTCGCCCGCGCTTGACTGGAGTGAAGCGCCAGAGGGCACAAAGTCCTTCGTAGTCATCTGCGACGATCCCGATGCCGCCGAGCCAAAACCCTTCACACACTGGATCGCCTATGACATCCCGGCGGCCACTACGAAGCTGCGGGAAGGCATTCCCGGATCGCCCATCCTTCAGGAGCCGAAGGGCATGAAGCAGGGCGCCAATAGCATGGGGTCGACTGGTTACACAGGGCCAAAACCGCCGGCCGGCGATCCAGCCCATCACTATCATTTCCAGGTCTTCGCGCTCGATATCGAAACGCTTGGGCTGGAGCCAGGCGCGAAACGGGATGCGGTGCTAAAGGCGATGGAAGGACACGTGCTCACCGAAGGTCAGATTGTCGGCACACTCGAACGCAACATGGCATCGAAATAAGGAGACGCGAGATGAAAGCACTGACCTGGCACGGCAAGCATGACATCCGCTGCGAAAGCGTTCCAGACCCCACGATCGAGGATGGGCGCGACGCCATCATCAGGGTGACGGCTTGCGCGATTTGCGGCTCCGATCTTCACCTCTACAACGGCATCATGCCCGACATGCACAGCGGCGATATCATGGGACACGAAACCATGGGGGAGGTCGTCGAAGTCGGTAAAGACAACAAGAAGCTGAAAGTGGGCGATCGCGTGGTGGTGCCCTTCACAATCGCCTGCGGTGAGTGCTTCTTCTGCAAACGCGGCTTCTTCTCCGGTTGCGAGCGGTCCAACCCAAAGCCCGAAAAAGTCACGAAAATGTGGGGCAATTCACCCGCTGGCCTGTTCGGCTATACTCATCTGCTCGGGGGCTTCAGCGGCGGCCAGGCCGAGTATCTCCGAGTACCCTACGCCGATGTCGGACCGATTAAGGTTCCTGATGGGCTAAGCGACGAGCAGGTGCTATTCCTGTCCGACATTTTTCCGACGGGCTACATGGCCGCCGATTTCTGCAACATTCATCCTGGCGATACGATTGCCATATGGGGCTGTGGTCCCGTCGGGCAGATGGCGATCAAGTCCGCCTTTATCCTTGGAGCGGAACGCGTCATCGCGATCGACACTGTTCCGGAACGTCTGGCACTTGCTGAGAAGTCTGGCGCAATTACACTCGATTACATGGACAAGGATATCTACGACCGGATCATGGAACTGACGAACGGGCGTGGTGCGGATGCCTGCATTGACGCTGTCGGAACTGAATCCGATCCATCGGCAAGCTGGGACGCCCGCATCGATCGCATCAAGGTCGCGACCTTCATGGGAACCGACCGTCCGCATGTGCTTCGTCAGGCAATCCATTGCTGCCGCAATTTCGGAACGGTTTCGATTGTCGGCGTTTACGGCGGGTTTCTCGACAAAATCCCGATGGGGTCGGCGATCAATCGTGGCCTGACCTTCAAGATGGCTCAGACGCCGGTTCAACACTATCTGCCGATCCTGATGGATCGCATTCAGAACGGCGAAATCGACCCTTCGTTCATCATCACCCATACGGGAAGCCTGGAGGATGGACCGGATCTTTACAAGACATTCCTAGACAAGAAGGACGGCTGCGTGAAGGTCGTTCTCAAACCGTAAGAAATGTGGAGATGATCATGGGAAACCCTCAAAACCAGCTTGCCGTCGTAACCGGGGCATCCTCCGGTATCGGTCTGGAGCTTGCGAAGATCGCGGCCGAAAAGGGCTACGACCTCGTTATCGCCGCCGACGAAGACGATATCGACCTTGCCGCGGAAATCCTGCGCTCCATCGGCGTATCCGTAGACGCAATGCAGGTCGATCTCTCCACCAAGGAGGGAGCGGCCGATTTCGCGAGGTTCATCACTGACAAGGGACAGCCAGTCGATATTCTGATTGCCAACGCGGGCAGGGGGCTCGGAAAGAGTTTTCTCGATCAGGATCTCAACCAGGCACTTGATGTGGTCGATACCAACGTAACCGGAACTATCGCGCTCATCCACACGGTGGGCAATGACATGCGGGCGCGCGGCTCAGGCAAGATCCTGATCACAGGATCGATTGCAGGGTTCATCCCCGGCACCTATCAGGCGGTCTACAACGGGGCGAAGGCGTTCCTGAATTCCTTCTCGTTTGCCCTTAGGCATGAACTGAAAGATACCGGTGTCAGCGTCACCTGCCTGATGCCAGGTGCCACGGAAACCCGGTTCTTCGAGCGGGCGGACATGCTCGACACCGAAGTGGGGCAATCGGAAAAAGATGATCCGGCCGATGTTGCCAAGGCTGGGTTCGACGCCTTGATGAAAAACGAAGGCGACATCGTCGCTGGCTGGAAGAACAAGCTCCAGACGGTAATGGCAAACGTTACGCCGGCTGGAGTACTGGCCGAACAGCACGCCAAAATGGCGGCTCCCGGAACAACAAAGAGATAGGCTGTTACTGGTCCCGTTTGTGACGTCGCGACGGCAGGGAAGTGGTAGTTCTCGTCGCTAACTCACCATACGGCAGCACCGACGCCATCTCAATTTGTTCACGGTTCGGTTTTGTTGGTGTCGGTACTTCTCCAAGTCCGGCGACGGAGATCGAAGAAGCTATCCTTTGACCCCACGGCGCCGTCGTGGGGTAAAAGGAAATATAGCATGGAGCGACGGACAAGATGGTGATCCAAATGCCCAAACAGCGGCGTCTCGTCGTCGTCAGCGATTTTCAGGATGGGCAAATATGCGATCGGATTGTACCTGCGATTGATGATTTCCGCGAGCAGTGGAAGAGCGGGGCGCGCGGAAATCCCGTTATCAATGAAAATGGAAACCACAATGTTGCGGTTGAGGGCGGCTATCTTGAGCGCTTGCCACTGGCTTGCCTGAAGGCAGATATTGTCGATACTGTTGAGATATGGACGCACTGGCGCGGCGATTGCCCCCCGCCCGCCGATCTGCGGGCCGCGCCGGAGCTGGTCAGGCGCGCGTTCCAGATGAACGGTCCCAAGGCACCGTTTTCATCCAACGACATGATGGCACATTTACTGACATTCGGCGCGCCCGAAATCCTATGCGTCTGGGGGCTTGGTATTGCTGAAGATCTCCTCATGGCCTGCAAAGACAGCTACAAAATCTATAACTCTATCGATGCGCCGGCATTGCGAATTCCGCCGGAGGTTAGCCGCCATTTTAATCTGATGCTGACCGGTGCCGCATGGCAGTCGGACGAGGTGAACAGCCGACATCCCGGGATGAGAACCGCCATTTTGCCAATCGGGCCGGAATTTGCGTCAGAAAGCATGTTTTTTCCTGTTGCGGGGCCAAAGCCATACGACATCATCTATGTCGCGGCAGCCCAGGACTACAAGCGGCATGACATCCTGTTTAAGGCCTTGGCAAAACTCCCGCGTTCCATCCGTGCGCTGTGCGTCTTCGGATATGGGGAACTGGCCGGGGAATTGCGCTGCCTTGCTCGAGAGCTGCAGATCAATGTAGACTTCGTGGGCCCACCAGGAGTTCCATTCATTGACGTCAACCGGCTGATGAACTCCGCTAAGATCGGTGTAGTTTGTGGTATCAATGATGGCGCTCCGGCGATCCTGACAGAGTATATGCTTGCCGGTCTCCCAGTTCTTGCCAACGATGCGCTTCGATGTGGCCTTCAATATATAACGCCGCAGACGGGCAGGGTCGCAACGTCCGACGCTTTTCACGAAGCAATTTTAGATATGCTGGCGACACTTCCCTCCTATTCACCGAGACAGACCGTCCTCGACAATTGGACGTGGCATCATTCCGTGCGCAAGTTGCAGGCGGCGATGGATTTTAAAGAAAGTTAGAATTGTTTTAAGAATAGTCCGGAACAAAGACTTGATATCGTAGTTTGCATCCGTCTCTCAATAGCGGATGTACAATGAATCTCTCCAGTTCGTTTATCCAAGCGCCACAGGCGGTGCCTGCTCGCAATGCGCCGCTGATTTGTTTTTCCCATCTACGATGGGACTTCGTTCTGCAGCGGCCACAACACCTGATGCAGAGGTTCGCAAGCGATCGGCAAGTCTTCTTCTTTGAAGAGTATATTCCGACAGACCATCATCTGGCATATCTCGAAATACATGCTTTCGAAGGTACCACTGTCAAGGCTGTCCGGCCCCGCATTCCGCACGGATGGAGTGAGGGTGATCGTGAAGAAGCTCTGCGTAAATTGCTGGATGAGCTTCTGGAGTTGAACAACGCCGCGCGTCCGATTTTGTGGTTTTACACACCGGTCATGTACGGTTTCGCAAGCCATATAGATGCCGGTGCAGTTGTCTACGACTGTATGGACGAATTGGCCAATTTCAAGTTTGCGCCGCCCGGCCTGAAAGAAATGGAAACAGCGCTAATTGCTCGGGCCGATGTCATGTTCACGGGAGGGCACAGCCTCTATGAGGCAAAACGCCATCTGCACGGCAGCATCCATCCTTTCCCGTCAAGTGTCGACGCCGCTCATTTTCAAAGGGCGCGGGATGATTTCGAAGAACCGTTCGACCAGAAAGTGATCACTGGCCCGAAAGTCGGCTACTACGGTGTAATCGACGAGCGGCTCGATTTGGCCCTAATAGGGGCGGTAGCCAAGGCCAGACCAGGCTTGTCGTTTATCTTCATCGGGCCTGTCACCAAGATAGCACCAGAGGATCTGCCCAAGGCGTCCAACATTCACTATCTCGGGCAAAAAAGTTATAAGGACTTGCCTGCCTACCTGTCAGGATGGGAGGCGGCATTGATGCCTTTTGCCCTGAATGAGGCGACAAAGTTTATCAGTCCGACTAAGACCCCCGAATATTTGGCCGCCGGTCGTCCTGTCGTGAGTACGCCGGTTACCGATATAATCCGGCACTATGGCCGTACAGACGGTGTCTTTATTGCGCGGGATGCCAATAATTTTGCCTCCGCATGCGATGATGCAATCGCATTGAAAAAAAAGCTGGACACCGGCTGGCTCGCAGCAGTCGATACCATGCTTCGAGGTTCATCCTGGGACGCGACATACTCGGCGATGAGCGCCTTGGTTGACGAAGCAGTCACGCGGCGCCTTCTGCCAGAGCGGAATGCGAAAGGCAATCATCATCACAACCTCTCACGCGCTAAACCTTCGGCCGATTATGATTACTTGATTGTCGGTGCGGGATTTGCCGGCTCGGTTTTAGCCGAAAGGCTGGCGTGCGATGGCAGAAAGCGGGTGTTGCTCTGCGACCGGCGGCCACACGTGGCCGGCAATGCCTATGATTTTCGCAATGACGACGGCATTTTGGTCCACCAATACGGCCCCCATATCTTCCACACCAACAGCCAAGAGGTTTTTAGCTACCTTTCTCGGTTTACCGACTGGAGACCTTACGAGCACCGGGTGCTTGCAGATGTCGGCGGTAGACAACTGCCTATTCCAATCAACAGAACGACGCTGAACGGTCTTTATGGACTTGATCTTGGCAGTGACGAACAGGCGGCACACTTTCTGGCCAGCCGTGCCGAGCCGTGCAATCCAATTGTAACATCGAGGGACGTAGTGGTATCGCAAGTGGGGAGCGATCTGTACCGGACCTTTTTCGAGGGTTATACCCGAAAGCAATGGGGACTTGATCCCTCCCAGCTCGACAAGTCGGTGACAGCCCGGATTCCGACACGGGTAAATACGGATGACCGGTATTTTCTGGATGCCTATCAGGCAATGCCCCGTAACGGTTACACGGAAATGTTCGAAAAGATGCTCGATCACGAGAACATCACGGTGATGACCGGGACGGAGTATTCGGCAATCAAAAACGATCGACTTGCCAAGCATACGATCTTCACAGGGCCTATTGACGAGTATTTCGATTTTCGGTTTGGACAGCTGCCCTATCGCAGCCTCAAATTCAGACACGAAACGCATGATGTCAGACGTCTGCTTCCTGTTGGAGTGGTCAACTATCCATCCGAATCCGTTCCGTATACCCGCGTTACCGAGTACAAGCATCTGACCGGCCAAATCCATCCCAAGACCAGTATTTCATACGAATTCGCCTGCGCTGACGGAGACCCCTATTATCCAATACCTCGGCCAGAAAATCAGGCGCTTTACAAGCAGTATGAAGCGCTGGCGAGAGAGCGTACTGACGTAACCTTCGTAGGCCGACTTGGAACATATAGATACTACAATATGGACCAGGTGGTGGGCCAGGCCCTGGCTACTTATAGGCGGATGGGCAAAACTAACTCAACTGCTATAGCAGCCAGCGCACAATGGTGAACAGAAACCGGTTGCGCATAGTCCTTGCGACGGACAGTCTCGACCCATCTGGCATGGGCGAGCATATGCTGACACTGGGCCGAGCGCTTCAGCCTCAGCTTGATGTGACGATAACCGCTTTGGAAGCGCTTGACGCAAACCTGCTGGTCAGAGCCGCTGCTGCCGGACTGGCGGTTAAGGCCCTTGATGAGGGTGGCGCGTTCGAAGAATGGCTGCATTCTTACGGTGCCTCCATTCTTCATGTGCATGCTGGCATAGGTTGGGAAGGACACGCAATCGCACAGGCGGGAGCGGCATGCGGCATCCCTGTCATACGAACAGAACATCTGCCCTATCTCCTGACGGATAGTTGTCAGATAGAGCAATATGCGCGGCAAAGCGCGGCTCTGTCGCATCATATCGTTGTATCTGAGGCGTCGCGGTCGGCTTTCGAAAACAACGGTGTTGCCTCCGATCACATGACCGTCGTGCGCAACGGGATCTTCCCACCGATTGTAGCTGGCCAGCCGGCACATGATGCCCTCGGCCTGGACGGAAAAGTCGTTCTGCTTACCGTAGCGCGTTTTGCCAAACAGAAGGATCACGCGACTCTGATCAGGGCGATGCCGGCGGTGCTTGCGGTCTACCCAACAGCGGTTCTGCTCCTTGCCGGTAGGGGTGAAGAACTTGAAGCGGTCGGCTCACTGGTCGAAGACTTGGCGCTAGGCCCGAATGTGCGGTTCCTTGGCCATCGCTGCGATATCGCAGAGATCATGGCCAGCGCTGACCTTTTCGTCCTGCCTTCGCTGTTTGAGGGGCTTCCTCTCGCGGTTCTCGAAGCGATGTCGCTTCGGCTGCCCATTGTAGCAACCCGGATCGCCAGCACGGTCGAGGCACTCGGAACGGATTACCCATTCCTCACGGAGTGCGGGAACCCCGCCGCTCTCGCTTCTTCAATACTCGATGCTCTCGCATCGCCCGAACGCACTCAGAGTGCGGCTCAGGCCAGCCAAGACCGGTTTTTTGCCGAATTTTCGGCACAGCGCATGGCAGATGAAACAGCCGCTGTCTACCGGCGGTTCCTTTCCGGGCAGACAGACAAGCAACAAGGACATGGTTTCATGAACAAGATACGTATCGGCTTCATCGGCGTCGGCGGCATCGCACAACGGCACCTCGATCTTCTGTCCAGCTTCGACGACGTGGCACTGGTGGCCTTCGCTGACCCCGACTTCGATCGTGCCATAAAGGCCGCCTCCCGATTTGGTGCGCGCGCGTTTGACAACCATAGCAGAATGCTGGTGGAAGAGGTTCTTGATGCGGTTTACATCTGCGTTCCACCGTTTGCCCATGGGGACGCCGAGCGCGATCTTATTGCACGCGGTATTCCCTTCTTTGTTGAAAAACCGATTACGCTCGATGTCGGGTTGGCCGAAGAATTGTCGGCGGCGATCGATCGCGCGAAACTGATCACAGCTGTCGGATACCATTGGCGCTATCTCGATACGGTGGAAGAGGCACGCAGAATTTTGGCCGACAATCCTGCTCAGCTTTTGTCTGGGTATTGGCTAGACCAGACGCCACCGCCGCAATGGTGGTGGAAGACCGATCGCTCAGGCGGCCAGATGGTTGAGCAGACGACGCATATCATCGATCTTGCCCGTTACCTGATTGGAGAAGTTACAGAAGTCTACGGGCGTACCGGCTTCAAAGACCGACCGGAGTTTCCTGGCCTCGACGTGCCGGCCGTCACGACCGCGAACCTCACCTTCCAGTCGGGCGTTATCGCCAACATTTCTTCCACTTGCCTTCTCGGATGGAGTCACAGGGTCGGCCTGAACATCTTCGCCGACCGGCTGGCGATCGAATTGACCGACCATGATATCATGGTCGATGTCGGCGCCGGCCGGCCCGTGCGGAACGCCGAAGGCGACCCGGTCTGGCGCGAAGACCGCGATTTCATCGACGCGGTGAGCGGCAGCGAAAATCATATCCGGTGCGACTATAAGGACGCGCTGGCAACACACAGGCTGGCGCTCGCCGTCGAAATTTCAGCGCGTTGCGGCGAACCGGTCAAGCTTTCCGTGCCGGTGCTGGACCGCAAGCCGGCCTCGCCGCTTAAGAACCCCCCGCAGAAAGAACTTCCACAGAGTCTGCCTCCGGGCCATCGTCACATTCGCTCGCTTGGGATCGAAAGTCGGGGAAAGCCTTACTTCCTGCAGTATGAAGAAGGCCCACCTGCTGACGGGCATGTCCGGTTGGAAACGCTTTACACCGGTTTTTCCGCCGGGACCGAGTTAACCTTCATGAAAAATACCAATCCCTACTTCCATTCCCGTTTTGACGGTGGCCGTGGGGTATTTATCGAACATGAACCCGACCTGCGCTATCCCGTGCCTTTCCTGGGTTACATGGAAGTGGCACGTGTCTCGGAGTCGAGAGCACCGGGCTTTGAGACCGGCGACGTCGTTGCCTCGAGCTACGCCCACAAAAGCGGTCATACGGCCGATCCCTTCCAGGATGTGCTGGTGCCATTGCCCGCCGGATTCGATCCAATACTCGGCATATTTGTCGCGCAGATGGGCCCGATTGCTGCCAATGGCATTTTGCATGCCGACGCGGATGCATTTGGAGCCAACGTATCGAGCTTCGGCGCGGGTATCGCGGGACGTAACGTGGTCGTGTTCGGTGCCGGCACCGTGGGTTTGATGACAGCTCTTTTTGCAGAGAAACGGGGCGCGTCAGGTGTCATCGTCGCTGACCCCTCGGAATTTCGCCGGGACAAAGCCCGTGCCATGGGCCTGATGGCCATGAGTGAAGAGGAAGTGTGGCATTATGCGAAATCGCGCTGGCATAACGGTGGCAACGATCGCGGCGGCGATGTGGTGTTCCAAACGCGCGCACATTCCCGCAGCCTGCATGTAGCGCTAAAAACATTGCGTCCGCAAGGTACTGTGATCGACCTCGCCTTCTATCAAGGCGGCGCCGATGCGTTGCGGCTGGGCGAGGAGTTTCATCATAACGGTCTCAACATCCGCTGCGCTCAGATTAATCGCGTGCCTCGCGGTCTGGAATCGCTCTGGGACAGGCGGCGACTGGCTGGCGAAACCGTGCAGCTGATGAAAAGTCACGGCACTCTCATTCGAGAGCATATGATTACCCATGTCGTCCCGTTTGACGACGGTCCTAAATTTCTCGCCGATTTGGTGGAAAACCGGCCGGAATTTGTGCAGATCGTTTTTAAGGTCCACGCATGACCCCGCAGGAACCGCCGATCCGCATACTCTTTGTCTTCGCGTGGCTGGTGGTCGGGGGCGAGGAAACCGAAGTCCGGCTTCTAGCAACACACCTCGATCAGGCCCGCTTCAAACTCGATGTTGTCGCATGCTTTCGCAAACCCAACATGCCGTTACAGACACATGAGCAACTCGCGGCGCTCGGCGTCGATGTCGATACGACGCCTTACGAACTTTCCTTTGAGGATACGGTTTCCTATCTAGCAGGCAAGATATCGGGCTATGACGTGGTAGTCTCATGCCAAAACGTCGCCGATATTTATCCTGCGCTGGAGCGTATTCATCTGCGGCCTGCCCTGATCGAGCATGGAGGCCTCGTGTCAGAAGCCCTTGCAGGGCCAAAACACTTCACTAATCGGTACGTTGGTGTCTGCAAATCTATTCGGGATGCCGCGGCCACCATTATGCCGGGACGCGAAAACGATGCGATCGAAATTCCTTCGATGGTCGATCTTTCGGAATTTGATCCCTTGCAAAGGACCGCCATGCGCGCGTCGCTCGCCATAGCGGAAAGCGATGTTCTGATCGCCTGGGTAGGCCGTCTCGACCCCAAGAAAAACGTCGATCAGTTCATTGAGGCCGCGGCGATCGTACATGCAGACGACACGACTTCGCGCTTCGTCATAGTCGGTGGTCCGGATGCATTCTTACCGGATTATGCCGAGCAGCTACGCTCACTCGCCGCCGCCCGCGGATTGACCGGTGCGCTGACATTTCTCGGCGATCGCACAGATATCCCAGCTCTCCTCTCCGCTTGCGACGTCTTCGCCTGGCTGTCGAAGGGAGAGGGAATGCCGCATGTAATTGCCGAGGCGGGTGCCGCTGGTTTGCCTGTCATCGCCACTCCCGACAATGGCGCCGTGCAGCAAATTGATGATGGCGTGTCAGGACTATTTGTACCGTACGACGACCCAGCAGCCGTTGCCAAGGCCATGAGGATGCTGATTTCATCCGCCCAGCTACGAAAGCGGCTTGGACAAGCTCTGCGGCGGAGGGTCGAAACGCACTATAGCGCTACCGCCGTCATTCCCCAATGGGAGAGGCTTATTCGGGACGTCGCATCCGAACGGGCTGGTTCGAAGCCCACAGGGCTGTTTCAATCATTTCTCCAGGGTGGCTTCGAGTGTTCCACGCACCGGATCCGTGCACGGCCTGGAGAAGCGATTGGAAGACGCCTCGATGTGATCGCTCAAACCGGGCATGATGTTCATGCAGCAAACGACTATACCCAACTGGCCCAACATTCGATGCACACCGTGCGCGACGGGTTGCGATGGCATCTGATCGAGGCAGTCCCCGGGCAATATGAGTGGTCGAGTTTCCTTCCTATGCTCAGGGCATCGACGGAGACTGGAACTCAGGTCATCTGGGATTTATTGCATTATGGCTGGCCCGACAGCATTGACATCTGGTCGCAGGATTTCGTCGCGCGTTTCGCACGCTTTGCCGGAGCAGTAGCGCGGATTGTAGCCAAGGAGAGCAACTCAGTGGCGTTTTATTGCCCCGTTAATGAAATCTCTTTCTTCTCGTGGGGCGGTGGCGACGCAGGCTATCTAAATCCTTTTGCCCATGGACGGGGTTTTGAGCTCAAAGTTCAGTTGGCGCGCGCTTCGATTGCTGCCATGGACGCGATTGTTTCTGTCGATCCGAGGGCGCGGTTCGTTCACTGTGACCCGGTAATCAACGTTGTCACCGATCCGGCCCGCCCATGGGAACGAAGAGTTGCCGACGGTCACCGTCAGTCACAATATCAAGGATGGGATCTGATCGCCGGCCGGATGTGGCCGCAGATCGGCGGCGCTGAAAAGTATCTCGACATCGTCGGCGTGAATTATTATCACAACAACCAGTGGATCCACGGAGGGCCTCCCATCGATATCGACCACCGACTTTATAAGCCGTTGCGCACGATCCTGGTCGAGACCTACGCCCGCTATGGGAAACCGATCTTTATATCGGAAACTGGTATCGAGGCAGAAAGACGCCCAGCTTGGATCACTTACGTTAACGCCGAGGTCCGCGCAGCCATGCGCAGAGGGGTTCCTGTCGAGGGTATTTGCCTGTATCCTATTATCAACCATGCAGGATGGGACGACGGGAGGCCCTGCGACAACGGGTTACTGTCGATGCGCTGCGAGGGAATTGAGCGGCAAGTATATGAGCCGCTTGCGCGTGCGTTGCGTGATATGCAACGGCTGTAAGAGCTGATCTTAAAGGCGGTCACCGAGCGATGAGGCTTACACCCATTCTTGACGATTTGCCGGATCGGGAAAGCGAACACGCCAGCGCTTACGTGGTTCGGCCCTCTCGTCGGGGAAAACGTATTCGTTTTGCCACATGACTGTCGGGTTTGGCCACTCCCGCTGGCCGTGAGAGCTCACTGAAATAGCCACAGCAGCAATTGTTCGGGCGCAAGAGCCACCGACTGCCGGAACAATGGCGTGACGGGACTATCGGCGATCCTCGTCCATAAGGCGGCCGATCTCGGTTTCCAGGTCGAAGGAGCGTGCAGGCTCAGCTCCAGCGGTCGTCTCCGTCTGTTGTAGAGCCTCAAATACGTGAGCATTGGTGTCTGCACGACGGGCGGCCGAGCGTTCGATAATTAAGGCACGGTAGCGCATTGCAACATCCGGCATTGTTATTCGCCCGGCAATCCATTCCTCAACCCATTCGTGGAACCGTGGGTCCTGCTCGATAGCATGGCCCGCCCGCTGCGCACGTTGAAACGCGCTCGCAGCCGCACGTCGTCTTATTTCTGCTGACATTTATCTCTCACATTCCCTTTAGCTCGATAGCGCTGAGAGAGGGCTACAAGGCGTTTACGGAAAACCCTCCCGGAGTGCCTGTGTTATTTCATCAGACCGGCTGCTCGCAATGCGTCCTCGATCGTGTTTTGAATTCCGCTTGTCGGGCCAGATGAGGACACTCGCGTCGTAACAGACATGGGCTGAATGGGTAGATTGAAATCAAGATCTTGTTCCTGTCGTCTATCGAACGATGCGACCAATCCCCAGGTCCGGGCTATATGAAATGTGGACGAAATACCGACGTCGAGCATATAGGGCCCGCTCCTTCCATAGCCGGACCTCGGATCGATCGGTGTCCCATGTCCCATCCCACTGATGCTGAAATGCTCGATGACAGCTCTTCCGTCGGCTGATTTCCAAGCTTGGCGGGTATGGCCATCAAACGTCTCGATGAGATCAGGCTTTGGTGGCACGTCATGAACGCCGCGCCATTGATCAATTATGAACATCGCGTTGGACGGAGCCACTGTTGCGTCCCGCGTCCCTTGCCATACCGAAATCGTTGGCCAGGGCCCCTTATGCCCTGATGCATTGCGGAGAAGAGATTGCAGTGTCGTCGCGTCGGGAGTGCCATAACCGCGCATCCGGTCAAATGCCGCTGGAATGGTCGTTGCCGTGCGATATGGAAGGCCAGCGATTATTGCGCCTCCAGCAAATACTTCGGGGTATGTTACGAGCATGACGTTCGCCATGGCACCGCCCGCAGATAAGCCGGTGATGAAAATGCGGCGGCGGTCTATATCATAACGTAGCGTTGCAGTCTCTATCATCTGTCGGATCGACGCGGCTTCTCCCCGACCCCGCCCGATGTCGTCAGGGACGAACCAGTTGAAGCAGGTGTTGGCATTGTTGCTCTGGGTCTGTTGAGGGAAGAGAACCGCAAAGCCGTAGTCGTCTGCTAGTCGTGACCATCCAGAGCCATAATCGTAGCCGCTCGCGGTCTGAGTGCATCCATGAAGGACGACGACGAGTGCGGAGTGGAGCGGCAACCTCGCGGGAATGTGTGCTCGCGCCTCCAATCCACCAGGGTTGGTGCCGAAAGGCCCAAGGTCCGACAATACTCCGTCAGGGTGGAATGCTTGGCCCTTAGCCGCGCGCAATTTACGCAACCGTTCGATCGTATCGGAAATGGATCGCATCTAAGGTCTCCCTCGCGGCTGACGACGACTGCCACGTGCCCCTCAACGCGTGAGAAGCGAGTTTGTTGCTGCACTGCACAAAGTTATTTTGAAACGTTTGGTTTTCGCATTCTTTCGGTCGTTCAATGCTTTACCGGCCGAACGCCCATAAGTCGCCCGATAGTATCGTCAAAAATGTACCGCTTTGAAATGAACTGATCATTCTAAGACACACCGATATCAGCTGAGGTCAGCCTGCCTCAAAGCCAACAATGCCCGGTCTGAGGCCTTGGTGGACGATATTAGGTCCGTCTTCAGTTGAAGGTTACGTCTGGCCGCAGCCAGACGGCGGAGCAAAGGCTCCGACGTTGACCACCGCGTAACCCCTGCTTGATCGGAAGTTTTGGGTCAGCCAATAGTCTCAGTCGGCAAATGCACCAGTGCACCGCAGTAGTGGCGGGTTACCTGCGTCATAGCAGCCTGGGTAACCTCGAGTGTCGACTTCATGCTTTCAGCTCTTCGGGCACGTCTGCTCCAGCCGCTGCTTCGGCACTAACGGGGGAAAGTTCAACTCGGTCGTGAGCACTGCTCGCGGAACTAAAGTTGTTCGTGGACATTTTTCACTTTTGCAGGAGAGAAGACAGATGGCGCCACGGGCGAACTGGAAGGGGTTTCTCAAGATCGGTGAGCTAACGTGCGCTGTATCGCTCTACACCGCCGCTTCAACCTCAGAGCGCATAGCTTTCCACACCCTCAATCGCAAGACAGGAAATCGCGTCCGTCGTGAGTTCGTGGATAGCGAAACCGGCAAGGTCGTGCAGCGGGAGGACCAGGTCAAAGGATATGAAGAGTCCGACGGCCACTACGTCGTCTTCGAGCCTGAAGAGGTTGCCGCGACAGTGCCGGACGCAGACAAAATACTCGACGCGGAAATGTTCATCAAGTGCGATGACATTGATGACGTCTATTTCGACAAGCCCTACTACCTCTCTCCCTCGGACAAGCAAAGTCTCGAAGTTTTCACTCTGATCCGTGATGGATTGGAAAAGAAGCAAGTCGCCGCCATTGCTGAAACCGTGCTGTTCCGCCGTGTCCGAAAGCTTTTGATCAGACCGCATGGAAAAGGGCTGGTCGCGTCGACCCTCAATTTCGAATACGAAGTCCGCTCGGCAGAAGATGCCTTTAGCGACACGCCAAAGCTTGAAATCGAAAAGGAACTGCTCGATCTCGCCGACCACATTATCGGCGGAAAAATGGGTAAATTCGATCCCAGCAAGTTCGACGATCGCTATGAACAGGCGCTTACGGATGTTGTGAAGGCCAAGCTTGAAGGTCGGAAGATCAAGCCGCGCCCCGCTCCAGAACCGGCGAAGGTCGTGGATCTGATGGATGCCTTGCGCCAGAGTGCGGGTATTAAGGCTGAAGCCAAAAAGCCGAGCAAAAAATCCAAGAAGAGCACCGGCACTCAACCCAAGAAGACTGCCCCGACCCGAAAGGCAGGCTGATGGTTAGGCGGTCATTTTTTCTTAGTGGCATCCAGGCTCTTTTTAAGCGCGTCCATGATGTTGATGACGTTGTTCGGACCTTTGGCCTCAATCTTGCGGGCCACCGTTTTCTTCGATTTGGCCTTTTTCTTGGTGGCGATCATGTCGAGGATGCGATCTTGTACCGGGTCATCAACGATCGAAGGGTCCCATGGCGTTGAACGCGCCTCAATGAATTTTCCCATGAGCTGCATGTAGTGGGATTCGGATTTCTGTGCCCCGATCGCCTTGAAATATTGGTTGGGATCACGCACTTCGTCGCCGTAGCGCAGCGTCCACAGGACGATGCCATTGTCGCGTGGTTCGAGCATCACGGCCCGTTCGCGCCGATACATGACCAAGCGAGCTATTCCGACCACGCCCTTGGCGGCCATCGCCTCGCGGATAACGGCAAACGCTTCCTCTCCAACCTTATCGCTGGGAGTGAGATAATGCGGTGTGTCGTACCAGATCCATTCAATTGAATCTTTTGGGACAAAGGTTTCGATATCGATCGTACGTGTACTTTCAAGCGCGACAGCATCTATCTCGTCGTCTTCAAGCATCACATATTCATCTTCGCCCCGCTGGAAACCCTTGACCTCGTCATCTTCGTCAACTTCCCGCCCTGTCACGGAATCGACAAAGCGGCTGACAACACGGTTCTCTGTGGCTCGGTTCAGGGTGTGAAACCGTACTTTTTCACTCTCGGTGGTCGCGGGGATCATGGACACCGCGCAGTTCACCAAAGAAAGCTTGAGATAGCCTTTCCAGAATGACCGAGGTGCCATGCAAGATACTCCGTGGGAATTCTTCGTGAACGGCGGGATGACGCGTTTGTTCCTCGCTTGGAGGCACTTTGCGGAAAGCGCAGACCAGCGCGTGAAAGAAATGCTCAACTTCGCGACGCGCAGGACGCCAAGTGGCGGGTCGGCATCGATAGATCTAAAGCAATGATTGAGCGCTCTCAGACATGATGCCATTCAGGGCTTTAGTCCTGATTTTTCAACAGCAAAGGGCTAATAGGGCCGGTATCGGCATTGTTAGCTGGAACTCGCGTACCCTGGCGGCGTTTGGTGGCTCAGAACACTGTCGGGATGAGGCGCGCGAGTTCACGCTGAAACCTACACGGAATAACCGTTCTCCCTTTCCTCAATTGGCGTGGGAACCATCGGAACGCAGGAGCCCCGTTCATGACTTATTCTATCCTGCCCATCGTGGGCATAACACTCTCGCTCACCGCGATAGCGGGTAATGTCATGGCAATCTCCAGTCACCTTCCCGAGGATGAAATCAAAAACCTGAACAGCATAGACATTTCCTCGCTCTGGACGTCCAAACCCTCGTTAGTCGATCCCAGCAAGCAGAATTTTGAGCGCCTTCCAGCCCTCGTCACCGAACTGCCGAAATCGGCGGACCTAACTCCTGCCGTGGACAACATTGTCGCAAGCGCCACCCAACTTTCAAGGAAACTCTCCCATCCCAATCTGAGCGGCGAAGGTGAAACGGCGAGCGTGGGCCTGCCCTCAAGTTTCCAGGCCGGCACTGAAGCGGCCAAGTGGTGCGCCGAGCGATAACACGTCCTATCGTTCGTCGGACAACACATTCAAGCCGTACAACGGCGCACGCCGCCGATGTGAGCCGTCGTTCGCATCTCCCCCCCAGAACACTGTGCCCGCGGAGGTGGTGGAGCAAGATTCCCACATCGGTAAGATCGAATATTCCGGAACGATCCACGCCCAGTGGTGCTTCGCGCGCTACCGCTCCTATAACCCGGGTAACAATACGTATAGGGCATTCAGCGGTGAAATCCGGTCCTGCGTCTCTCCGTACATTTGAAAAAAAACGCGGCCGTTGGATTCGCCGACGATCGCACTCCCAATCGTTGACGAAACGCAGTACCGCCTTAGTTTGTGACAGACACTTCGCAGGCTAGCAATGTGGCGTTGGGATCTTTTGTCAAGCATGCACCCGTTCATCAAAGGCAATCATTGGAAGGCGCTTTCGCTGGCTCAGCAGTTTCTTCTCGTCGGAGGCTTGGTCACGCTCTTCGCAACTCTCATCGTTGGGGCGTTCGTCACTAGCCTCATTGAGGATGCGGTCACAAGAAATTCTGGAGCCGCGACTGCACTATACGTCGATAGCGTCATCGCACCGCTGCTGCCGGACATGCAAGCCAGCACCGACTTGAGCGACTCCGTAAAGCAGGCGCTAGACGAGACGCTTGGCCAGGGAGCACTCGGAAGGCGTCTGATGTCTTTTAAGCTTTGGCGGCCCGACGGGACGATTCTTTACTCCAACAACAGACAGCATATCGGGCAGAAGCTGCCGATCAGCGACGGCCTGCAGACGGCGCTCACTGGAATAATGGTCACCGAATATGACAACATCGACGATGTCGGGAGCGAGAGCGAACGCGAAGCCGGCGTTCCGCTCCTTGAGGTCTACAATCCGGTTCTGCAGCCTTGGTCCGGGGATGTCGTCGCCGTCCTCGAGTTCTATGAGATTGCGACCGATTTCCAACACAGCCTGAACCGCGCACGCCTACAAAGCTGGATTGCTGTCGTGGCATTTACCATGACATTCTTCGCCATCCTGTCGCTGCTCGTGTCCAGAGGCAGCAGGACGATCGACAGCCAGCGAGAAGCGTTGAAGGAGCGGATCCAGGACCTATACGACCTTTTGACGCAGAACGGCGAACTTAGTGCGAAGCTCCAGCGCGCCAGCCAGCGCACAACGGCGTTGAACGAGCGATATCTACGACGTCTCGGAGCCGAACTGCACGATGGACCGGCACAGCTTGTCGCTCTCGCGGCGCTGAAGGTCGACAGCGATCTCATCAGCAATCACCGCACGTCGCCGAAGATGCGGGAACGAGAGATCAAGTCTATCAAATCCAGTCTCGATGACGCCATGCAGGAAATACGAACGATCTGCAGCGGCCTCGTCCTTCCGCAGATCGAAGGAGCCGATCTCGGGGAGATTATCGAACGAGCACTCAAGGCTCATATGCAGCGCACGGGCACAACAGTGAGGCTCTCGATGCCTCCGAAATCCCCGCCGCTGTCGTTATCGGTAAAAATCTGCGTCTTCCGATTTCTGCAAGAGGCGCTCAACAACGGGTTCCGACATGGTGGCGCAGCCGGACAGTATGTCGTTCAGACCTTCGATGGGCAGAACCTATTCATAACAGTTGGTGACAGCGGCCCAGGCTTCGACCCGGCGAAGATCGAACCGTCGAGCCTTGGCCTGTCAGGCTTGCGCGAACGGGTTGAAAGCTTGGGTGGACATTTCGACTTGAAGACTTCGAACCGGGGAACCGTGCTGCGCATGTCCCTGAACCTACGTGGGATGGAGCCCGCATGAAAGAGATAACAATAGCCGTGGTTGATGATCATCCGCTGTTTCGCGAAGGTGTCATGCGCATCCTTTCGGAAATACCTGGTTTCCGGATCGTAGGCGAAGGATCCACTTCGCAAGAGGCGCTTGCATTGAGCGCCACCCTTAGGCCGAGTATCCTGCTCATGGATATCTCGATGCCGGGCGGCGGACTGAATGCGATCCTCCCCGTATTGCACGAGAATCCCGGCCAGAAAATTATTATGCTGACAGTCTCGGAAACGGGCGACGATGTGATGAGCGCGTTGTCAAAAGGCGCAAAAGGCTACGTGCTGAAAGGCGTCGGGTCGCGAATGTTGGCGGATATCGTCAGATCGGTAGATGCGGGCGACACCTATGTCTCACCGACGTTGTCGGCCAGACTACTGTCAGACATGTCATCATCCGAAGCCCGGGCGAGGCAGGCCAATCCGATCGACGCTCTGACGAACCGCGAGCAGGAAGTCTTGCATCTCGTGGCCGAGGGCCTCAGCAATAAGCGGATTGCACTCCGGCTTGGCGTGCACGAGAAGACGATCAAGCAGCACATGACCCATATCTTCTCGAAGCTGGGAATTAGCAACAGAACGGAAGCGGCCATGACGCTGCGCAACGCGATGATGCCCTATTAAATGGCTTCAGGTTTTCCGCGACGCAGCGATGGAGGACTTAAGTCCTGTAGCGTCGAGGTATAGGTCGTGGCGGGGAACAGGTTTGATTTCGTGTCGTTTAGCTCCTGTGAAAAAGAACATTTGGAGACTATCATGAACACGAAACTCATTTTTGCATCGGCCTTTGTTACGCTCGCTCTTGGCAGTTCTGCCTATGCCGATGACGCCAACAGCGCGGTCACGGGTGCCGCAGGTGGTGCGGTTACGGGTGCGATCGTGGGTGGCCCTGTCGGCGCTGCCATTGGTGGTGCTGCCGGCCTCATTGTAGGGGCTGCCATCGACCCGCCGCCGGCACGCGTCGTCACCTACGTCCAGCAACAGCCTGTTCAAAACTCGGTTGTCGTCAAGCAGCCGATCGTTATCGGGAAGCCTATCCCGCAGGAGGTCGTCCTTATGCCGATCGCCGAAGATCCGCGCTATTCGTACACCGTCGTTAACGAGCAGCGCGTCATTGTCGATCCGCAGACCCGCACCGTGGTTCAGATCATCCAGTAACGCCAGGAAGTGCGGGTAACCTGCCCGCGCAGGAGAGAGATTATGAACAGCTTGATCTGGCTCGTCGGAGCCGTCGTGATCATCGGCGCAATCCTGTCATTCGTCGGATTCGCTTGAACCATTGGCCGAGGCGACGTTGCAGCGTCGCCTCGGCCATATCGTCACCTTGGAGGGGCCAGCATGTCCTACAATAACTCTCATGAACCAGCCGCGTCCCTTGGTGGACCACTCATCCTGTTGTTCGTGATCGTGGCGACAGCGACAGTCGCAATTTTGTCGGAGGGCCGCTCTGGTCATAAAGAGCGGCGCGTGGCGGTGGTTTTGCCGTCGGTCGATGAAACCCGTTAACCCGCTGAAGGAACACCTCATGTGGCTGGAACTGACATCTGAAAACGACGAGAAATTGTACATGAATGTAGATCAGTTTGTCGCCATCTATCCCGTGAACAACAACAAGCTCACGAAAGTCGTGACGCCAGCCGGTCCGATCATGATCAAGGAGCCCCTTGCGTTCATACAGTCGAAGCTCGAACAGCTGGCCGCCCGAGCATCGGCTTGATGTGCAACGTTCAATGACGAAAAAACCGCAGGCGGACCTCGTCTCCCAAGGTGGCGCGGCGGTTGACGATGGTTCGGCCCTTGGAGTCTTTCATGATGTATCTGCCATCGCGTACGGCTTCACTCATCCCATCGTCATGGCGAACCGAAAGCGAGGGGCGGCTGCCCTTAGTCCTCACGCCCTTGTTGGCTCCTTGAGTGTTCGACTTTCCGGGCGTTTCGCTCTTCCCGCCCTTGCTGCCACCGCTGCCATTACCACTTCCGCCATTGCCGTTGTTGCCGTTTTTTGCCAAAGCGCTCTGCAGAGAGAAACCGATTGAGTAGTCCGAGATGCTCGCCGAGCACGGAGCCATCGCGATCAGCGCGCTCAGGACGATCGAAAGCGGACGCTGACGGGTACTTCGGCGCGTTGCCATGGTTTAATCCCTCATAGCAAAGCTACATGCTATCCGGTCATCACCAGCAAACGGGCCAAAACCACGACAGATTTGAGACGAACGGAGCACCTTGCTCAGCCTGTACTCTGGATAAATGCGAATGGATCGTCAACGTAAAGCCATTCGCTTTCTACGGAAACACAACCTTTCCCTCATTTCTTATGAGACCAAGGCCCCGTGAAGTGGTGGCTGAAGTCCTGGGGCGGAGCCTTCCGTAGCGGAACGATGTTGCCCGCCTCAACCGCCGAAGGTCTAAGCCCTGCCCGGAACTGAAGTCGGATGCCGGGGTGAAGAACATGCGCTACGATCGTTTGCAGCCTGATCAAAAACGCATGGCGCGGCATCACGCAGGCGCAGCGCAACGGAGTAGTGGTTGGACTATCAAAGCGGGCGGGCTAATCGACGTCCAGAAGGTCACGACCGGAGTCTCATGATGTGCACCAAATTCTGATGCTGCCGGGACTAGCGCCGCCAGGTTGGTTGACCAGTGGCCCTTGGCGGGACGAACTACCTGCCGATGAGCGATTTGTGTTCGATGAAGGCAGCGCAAATGAGTAGTCGGTGGTCTGGACGAAGGTCGCCTACGGCCCTGGCGATGGGAGCTAATTGTTCTCGGCGAATACCCACACTGCTGGCAAGCGTTTCAAACGCTTGTTGTTCGTGCGAGGAAGATTGTTAAGCCCTGGTAAAGCCTGCCGCTATCGCATGGCGCGACGTGCTGGGTGGTCATGGTATTCCATGGGAAAAGACAGGGGCAGGCGGGTAACGGAGAAGGGGAGAGCCGTACTTCTGGATCGATGCAATTTTCTGAAGGTGAGACAGGGCGGTCATCCCTGCCGCCCATTAGCGAAGGTAGAGCATACCGAGGTTTGTCGATACCACTAGCTCCAAAAGTGGTTCGGCCGTTGCCGGTGCGCTGAGACTCAAACTCTTCTCCCATCGCGCAAATTGCAAATGCAGGTTCACAGTCCCAAAAAGAATTTCTGACATGATCAAGCCGATATGGTGCGGAGAGAGCATAGTGTTGGACGCCATGTTGAAATGCCTTTTACTAAAACCGTTGGGCCTAAAGCAGGACTTAAGTCTGGGACAGATCCTTCAAAGGTCTAGGGCGTGCTTGGCGACCGGAATCTTCGGAACCATTTGATTCCTTAAGTGTTCCCTTGCCGAGGATCATTCAACGATCCCGCAAGGAGAACCTCATGAAAAAACTTCTTATTGCGTCGGCTGCCGTCGCCTTTTCCGCAACCTCGGTATTCGCACAGGAAACCAAGCCGGCGGCAAATCCGGACGGCGATACGCCAGCAGTAGCGTCTCCGTCCGATCAGAACGCGACCGCGCCAGTCGAAGGCGCTAATAGCTTCACGGAAGATCAGGCCAAGGAGCGCATCATCGAAGCCGGTTATGCCGACGTCACCGAGCTGAAGCTCGACGACCAGGGCGTCTGGCAGGGCAAAGCGACCAAGGACGGCAAGGCAGTAATGGTGTCTATGGACTACCAAGGCAACATTGTTGCCAAGTAACCTGGAGGAGAAATCTATGACGAAAACAGTAACAGGGCTTTTTGACACGTATTCCGATGCAAGCTCGGCTGTCGAGCAGCTCAAGGCAGCAGGCATTTCGGACAACGACATCAGCATCGTCTCCAACAATTCGGACGGACGCTACAAGGACGACGATAATGACGCCGCCGAAGACGCAGGCGCTGGCGCTGGTATCGGTGCCGCCGTTGGCGGCGTGGGCGGTCTGCTGACGGGTCTTGGCATCATGGCCATTCCAGGCGTCGGCCCGGTGGTTGCAGCAGGCTGGCTGGCTGCCACGGCTGCGGGTGCTGTTGCTGGCGCGGTCGTCGGTGGCGCCGCAGGCGGCATCGTCGGTGCACTCACCGATTCGGGCGTCAATGAGCGCGACGCCCATGTCTATGCCGAAGGGGTGCGCCGGGGCGGTACCCTGGTGACCGCGAAGGTTGCTGATGCCCGCGCCCATGAGGTCGAAGCAATCCTTCAACGCTCGAACTGGGTCGATATTCCGGCACGCCGGACTGCTTATGAAGGTCTGGGATGGACAGCTTTCGACGACAAGTCAGCTCCTTACTCGCAAGCTGAGATCGATGCGGAGCGTGCACGTTACGCAGGCCGCGCATTGTAAGCCACATATCTCGCGTCTGGAATACAACGGGGCCAAATCGGCCCCGTTCGTTGTCGGCCGATCATGCTTCTATTAGATCCGGAGAGCAGTCCGCCCCACTTAGCCCCTGCTAACTCACGGCGACTACTGAGCCTTGCCCTTTTTCCCCGGGTGACCCACTCGGGGTAGGCGTTCTTTTAGGGCAGCGGGTTGTCGCTGGTCCGTTCGTCAACGGTTCAGCGTTGGAAGCGGGTATCAAGTAATCATAGTTGAGGATGCGTGTCCGGTTGCCGTCTGGGACAGGCGTGAGAAGTGGCGCTGTGGCAAAACTCGAGGCCGGTGTGCGGTTGACGGATGTCGGCTGCTGTTGCGGCTATTGGCGCTGCTCAAGGCTGAAGTCTTCCCGAACTTCCGGTTTCATATGCTCGGCGCGCAGGGGGCGAGTTGCGGCGGCGCAGATTTGCCGGGAGGCTGGCTTTCCAGCCTCCGCTGGGCGGCGCTGACGCCGTTCAAACCTGCTGCCTCGACGCGCAGCAAGGTCGAACGCCCGATTACCCATCATAATATGGCTGTTGGACCAAGGTTCGTCGGTCGTCAGGAACCAGGTCTCTGTTAAAGCGGAGACGCAGCCACATAAGGTCTTCTTGCATCGCCTCCACCGTCTCGACCGACTTCCACCCTTTTAATGATGGCCAGTAGAATGCTCCCACACACTCCTGATGTTGCAGGTCGCGGTCGGGATGGTTTTCGCATACCCGGTGGACTTCGATCTGCATTGTGTTCCTCCTTGAACTCCACGCCAATCTTGTTTCCTCACGGGCTAGGTTGCGCCCCTCTGCAGTAGACCGAACGGACGTCGCGGCGCCTGATTAAGAATGTTTCGCGGTTATTTCTGTTAAAAGCCTTCATTATTTCTGGGCCACCGGACGGACCAGCGGCGTCACGCGGCGGATTGTCACGCGGCGGTTTTCCTGTTCGGCAGACTGCGTGCGGACCTTGAGGAAGCGCTCGCCATAACCCTGGGTCACCAGGTTTTCGGCCGGGATGTCGTAGACTTCACTCAGCAGTGAGGCG
>NZ_LMCZ01000017.1:0-62689 GCF_001424965.1 Rhizobium sp. Root1204
GCCAAAACGGCATCGTCGATCTTGTCCTCATCGATCTCCATCAACCGACGTTACCACGCGCGGCGCCCAAAATCCTGCGGCCCTGCTCGGATGGATACGGTTTAAGATTCTTCAGACGAGTCTGGGCCACCCAGACTCGATAGTCGAATTCAATGTCTTCCTGCTTAAGGAGTGACATAGCCTGCCGACCTCCTGCTCAGGATCATCGAGATGATCTTTTCGCATCGCGTAATGCGATCATGGATGACACTGTGAGCCGTTGCCGCAATCCCGACGTTACACAGGCGTTCAAGCATGTTGTTCCGCTCCGTCTGAATTAGGTCCAGTGCATCTGGAAACCAGCGCGCTCTCCGGCACCCATCTATGCAGGCCTGACCAACGCAGCGTCTCCCGTCCACTGTTCCAACATTAAAGCCTGGTGGTGGATCATAAGGATCGGAGCAGCGGTTTCCCCATCTTGTGAGGTGCCCGGTCTCAATAAGATTGTTTATCTCTTTCTGGGATAAACCTTGCCTCTGGAGCAGGAGTCTCAGGTTTTCTTTCGAGAATGTGTTTGCCTCGATTAACGCCATCGATAGCTCGAACACTTCCACGAACAGCGCGCTCCATCGGTTGTGGAGCTGCTTCCTGTTCCAGTAGTTTTTTGCTGAGCGCTTGTTCTTGTGGTCACCCAACAGTTGGGTAATGCTCTCCGTGGCACCTGACATATTAGCGCCGTACGCCAGTGCCGCGCTGCGTAGAGCACCAAGTGACGTGGGAAAATCAAGATTTTTCAACGCCATCCCGAACACGGTAGGACTAGCTCCGGTTTTTGCAAAAGTACCCAAAGAACCTATCTCGCCTGATGCGTAGTACAAAAATAGGTCGTCTTTAATCGTTTCGAGTTTGTCTAAGTATGATTTTTCTGAGGTATTCAAAAATTTCTTTAATTTCAGTTCTTTTATTTTCCTTTTCACTTCTTTTCGAAGGGGTGTAGTAAGTCTCTCCAAGAATTTTATGAGCTGATATGGATGCGCGTAAGGCCTAATAAGTGAGAGACAGTGCACGAAGTTGGGCTCGTCGTCTGCATTTTGAACTGTCCGATATTTTGGAGCGGCGAATTGGATGACTCGTTCACTTTGCCCAAATATGAGCGAAACTGGCTTAAAGGCATACACTCCAATGCGTAGCCCCATAATCACAGCTAGGTTGAACCGGGTCTTAATGAGCAAAAGGGCGACAAACGGCAAAAGGTCCCTTTCACTCGGGTAGAGGTAAGCAAGGTAGCCAGTTGGCCCCTTCAACCGTTTATGATTTCCATCTACCCTTAAAACCATTGCTCCAGGGTGGTTTTCTAGTCCGGCTATCGCCGTCCGCAACCCGTCATCTACTCGACGACCTCTAACTGATTGAATTTCAGTGCCAAATACGTGTAAAATGACATAAATTCGGTTTGCTAAGTTTTGCCAATCGCGAGATTTTCCTCCATGCTCCCGACGAGGGTCATGACCCAAAAGTTTCAGCGAATCGAACTCTTTAGATCGATCTATAATGATTTCCACCTCCCTCTTGAAGTGGATGTACATTTTGACGACGACCTCTATCGGGACAACGTCCTTAACTTCGGTGGATGTGCTAAGGAAGGTATTTAGCGGAATGTTTTCTTCCAGAATACCTAATGTCCTCAAAACTCTTCGAAAAAAGCTGATTTTCTTGTAGTTCCCGAGCCTCTCTACTAGAAAAATGTAGATCATTGAGGACGTATTCAGGTCAATGTCGTCGACATTCGAGACTGCGATCCCATGGTAGTTCTTAAGCCACGTTAGGAACTCTACTATGAGGTTGAGGCCTCGTCTTAAAACTATTAGCGTGGAGTGTGAACGACCTTTCAAAATGTGATCGTATATACGATCCGCGTTGTTAAATATGACCGGATATTCCTTGTAATCTTCGAAGGGGAACTCGTTTTCCTGTGCTCTCGTCGGACCACGGTAACTCGCTATAGAAATAGTGGTCTCGTTGACGGTTTTGCCGGGAAACCGCAGTACATCGTCGACTTCCACCGGTATTGAAGTGGACACTCTGAACTTTCCGATGCGACTAGAATGACGCTTCATTGCCTAGCGTCTCCTCCATCGCATCTAAAAAAAACTGCAAATAGCTTAGGCCAGCCTTCCCCAGGCGAAGTCGTCGGAGATAGCGAGCGGTGTCCTTCGGCAGCGCGTGCCCTAAACGTTCTTGGACTACTGCGACGCCCTCAGCGCCATAATCTTCTATCTGTTTGTGAGTTAGTTTTGAGGGGTCTTGCCCTTTGTCTCTGGCACGACCGGTGATAATCGCTTCTAATGAAATGCAGGCAAATGTGTGCCGCAGCACATGAGGCGTAATAAGAATGTCCTCCCCTGTGGTCTCTTTCGCGCGTCGTCTCGCTTCCGCGATGGCATAGGCTACCGATCTCGCTGTCAGCCTCCCGCGTCGGCGATTGATAAACATCGCTGACCTGTTTCCGCCGGAAGGTGTTGCGCGCACCAACAAATAGTAACGCCAAATCGCCCTCATCAAGTAACTTGGGATATATACCGTGCGGATTTTGTCGCCTTTACCCAGTATCCGCATGGGAAGCATATCTTCGCTAGATTCAAATGAAGCCTTCTCATCGGGCAGAACGCCTATCATCTCATCGTTTCTCGGATCGTAACGAAGTTGATACGCGTGACGTGGAAACTGTGGTTTTGCTAAAGAACGCTGTTTTTTGGAGCGGTTATGCAGCGACCCAGGCACCAGTGTGTTTTCAATCAGCTCATCGAGCCGCATACCCGTCCAAAGATAGAGGAGCACGACAAGATACCCTACAGGCTTGTCGACGTGTCGCATGATCGCACGTAACTGTTCTGGCGTGAGTGGTGTACTGTCCCCTGGGTCTATCCTTCTCCGATATTTTAGTTTTTGTTCCGATAGGCGTAGAGAGAGCGGAAGGGCTGTCGCCAACGCGTCGACAGACTTGAGCAAAACCTGCTGGCGCTCGTAGAGAGGAGGAACAGCCTTTGGCCAATCAACTAGTCCCTCTGTGGCCAGCCATTCGTAGCAAGCATGCGCTTCGCGTAGTCTCGTGCGAATTGTTGTCCTCATATCAAGACTGTTTTGAATCGAAGTAGCCCAATACTCCTGCGTCCAAAAGCCCCGCACCATATGTTCGCGGTAAAGGTCCTCTATGTGCCATCTCGCCAAGTTCTTCCAGTGAATTATTCCGTGGTCCGGATGGCATTCAATGCAATACATCCAAGAAACTATGTTTGTAAGGTTGTATCCTATGGCACGAATAGCATTATGAGATCGGTGATACGTGCCGACATTGTTGATAATTCCTTTAGCTAATCGTATTTTGCCGCTGCATCTTTCTTGTAGATAGAGATTCATTCCGTCGATATATTCGTCGTCATCACCAATTATGTAGGGGATGTGAGAAATACTTTTTAGGAACGGAGATCGGGTTCGAGGGGAAATCCAGTTCAGTGACGCCATCACGGTCCTCAATTCTCAATGTTCAGCAACTAGGAACAGCGCGCGCGGTCCTGCAGACGCCGAGCTTGTGCGGTGGTTTTTGAATTATCGGTGTATGTGAATCGAGTGCGACTACGGGATTTGCTGATCTAGATGCTCTAGGACATCCGCCCATTCCGTTTCAGCCATGAATAAGGATCGCTGTTCCGGGTAGAAGAATATGGCTGAAGGCTTGCGTATACAAATGTTAGCGATTTGCCCGTTTTCAAGAATATCAACGGTCGTTTCACATTCACAATCTAGACGATAGTGAAGCATTCGAAGGGCGGTGTTCGGCACTGACGCATCTCCGGCGAAGTAGGCCTCTAATATTATCTTGATCCCAAATAGTCCGAATGCCCTTGTCTCTCGTTCCTGTTGCCGAACCGTAGCGGTCAGCAAGCCTTCGTCGGACAACGTTGAGCGTATTTGGAGGACGGTTCTGTGGCGCGCACCCCTAGCATGCTCGTTGGGGCGATCTCCTGACCACGTCCAGGGAGGCCTCGCCGACATGCGTTCCCAAAAGGAGGCGTGAGTTTTCTCGGTCGATTGTGTTGCTACAGGCGTCTCGTTCACAGTGTAGCACCTTCAACATATTCCGCGTCCGTTCCTACCGCGTGCTTTGCGTCGCCCCCCCAGAACGCTATCCTACCATCGCACCAGCAGGCACGTAGCAGATCGACTGTGGCAGACCGATCAAGCCCTATGATGGTCAGGGCAGTGAGGTACTGTTTGATCCGGATTTTTTGTTCCGGCTGGCTGAGCTGCCGCATTCTTCTATAGCTTAGTTGGAGCGGGGCCGATCTCGTTGTGAGATTAAAGAGAACTTGCTCAATAATGTCATTGCGCATTGTAAAGCTCGCTACAAGGTCACGTGGAGCCCAATTGAACATGACTTGGTGTCAGATTGCAAATTTACTGTTCGAAGAAACTACTTAGACGAAGTTTATAATACTATTGATGACTCAAAGGAATTCTCGCGTTTTTCAATGTCGATAATTTTATTCTGTATTTATTTCCTTGCTGGCCAGCTGATTGATTTTTTATTAGAGGAGTCTGCTTTAATTGGTTTTGTTTTAAATTTTGGACATCTGTTTTTAAATCGTACTAATTTTTTAAAGATATGCTATTGGTTGGCCGATTGGTAAGTGTCAGTTGCGGGGTGATGTTGGCGCTACGACCAATACTTGGCCCGACCATCATCATTCGACACGGTAACAATTCCTTGTGTGTTGCCGACCAGGAGTAAGAACTCCTTTGATCGTCGTCTAAAATGCCCCTAAACCCGCCCGTTAGCTTGAGACGTCAGCGACGATTAATACTTTCTGCCTTCTTCAAAAAAATATCGAGCCCATAAGTATATTTTTCGTCCTCCACCGGCAGCTCATGCCTCAAGCCCCTCCGCGTTCGAGCCAAATAGAGAATATCATTCCAGCTTGTTCGCGACGAGTACAAGGCTGTCGACGTCCTGATCTTCACGTGCCAGGTACTGTGGGAGGTCGGCGTTGTCGAGCGAAGCACCACGCATACGTACCTTGGCTTGCCGCAATGCCGCCCCGACAGACTGCGCGCTGGCAATAGCCGCGTAAAACTGCGTGGCAAACACCGTTGCCGCAATATCTCCAATTGGCTCACTCATCGCGATTACGACGGGGACTGCTGGTAATATCGTCTCGGCACCATCAAGCGTTTCGCAGGCGTTGAGCACCAGCAATGTCGGGGGAGTGTCGGTCGCGGCCAAGGCCTCTGCGAGAAGGTCAAAACGAAGTTCGCTGCTCGCCGGAGCATCTAAGCTGCCGTTCTCCAGGAAAACCGATCCGCCGCCGCCGTGACCCGAGAAATGGACAACGTGCGGCCGGTGGTCATTGATGCCGTCGAGCAAGTCCTGAAACGTAGCCGCTGGTTTGTGTTCAAGGTCGAGGAGGTCGCGGTATTTCGAGCCCCGTAGCGCTTGCTTAACCTGGCGAACCTCAGCTTCGGTTCGAAGCCAATAGCTCTCCTTAACCGCCACGCCATCGGGCGTCTCATATTCCGTCTCGGTCGCCTCTGGGTTCGAAGTCAGATAGAGAACGCGAAGCTTTTCTGGCTTCGGAGCAGGGACCTCTACGAAGCGCACAGTCGGCGAGGTTAGCCGGGAGACCTCCCTGGCATGCTTGATATCCTCCTGACGTCGCTTTGTTAGAGCCCGGCCTGCGGCTTGCGAGATTGTCTTTTCAGCAGCTGACAGCGACTTCTGTTTCGCTGCTTGGTCTCTGGTATTCCTTGGGAGCTTCGCCTTCAGGTCAGCAATCTTCTTTTCCGCAGTCACGAGCTTTTTGTCTTCGGCTTCGGCTGATCGAATATACGACCGTTGGCTGGTGTCCGACTTCGTTCTAAGAGTCGGATTCGAAAAGGTCTCAGTAATCGCAATACCTTGCAATGCGGCGGGTCATAAGGCGAATGTGTGCAATCATGATCCATGCCTCGGCTGAGGCGATGGACCTTTCAACGTCTTTTGCCAATCTCCGGCATCTACCCAGCCACGCGAAGGTCCGCTCGACCACCCATCGACGTGGCAGAATTTCGAAGCCTTTCGCCTTGTCGCTGCGCTTGATGATCTCGACCGTCCAGCGTCCGATCTTATCCAGCCGCCGCCTCAGCTTTTCGCCCGCATAGCCACCATCGGCAAAGACGTGCAGCAACCATGGCCACCTGTGGCGGATGGATTTCAGGAGATCAGGAGCGCCATCGCGATCCTGTATGTCGGCGCTGTGCACCATGAGACCGACCATCAACCCGAGTGTGTCGACGATGATATGGCGCTTGCGGCCTTTGGTCTTCTTGCCCGCGTCATAGCCCCGGATACCGCCGCTTTCCGTGGTTTTGACGCTCTGGCTATCGATGACACCTGCAGTAGGGCTCGCCTCTTTGCCTTCAAGTTCGCGTGCTTCCATTACCAGGTAATGGTTGATGCGTGTCCAAAGCCCCAGCGCCCTCCATTCGTAGAAATAGCGCTGGACGGTTGAACAGGGTGGGAAATCCTTCGGCAGCATTCGCCACTGGCAACCGGTCGTGGCGATGTAGAGCAGAGCGTTTACGACCTCGCGCAAATCTGTAGTCCGGGGACGACCCAGGCGGCGGGGTATCGGCAGAAAAGGTCTGACCAACTCCCATTCTCGCTCCGTCATATCGCTTGCGTAGCGTGCCGTTCGCCGGGCATATTGCCGACGGGTGATTTTGGTCCAGGCCATCGTGAACTCCATCGAATCTTTGCAAATCCGAAGGAATCATAACCTACTGAAATCACCCACCTCTTTTTGAGGCAGCCTCTAAGGGCGTCGCTGCGCTTCTTCGATGACGCAGCACGGGCTGATGCGGCAACACCTTCCGCCTTGCTAACGTCCTTTCGTAGATCAGCCTCGGCTTTTTGAAGGCGAGCGATCTCGTTGCGAAGTGTGTCCACTCGTCCCATTCGGTGCTCCCGGCGGTGATTGAACAGTTCACTCGCAGCACTTCACAATTATTGTCGGCTACCTGACAAGTTGATTCTTTTTTAACGAGTAAGGTTCTGAAAAAGTTATTGAAACCTGCGCAGATGATCTGTGCCTCTCGCACAGGGGTGGTGGCGCATGCCGAAGAATCGGTGAATAATCAGCCGTATCAGGTGAAAGCCTGTAAGCGCGCGCCATCGCCTTTCGCAGGCGGCCCGTGATCGAATGATCCTGGCACCCATCAGACTTTTCAGAAGCTCTTATCAGGAGAACGCTTATGCTTGCCCAAAAGCAGCCTTCAGCCGACGTTTCCGATCCCATCGAAGCAGCCTTGGCTTACCATAATGGTGATGTCCGAGCGACAATTTCGACGCTGTTGGCAGACTGCGGCCATCTGAGGGACCAGCTGTCGGTGGCAACAGGGTGCATCAGCAAAGGGCTGACGCGCGGGTGGACGCCGGAGCTTGAGCGAAAAATTTAGCTGCGACCAGTTGGGATAGCACTCCCCCATGTGGCGAATAATGATGATCGCGCGGGATTGCTCGCTTATTCCGGTTGGAAATTCTCGCCAGCGCGCACATGTCACCTTGACCTTGTAGTGTCGCTCAAGAATGTGCGAGCCTTTTGCTGCGGACTACATAGGCAAGGATGCAAAGACAAAAATGCCGCCGAACAAACGCATAAAGGGGCTTAGTCCGCTGTCGCGAAATCTCCTTGCTGCGGGAGAGGGAGACGAGGTCGATTTCAAAAAAATTCCTGATGGCGTCAGCCAGGAAGACCTTGTGGCATTTGCGAACTCCGACACGGGCGGGCAGATTCTGGTTGGTGTCATCGAAGGTATCGTTGGCAGCGCTCAGGTCGGCGTTGTACGGGGATGCGACGTCAGTGATGGCGCGATCTTGCAGATAACTAACAAAGCCGTCAGCTGCATCCCACCCGTCTCCATAAAGATCACAATAGAGAATCTTGATGCGCAACCAATTTTGCGCATTGCAATACCCTCAAGCGAGACACGTCCTCACTGCACTTCAAAAGGTATCTACAACCGGCGGGACGGTTCCCGGAACCGGGCACTTCATCCCAACGAGTTGCTTCGCATATTCCTCGACACCGAAGCTCGCGCATTTGCTGAGCGGTTTGAAGCGGCGGCTGACCGGATTTCGAACGACCTGTCTACCCTTGAGCATTCGCTCGACAAAAGCATCAAATACATGGGTGATCAGCTTGGTTGGGCAGAGTCACAAATGTACGATACGGAGAGCAGCCTGGACGAAATCCTTCGAAGGACACGCGGCGTAGAACAGTCGACCGGAGATATTACGGAGCGCTTCAGAGCGCTCTTTCGGCAGGACGGCCGCGATGATCCGGTCCAAAAGCGAGAGCGGAACAAGCTAGTCAATAGGTTTATCAAAGCAATAGATGGGAGCGACGACCACCTCGAAACCATAAGGTCGGGAGGGGATTTGGCAATGACGAGCTTCACAGGATTATCTCCCGAACTGACTGAGGAGGATGGAAAACTCGCTTTGCAAGTAGCTGTTGATCACGTCCGCCGCCGCGAGGATATGCGAAACTATGACGTGTTCTGCAAAGCTCCAAAGAAGTGCGACGAAGGGGAGTTGGATGCGTTCTGCGCGATAGTTGGGGAGGGCGGAGAAGTCATCGATGGAATGAAGGATCGCGCGAAGGAAGCACTTCGCCTCGGTTTCATCACTTACAAAGGAGAAGTAGTTGGTACGGCGGGATTGAAGAAGCCAAAAGCGTCTTATCGCACCAAGGTGTTTGCGAAAGCGAAGAGCAGTCAGCCTCCTACAAAATACCCGTACGAGCTTGGGTGGATTTATCTGCAGGAAATACACCGGAAAAAGGGGCAGATGACCAGGCTCATCAATGAGCTGATGCCGCTGGCGAAAGGTGCTGGGATGTTTTCCACGACACGCTCAGCAAACGCGATCATGCAGGAGATGCTTGCTCAACTCGATTTCCGAGCTGAGGGCGAAGCTTATCCATCGACGCTTCAGCCCGACGAGACCCTGCAGCTGTTCCTGCTCGACGCCGAGGAAGCCAGAGCCATTGAATAGTCCCCTTGCATGTGTGCAATCTCCGCTTCCTGTTGTGACCGCACTGAAGTAGCGATTTCCAAGTGATACATGTCATTTTCAACAACTTTGGGTACTTATTCTCTAATTTTGCAGATAGGCCATGAGCGGACGGTCGCCCTCGCCGGGCGGCAGGAACGATCAGCGCCACTGGTCGCCGACATGCAGGTGTGGCACGTCCATCACCGCGCCCGCGTCGCAACCAAGTCCCCACTCGGCGAGGCTTTGGCCTACATTGCAAAATACTGGTATGGTCTGAAGCTCTTCCTGGCCGATGGGCGCATCTAGATCGACAACAACAGCGTCGAGCGGACCATCCGGCCGATAGCCCTCAATCGCAAGAATGCGCTCTTTGCCGGGCACGACACTGGGGCTGAGAACTGGGCGACCATCGCCTCGCTCATTGAGACCTGCAAGCTCAATGCCGTCGATCCGTTGGCCTATTTGACCGCGACGCTTACTGCCATTGTCAACGGTCACAAGCAGACCCGGATCGATGGGCTGTTGCCGTGGAATTATCCGGGACGAGCAAACGGCTGAAGTCTGCTGTCGGCCCGAAAATCCAAACGTCTTCTATGAAGCCGGTATCGCGCATACGCTCGGCAAGCATGTGGTGCCGATCACCCAAAATGGCGGCGACGTACCTGCTGACCTCCGGCATCATCGTTACCTTCAGTATCTCAATAACGGTGAAGGGCTGCAATCGTTGGAGAGGCAGTTGGCATCGCGGCTTGCCAACATCTAGCTGGCATCCCTACTTGGGGGCGTCTTGCCAAGGGCGGTCTGTTACAGAGGTGCAGGAGCGAACCCTGCCGCGACCAGCGCTGGTTTCACCCCCTCCAGGCATATCACTGGAACTCCGAAGACGAACAGATCGCGAGCCCGTGTAACGGCGACGTAGCCAATTCGACCTTCCTCAGTCGCGGGACCACTCAGCATCGCCAAAATGTCACTTCTCCGGGCTACATAGAACACGCCGCTCAAGCTCTCCCACTTCACCTTATGAACGGTCGAGATGCGGAACGTGACCCTGTCTTCGAGCGCGTTGGATGGGTCGATCAATGAGCTTTCGCCAAGCCTGTCTTCGCAAGGCGTCCACCAAGAGTGTCGGCTGGTTTCAGCCCGTGGTCCTTCTCTAGGGTAAGGACCACGGCTTTGATCCTGGGAAAAAGGGGCAATGTGCCAAGCTGTAATCTCATCGACCATTGCTCCTGTCGCTGCGGCCATTCGATCTGCAATGCTGGGTTTATTTCTCTGGCCTGATTGATCCCGTTGGAGGTTGTGTCAAACAACATGGTGGCATAACGAGGGATGAGTCGTGGCAAGCGAGAATCGATCAAAACTAGTCAGAATGACGATCAGAAATATCGGCTGTGTCGGGAACGATGGCTTGGAGATCGAACTCGACAACATTGTGTGCATTGTCGGCCGGAACAACTCCGGGAAGTCGACCCTGTTGAGGGCGTACGAGCTTGCAAAAGGTGTTGTTACTTTCGTCCTCGCTGAAGATCGGTTCCAGCACGCCGCTTCAGACCAGCCTTCTGAAATCTTGCTCGAAGTTCACATTCCTGACGGGATCGGCAACGTCGATCCACGATGGAAGACGGATCGTGACGGTCTGCGGATTGTGAAAAGCCGTTGGCAGTGGAGCGCCCCGGACTTTATACGCACTAGGACAACTTGGGACCCAACCGACGGCGAAAATGGAGAGGGAGACTGGTCTGCGGACGGTAAAGCTAGCGGAGCAGACCCTGTGTTCACTTCTCGGTTGCCCAGGCCGTTGCGGATCGGTTCTCTTGATGATGCTCAAAAGACAGAGGAGATGCTTTTAGCACTGGCACTGGGACCTCTGCTGACCAACGTCGAGAAGGAGCGGAATAACAAGGATTCCCCCTTGTTCAAAGCTATTGCCAGCGTCAGTAGCCATATTGACGCCCTAAGCACCGACCATACCCAACACTTCAATGATATTGCCATGAAGATTGCGACCGGGTTTCAGGGCGTGTTTCCGAAGATGGATGTCCGCTTGAATATCGCGGCGTCTCCCTTTGTACCCAAAGTCGCGGACCTTGTGAAAGCCGGTTCCAGTATCCGAATAAAGGATGGGCTCAGCGATACGATGCTGAAACAACAAGGAACAGGGGCGAGAAGGGCTTTGTTCTGGGCAATGTTGCAAGTCCACAACGAGCTGACCCGCGACAAGGAGATACGTGACGAGTACCGAAAAGGGCTAGGGTTGGAAATAGTTGGCGTCGAAAAGAAGCTTGCTAGCAAAAAGATTGGCGAACAGGAAAAAATCGAAACCGAAGGGCTTGTTGACGAACTAAAAGCAAAGCTCAAAGCGCATGACGATGGATCGCCTATCCCGGACAGCCCAGACGACCCAGCATTGCCTGGTTACCTACTTCTAATAGATGAGCCGGAGAACGCTCTCCACCCAATGGCAGCTCGTGCAGCCCAGCGTCACTTGTACAAGCTCGCCGAAAGCCCGGATTGGCAGGTCTTGATGACGACGCACTCGCCATATTTCATCAATCCCTTTGAGGATCATACGACAATCGTGCGGCTTGAGCGGACGGTGGACCAAAAGGCAGTTACCGTTGTCTCGCCCCGAACATACCGATCTGATCGGATCGTGTTCGACGGTGACGACAAACAGCGGCTTCAAGCGTTGCAGCAAATCGACCCTAGCTTCGCGGAGATATTTTTTGGTTCCTACCCGATCTTGGTGGAAGGCGATACCGAACATGCCGCGTTCATGGCATCAGTCGTGGAAAAACAGCATGAACTCATCAACGAGGTGACAATCATCAGGGCGCGGGGAAAGGCTATTCTCACGCCGCTAGTACGCGTCATGCAGCACTTCAAAATCGATTTCGGTATTGTCCACGATTGCGACCCACCTTTCAAGAAGAACGGTGATAACAACGGTATGTGGACGGAAAACAAAAAAATTCGGGACGCAATACTTACCGCACGTGAGGCGGGCATCACCATCAGGCACCGTGTCAGCATCCCCGATTTTGAGCGCTTCCTGGGTGGCGAGGAAGAGGCAAAGAACAAACCGGTGACGGCTTACCTGCGTATCACGGGTGAGGAGGAACTTGGATCGTCTGTGCAAGCACTGCTGGACGAGTTGCTTTCCAGCAAACAGTATGAACCGTTCGACCCCAATGTTTTCCCTGCCGGAGCCGACTATATGAATACCCTCGGCGGTCAGATCGCGAATTGGGCTAAGCTGAACGGCATGGCCGACGAAGTGCGGTTCAAAGGCAACGCTTAACCGACTGCGTTCTCAATTCTTGCAGGCACATATGACAGCAATACCCCATCCGAATTATGAGTTGCACACACTAGGTTGGAAGGCATTCCAAGATTTGTGTGTGACCGTCGCAGCTGAATCATTAGGTCGCCCAGTGCAGATGTTTCTGCCTTCCAAAGATGGCGGTCGTGACGGTGCATTTGTCGGAACTTGGCAGTCTGGGGAGAGCACTGGAACGTCTACGATCCAATGCAAGTTCACAAGCCTCCCGCATGAGCACCTATCGTTTGCGATGCTCCAGGACGAAATTGAAAAAGTGAAAAACCTCGTCGCGCAAGGTATTGCACGCGACTACATTATCCTGACAAACCACCCTGTGAGCGGCGTTGCTGAGGCTGAAATTAAAGCCCAGTTCGAGAAAGCCGGAGCCGAGAGGTGTTCTGTTTTCGGGAAAGATTGGATCGTTGGGGAGATTGTGAAGTCGTCCCGTCTCCGAATGCTTGTCCCAAGGCTTTATGGATTAGGCGACCTCAGTCAGATTTTGGATGATCGCGCATATGAGCAAGCTGGTATGATCCTAAGCGCTATGGGTGACGACTTGAAGAAGTTGGTCGTTACAGATGCCCACAAGCGGAGCGTCGAAGCGATATCCAGGCACAATCTCGTGCTCCTGCTCGGTGCACCGGCAGCTGGTAAATCCACAATTGGCGCTAGCCTGGCGGTGGGAGCAGCGGACATCTGGAAGTCGCTCACCCTCCGAGCTACTTCACCAGAATACATTGAACAGCACCTCAATCCTCGCGAGCAGCAGTTCATTTGGGTTGATGACGCTTGGGGTAGTACGCAGTACCAACGCGACAGGACGGAAAGTTGGAATCGGGTCCTTCCGCTGATCCAAGCGGCGATCAAGCGTGGCACCCGCTTCCTCTTAACAAGCAGAGATTACATTTGGGAGGCAGCGAAACGTGATTTGAAGGTTCACTCGTTGCCGCTTCTAACGCACAGCCAGGTGGTCATAAATGTGCAAGGCTATCATGAGGCAGAGAAAGCTCAGATTCTCTACAATCATATTCGTATGGGCGACCAACCTGCCGCTTTCCGGGCTGCGATCAAGGGGCATCTTCCCGCTATAGCTTCACGAGACGACTTCCTTCCTGAGACCGCTCGGCGGCTTGGTTCTCAGTTTTTGGCAGGCAACATCAAGACAGACAAGGCGACAGTTGAAAAATTCTTCGCTTCGCCAGAAGGGTTTCTGGTCGACACGATTTCCGGACTGGCGAGGGACTGCCTCGCTGCGGTGGCGGTAATCTATCTGTCAGGCGGGGTCATCGCTTCGCCCGTGCCGGACGAAGGCGTTTTGCAGGAGGTGACCGCTGTTTACGGCGTCAGCGCCATCCAAGTGCGTGATGCTCTAACCTCTCTTAATGGCAGCCTTTTACTCCTCGCTCACAACGAACAGGGCCGTTATTGGACCTACAAGCACCCTACAGTCGGAGATGCGTTCTCAACCTACGTCTCCAGAAATCCAGAATTCCTTGATTTTTTTCTCCGGGGTGCAAAACCTGAAACACTGATGCGAGAGGTTGTATGTGGGACCGTCGAATTGCGAGGGGCATCCGTAGCGATTCTGCCCAACCACTATACTTTGCTTCTTGAACGGTTGAAGGGAGTGTCGGTTTTTCTGCTCCGAAATTTTGTCTCTTATCGTGCCGACGCGGCTTTTGCCGCACTGCTGTTGCATGAGCGTAAGGACCTTCTGCGCGGGCTACAATCATTCGCGACTCCTATCGCGCAAGATGCAGACACCTCATTGCTGGTCCGGTTACATGAATATGGAATACTGCCACCGGACCTAAGACATGGCTTCGTGGAAGCGGTCAAGAAAGCTGCCGTCGAAGAGGCGGATACAAGCTTTTTGGATGATGACGGAGTTGCGAGCGTTCTCACCGACCGAGAAGAGGAAGAAATCCTGGAAGAGGTTAGAAGCGTTCTTTTACCCAATATCGATGATCAAATCCGGCGTGTCCGCACCCAATGGGACAGCGATTATCCGCCTGATGATCATTTTGACGAGTTGAGAGGTTCAATAGCGACGTTTGTGAAGGTGACTTATGGCGCGGAATTAGCGAAGGATTTCCTTGCCTCGACTGAGAGGCTCATTTCAAATGCAGTGGACGATATGCAATCGGACTACACACCTGCGCCTTCGGAAGCTTCGCCAATCAAGGGTGGTGACACGATGTCCTCGCCTTTAGTCGGGCTTTTTCGAGACGTCGATGCCTGACCGCCTTCAAGGCGCGTGCTTCACTTTCTAGGTTGTCGCTCAACGCGCACTGGTGATTGGTATGCGGTTTGCTTAGCTTCCGAACGAACCTTATCGGACATCAGGTCCGCAAACCCGTCTATCGAGGTGTTGGAAGTTCAGTACCATATGGTGTAGTAACCCAGTGATGACGCATGTGTTAGGGCTCTTGCACACACCACAGACACGCCTAGTTTCCCAAAACAGCTTTCAAGCCAGCGACCCGATCTCAACGCGCGTACCAGAATCCCCGGCAGCAGCAGGTCGTAGGAGTTTTAATGGCGTCTGATGATCCGACAACAATCAAGCTCGTCCGCGTGATCGATTTGGAGACGGCTGGTAATGGGCCGCAAGATGTCTGCGAGATCGGCTGGCAGGATGTGATCCAGGGTAGGGACGGGCGACGGGAACTCGATGCTGAGCGCGGTTCGCTGATGGTCAATCCAGGTCGACCGATTTCGCCTGAAACCATGGCTGTCCATCATATTCTCGACCGCGAGGTGCGAACAGCCGATTTTCAAGGGTTATTATCGTATACGTGGAAAGCACAACGGGCGCTCGACCCAATTGGGGAGCGCCCGTGTGTTGCGTACTGACGGCAAACGCTCAATGATCAGCAGGCCGTCGGCGTGGGACGGGAAATAGTCTCTGGATACTAGCTTCGCAACAACTGATTTTGCAGGCCAGCCATGTGTCTGCATGCCACCTGACACCGCATACCGACCAGACGGCGTGGCTAGCCTGAAGACGAAACGGATCGACGCTGTTCCCATCGCTTAAACTCTTCAGCAAGTCGGTTTCGCCGTGCTTCCTTCGCCGCTGCTTCAAGAGCCTTTCTCTGCTCTTTCGGCACAGCACGCACAGTTTTCGTCGTTGTTTTTAGCGTTTTCACCTTTGGCTTTTGTTTGCGGAGAACATTTCGCGCACGAGGTTGTTCAAAGTGAAATTCGATGTTTCCAGGCGAAAATCCCAGGCCTTTGTCAATCATTGCCACGAACCGATGGGATCGATAGTTGGGTGTCATCTCCCAGAGATCGTTGCAGAAGACCTCGAAATTATCACGCCAGGCAGAATACACAAATTCGCCAGAAGCAATTATCCGGTCATACTCGCCGCGAAGGAATTTCTCTTTCATCATTCCCGCACGATAGTCCTACAAAGAGAACAATTCAAGAACGAACGTGGGTACAGTGTTTCATTTGATGACCGACATAAGCAACTTCATCACTACGCGAACAAATCGCCATTTTTCGAGTGATACCCTCCAAGCCCACCGACTTCGGTGTAGCGTGGCAGAACCATTATCTGATCATCACGAAGGGGCCGCTGAAGCTTCTTCGCTTCCTTCCAGTCCGCACTCATTCAAATCTCGCATTCTTCTCTCGTTGTAAGCAGCACGGGCATTGCCTTCGGGTGGATCGGCTTCACAACGTTATTGGGGTTGGTCGTGAGAAACGCGTAAATGTCATGCGCACCTTCCCGGGGTGCCTTGACGGGCCCGCGTGCTCCAATCCATTTGGTATGAATGCCCGCAAGCGTGAACACCGGTTGGTCTTACATCAGGTGACTGCAGGGCGGTATCACCGCCCCGCGAACTTACACAAATATCAGGCGGCTTTAACCGACACCGGAAGCCGGAAAGGCGCACCCAATCTATTAAAGGCATTCATGGCGGCGATGGTGATTGTGAGATCGACCAGGTCCTTCGGTTCGAACGCCGAGGAAGCAGCCGCATAAGCTTCATCCGATGCGTGTGTTTCGCTTACCCGCGTCACTTCTTCGGCCCAAGCGAGAGCCGCACGTTGTTGGTCGGTGAAAATGTGAGGCACCTCGTCCCAGACGGGTACCAGCGCGACTTTGTCGACTGACATGGTCTTGCGGAGATCACGACCGTGCATGTCAATGCAGTGGGCGCAACCGTTGATCTGGGAGACCCTTAGAAAGACGAGGTGGATTAGCTCTTCAGGCAGATTGGTGTTCTTCATCACATAATTGTGGACTCCGAGCAGAGCTTTTGCGCCGTCCGGGGCGACTTCGTACCAGTTCATGCGTGTCATCGAATTGATCCTTTCAATTTCTGATGGTTGCAGTTTTCCGGCCGCCGACACGCAGTGTCGGCGTTAGGTATTCTCGAATTATTCTTCACTTACCGGGGCGGGCGCGCTGCCTTCAGAGCCGTCACGCGTGCGGTCTCACGTGCCGCCGTGCGGTCGCGAAACCAGTCGGCAACCAAGCTCTCGAAGGCTTCAGGCCGCCCCCCTTGAGCCAGATCGGCCAAGCTTGTCCTTGCCAACTCCGAGCGCATGCGTTTTTCAGCCCTGAGCATCACCGCATGGATACGACAGACACCGTTTATCGACCAAGGGGGCGGAGTGCCACCGAACAACACACAACCGCGACGCACTTCCTTGCAGTCGAACAGCTTACGATCACCTTCGATGGCGTCGACAACATCCAGAACCGACACGTCCGCAGGGGATTTAGCCAACTCATAGCCGCCACTGATCCCGTCGGCGGAGTTGACGATGCCCGCTTTTTCCAGCTTCGGCATGATCTTTGCCACCGTCGCCGCCGGTACTCCCTGCATCTCCGCCAGGTCGCGGCTGCTCGCGCGTTTGGGATGCTCGGCGACGAGCCAAAGAAGAGTATGGAGCCCGTACTCAATTGAGACTCCGAACAGGCTTACACCTTTGCGGTGGCCCGAGCCTTCGCTGTCTGCCAAGGCCTGACCAAGGTCGCCAATCGCGTCTACGTCTTCCTCTGTCATAACGCCACCTGTGTTCATCCGCGTTAAAACTATAACGCTACCTACATAAGTCCACGTTAGTAGTCAATCTGAAATCAATTGTTCGTCCATGTTGTTTTTGTGGTGGATTAGCATGCATTCCGAGGACGCGGGTCGACTTGGCCTGTGTCAGAACTCCAGACTTGGAGCGGCGTCAGCTTGTTGATTTCACCTGCGATTCTGATCGCTGGAAAGCGTGATATCGACGGGAAACGCCTTATTATTACACCTTAGACTTGTCTGGGCGCGTATTGTGGGCCAAATTTCGTTCCCGGGGGGGACTTGGCAATGCGGAAGCGATATTGGCTGGTAGGAGCGATTGTTATTTATGCCGTCAGTCGCCTGACGAGTAGTGACCCCGGTGGGGACGATGCCGGTGTCGCGAACGTTCCCTCTGCTTCTGAACAGCTAAAACGCCGCCCCTCGGTCAGCACCGAAACATCGAAATCGTCTTCCGAGACCGCCCTGTCCGAAGCAACGGATGCAGACGCGCGAAATTTTGATCCAGAGGAACAAGCTGAGAGTTTTCCGGCTCGGTTTGTCACCGGCAAACGCGTAGCGTTTCGAAAGGGGCCATCCACTGGGGATGAACTCATTGATCGCCTGGACAGCGGACGGCAAATCCTTCTGATGAAGCAGTCCGGCGAATGGTCTCGGGTAAGAGACCAACTGACCCAGCGCGATGGTTGGGTCGCCTCACGATTTCTGACCGAAAAGCAAACGCCGTATGGGGAAAAGCCCTCGAAGAAAGCGTCAAAGCAGCCAGAGCGCGAGAAGTCGATTCCGACAATTCCGGACTCGACGATAGTTCAGCGCATCATCGCTGAGTCTCTCGCGAGCTATCCCAGCTCTTGCGCGTGTCCCTATAACACCGACCGTGGTGGTCGGCGCTGTGGGAAAAGGAGCGCCTATTCGAAGCCGGGCGGTTACGCGCCGATCTGCTACCCACAGGACGTGACGCAGGCGATGATTGACGCGGTCCGACGACAATAGTGTTAGTTGAATATAGACCATGCCTGGGACAGCGCCCCGACATCGCAAGCGTGGTAAGCCTACTGGTCACGCTGATTGGAGGTGGATATTTACGGCTTTGGGGCCTTTGCCAGTACGATCTGGCTCGGCATCGAACGATATTTTCTGGCCATCGCGCAGAGACTGAATGCCCGAGGCTTGCAGGGCGGAAATGTGGATAAAAATGTCATTGCCGCCGTCGTCAGGCGTAATGAAGCCAAAGCCCTTGTCAGCATTGTAAAATTTGACGGTTCCCAAAGTCATCGACTTCCTCCGAATTTCACGCCGTCTATAAGGTGCAACGCAGCGCGCAGTAGCGCAACCAGTCTTGGTGACTGAGCGCACACACCGTGATCAATGATTATTGCTTTTACAACCATTTCTGATTACGAATGCAACCACACGATTTTAGCTATCGCATGAAGCCTTAGCACTTCCTCCCTGCCGCTATGATGGATGGTAGGCGGATTGAGGACTTACTATGTCAGCTATTTCAGGCGTGACCTCCGCTGCACTTCTCATATTGCAACAGACCAGTTCCACAAGTTCGATAAAGGACGACAAATCTGCCTCAGATAATTTGGTAGCCGTCGCCAATGGCGTCGGTGAAAAGATCGGAATGTCTGCACAGCCAGGACAGGCGCAGTCCCGAATTTCCGAGGCGATGTTTAGCGTCGACAACGTCAACATCAACAAGATGAAGCTGGAACTGATCGAACGTGCCGGTCAAAAACTCGGTTTTGATAAAAGCGATTTTGATAGCGAGGCCGATTTCGCTCGCCAGATGAGGAAGCAGGTCATAACCATGCATGCTTCCGGGGCCGATCAGAAGATCGCCGAAATCGAGAAGGAACTTGGCCTCGACAAACTCGGCATCTCGCTGTTGGACGTTGTCTCCAGTGCACGAAACCCCGATCTCGACGACGCTGTGACGCAGGCTCTGAAAGAGCGAGAAGGCGCGAAAAACAAGGAAGAGGCCGAGAAGGCGGAAAAGGAACGCGAGGCTTCGCCCCCATCGTCCCTAGCGCCTGACGAAATCGGCCTGTACGGGGCAGCCAACAACTAATCTCCTGTTGTCTGCTCAATGAATCGTGAGGTCGAGGGAGTATGCCACCAGTTCATCGGATGGTAGTGCCCACGACCTACCATCGATCTAAATGCTTCAGGTAAGTTTTTTGAACCGGGCATACCAGAGCCCGACGGCTTCGCTCTTTAAATTCTACTCTAGGCCTAACCTCTGACTGATCACAGATAAAAAAGCTTTACCGCTGAAGGGCTTCCTTAAAACTGAGGAGGCGTCTTCGGCTGAGAGTTTTTCAGCCAACTCGTACCGACCAGTGATCAATATGACGGGGAGTTGCGGATGGTCCCGGTGAAGGATTTCTCGTAGCCGGAACCCATCCAGTCCAGGCATGCCAATATCAGTCACGACACAAGTAATACGGGCAAGAGCTGGGCTGCACAAAAGTGGTTCAGCACCATCGAAGGAAAGGGCATCATATTCTGCCGACTCCAACAATTCCCGTAAAGCTTGCCTAACGCGGTTGTCGTCATCAACTATAGCGATGAGTTGACGCTTGTCAGACATCTACCTTGTTTCCTTCAGTGAAAGTGTCATGGCTGCAGTGCTCTTTGACAGCCCATAGCAGGTTTAAGAAGCAAATTTCGAGATATCGGCAGCGTCGTCATGACTAGGTTGAGCACCGTCTTCCTCTGTCCCTGAAATCGGCAGGGAAAACGCGAAGATTGTTCCTTGCGGAGAATTTTTTGTGTGCCATAGATCGCCATTGTGCGCTTCTACGATGGACCGGCATATTACTAAGCCCATCCCCATTCCATCGTCTTTTGTCGTGAAAAACGCTTGCCCGATCCCTGCCTCAGTCGGCAAGCCGACGCCGTCATCGATGACCTCTACGATGACGTGCGTCTCGTCGTAACGACTTCGCACGATGATGGGTGAAGCAGTTCCTTCGCTTCCATCTAACGCCTCCAGTCCGTTGCGAATTAGGTTCACGAGGATTTGTTGGATTTGTACGCGATCCATCATGACGGTAGGGATATTTGAAGCGAGTTCGGTGCGTATACCAACTTTCACACCGATATCGCTGACGCCAATAATCCGCGTGACCTCTTGGATGACCGTGTTGACGTTTTCAATGACCCGGGCCCGAGAGCTTCGGCGAAAGAGCGACCGAATACTGCTGACAATCTCCGCCGCGTCTGTGGCATTGTTAATCATCGCTTCCGCAGACGCAATCGCGCGATCCACGTTGGGTGAGGCGAGGGTGAGCCATCGGTGGCACGCTTCTGCGTTCGAGATAATCGCCGTTAATGGCTGGTTGACTTCGTGCGCGATTGAGGCGGCCAGTTCTGCCAGGCTGGCAGCCCTTGCAGCATCCCCTAGTTTCTCCTGCATGCTTCGCAGTGCGGCTTGCGACTGAACCTCTTCTTCTACGTCGATTAGGAAGCCGTATTGCCGCAATTTGCCCGAAGAGGCGTCTCTGAGGCCTGCATATCGTCCTTCCACCCAACGATATACCCCGTCGGCCCGACGCAAACGGTAACGCATCGTGACGACAGCGTTGTCTCCAGGATTGCTATTGTAAAGTGTGACTAGTGCTGGCAGATCGTCCGGGTGGACCAGTTCTGCCATCGCACGACCTGCATCCAGGCCATCTGTCCCCGTATTGTCTTCGGGTGAAATCCCTGTGAAAGTAAGCAGGGGCTTGTTAAAATACGTGTTACCTTTTTCGTCACCGACAGTCCAAATCATCATCGGGATGACATCGATAAGTTGTCGTAGCTCCTGTTCGCGGTAGCGGAGTGCATCTTCTTCACGCTTCAGTGCGTCAATATCGATTGCGACCCCGTACCATTGCAGGGGCTTCCCATCAGCGTCCCGCAACAATTCACCTCGCTGTTCGGTCCAACGATAAATCCCATCGGCCCGTCTCATCCGGTAACGAGCCGACAAAGGCTCTCCCGTTTCCAGGCTATGTTTTAGCAAGTCTTCAGCGGGGCCTGCATCGTCAGGATGAATCAGGCCAGGGTTTGAGCGGCTCACCCGTCGTTCGCTATGCGGGATGTCGTCAAGTTCACAGCCGAAAAACGACTGCAAACGCTTGCTAAAGTGCGTAACGTAGCCGTCGAGGTCGCAGCACCATATATTTATAGGCAAAGCTTCTATCAGCCTCTGTAGTTCCTGTTCTCTCTTTCGCAAGGCAAGCTCGGCAACCTTTTCGACTTCGATGTCGATTTGGGTGCCATACCATGCGGTTATTGATCCCGCGTCATCACGGGCAGGGTGCACCGCTAACCGGTGCCAGAGGTAAACACCATCCCAGCGTCGCAACCTGTATTCATAGGTTGCAGGTTCCCCTGATTTCAAGGTCTTTGCCCAATGGTCCAACGTCCCCTGCAGGTCCTCCGGGTGAATAATTTGGGCCAGCATATTTGCGTAAGCTTCATGGAATTGTCCGCGCTTAAACCCGTTCATCTTGATAAAACTGTCATCCAAGCCGTAATATCTAAGCGCAGGGGGGCTTACATAAGTGAACCGGCCATCAGGGTCGTTGGACCACCCGTGGCCTGGCATGCCTTCAACTATCGCGCGAGCATACTTGTCTACGAGGCGCTCATGGCGGGTAGACCAAACCCGCCAGACATACCCAGATGCGAATCCGACAATAACGGCGCAAATTACGGTCAGTAGAATATGTGTCGGCATTAACGCTTCCTAGGGGCTTCCTTCACCTAGGATAGCTTGGCCTTCAAACGCAGTCACGATGTTAATGGTTCACTGATTTAGGCCCCTGATTTTCGGTGCTCGACGCGTTAGGAAACCATCCACCTCTGTCTGGAACGACGACCGTCCAAGCTGGCAAAACCGGCTCCAAATGCAGCTAGTTGGAGCAGGCCGCCTGCCATCGCCGCATTTTTCCAAAAGTGGAGAAATTGGTTTTGGTCCGAAAAATCACTGTGGAACACCAAGGCTGTTAAAAGGCTGAAAAGTGCAAGGATCAAGCCCACGAAACGAGTTTGATATCCCAAGGCAATGGCCGCACCCCCGCCAATTTCCAGCACAATCGCTCCGACCAGCGCTATTACCGGAAACGGGAGCCCGGATGCCGCGATGTAACCCAGATATGATTCAGAGTTGGTGATCTTCCCAATTCCGGACGTTATGAATATCGGGCTGATAAGAAGGCGGCCCACCAGGGCTACAAGCGCGGTGTAGTTTGCGGCCATATCTCGGTTGCTAGCAGTGCTGACGGTGCTCATTTGGTCGATCCTCGCTAAATCCGGTCTGCCGCAATGAGATCGCTTGTCTCCACACGGCCAATGTGGAGGATCACAGCCCATAATGGTTCGGGAAAATAGTCATCTGCTTGTATACCTTGATAGGATGGAGCATGCAGCGCGACAGATGCTGATCTTCGCTTTCAGTCACAGGCCTACCCAGCCCAGGTTCCTTGAGTCTCCTATAACTGGCTCGGTATCTCAAGCTCGTATCATCGGAGACATGGCCTTCGCCTGTCCCGACATTGTTTGATGGAGTTTCAACGGTGCGTCTCCCATTGGGCAGACGGTATGCGTGTGAAAAACATGAAACGTTGCCTAAGCTCAATCTAGCCCCTTGCCCAAAGTGAAAGGTTTACGCTTTTATTGTGATAGGTGCGGTGAAAATTGCTTCGGCTGGTGAATACGTTGGCGCTGAGTGACAAGAACTTTCTAATTTATCTTGCCGACCAGGTAGAATTGGTCCCAGGCAATGGGTGGGCGTGTCTGGTCGATGGGAGCCAAATTGTGCTCAGCCAATCTATGGCGGCCCACCTACAGTTGCCGCCGCATCAACCGATGATGCCGTCTTCCATTCTACGACGTTTGCAACCCGATAATGTCGCTGCCTTCGCCCGTAAATGGTTGACGTCCATTGCGAGTGGGGAGCAATTCGACGCCATCCACCGGACGAGGTTCGGCAGCATTGGCTTCCGGTTTAGCAGCAAGCTTTTGTCGCGCACCGATTCGCCCGCCTCGTTCTGGATTGGCACTGCCTTGGAAATTGACAGTGCTCTTAAGCCGGAGCAGGTGGGGGGCTACAGCAGCTATGCGAAAGGCATTGGTGAAAATGCCGCCTCTCAAAAGGCCCTGAAAGACCGGGAGGAACAGCTTCGTCTCGTCGTTGGCACGATTCCCGCCGTTGTCTGGGAGACCGAGACTAACGGTAAAACAACTTTCTTCAACCGTCGACCAGGTGACTTTCCGGACATTGTGTTACCGGCGACAGGCGATCCGAAAGAAGCGCTTTTTACCGCAATGAGGTCTGTGATCCACCCTGATGATCAAGCGCAACTGCAAGAGGCGATGGAGAGGAGTTATCGGACTGGGGACGGGTGGCAGGCGAGATACCGCCGACGGTCAGACAGCGGATACCGCTGGCTGGAGGGGCGCACGACACCTTTGTTAGACGACAAAGGCAATCTAGTTCGTTGGTATGGCATTGGAATCGACGTTGAGGACGAAGTGCGAGCTAGAGAGCAATATCGCCTTGCGCAAGAAGACCTTGAGAGGGTGACCCAGATAGCAAGCTTGGCCGAATTGTCTGCTTCGATTGCTCATGAAATAAGCCAGCCGCTAGCTTCCGCAGCGGTTGGTGCGGATGCCTGTGTCAGGTGGCTGTCTGCTGAACCTCCAAATATTCAAAAAGCAAAACTGAGCGCAGCGGGTGTCCATCGTGATACCGAGTTGGCGGCTGAGATTGTAAGCCGAGTCCGGGCTATGTTTCAGCTGGGCGAGGGGCACAAGCAAACATGCTCAATAAACACGATTGTCAGCGATGTTTGCTCTATTTTTTCGCACGGGGAAGGAGCCCGAGGCGTTCTGGTTTCGAAACGTCTAGATGCGGAAGAGCCGCTTGTCGTGGTCGATCCCTTGCAAATCCGACAGGTTTTGATGAACCTGCTGAGGAACGCATCAGAGGCGACGGCGGTCAACGATGACAGAGCACGTTCGATAGATGTCCAGACATCCACAAGAGGGCAGCAAGTGTTGGTTTCCGTTGAAGACCGGGGACCTGGTATCTCTGAACTAACAAAGATTTTCGAGCCCTTCTACACCACAAAAGATAGCGGAATGGGCGTTGGTCTCGCTATCAGCAGATCAATGATTAGTTTGCACGGCGGAACGATCTGGGCTGAGAACACTGGCGAAGGAGCCCGTGTAACATTCTCTCTTCAGCGTATGAATACTAATTCCTGACGATTAGATTCAAGACGGTTTTCAACCAATCTCCATCGGCTTGTAGCGATGGGATAAGCATGTAACCGGATTCCACGACCTAACTGCCAACTCACTGAAAACCTCTTCGCTCGCCCCCAGGAGCACACTCACGAATGAGTGAACGAGTCCGTCAAAATTAACATTGTACGCAATTAAATTGTGCGCTAATTAATTTGCGGGCAAACGAAAGGAACTCTCATGTATAGCTTTTTGAAACTCGCGCTGGTGACAGCAGTTATCGCAACGCCTGCTGTGCCAGCATTCGCTAGCGATAAGCCTCCAATAGTTTTGGTTCATGGGGCATTCGCTGATTCTTCGAGTTGGAACGGCGTTATCGAAAGGCTCGAAAAGGACGGCTACAGCGTCACAGCAATCGCTAACCCACTTCGCGGTGTTAAATCTGACGCTGAATATGTCCGCAGCTTCGTTGCAAGCTTAAAAACGTCGGTTGTTCTAGTTGGCCATTCCTACGGGGGCTCCGTGATCAGCGAGGCCGCAAAGCCGTCAAACGTCAAGGCACTCGTATACGTGGCTGCTTTTGCACCGGAGGTTGGTGAAAATGCTGTGGGACTTTCCGGAAAGTTTCCTGGCGGTACGCTCGGCGATGCACTTCAAAATCCCGTCAGTATTCCCGGTGGCGGTAGCGATTTGTATATACAGCAAGCCAAGTTTCACGATCAGTTTGCTGCAGACGTTCCTGCCCAGGCTGGTGAGTTGATGGCTGCAACTCAACGCCCAATCGCGGCGTCTGCACTAGCTGAAACCGCCACAAAAGCGGCCTGGAAAGACATTCCGTCTTGGTTCATCTATGGCGACGCTGACAAAAATATTCCGGAAGCTGCACTCAGCTGGATGGCTGAGCGTGCGAAGTCAAAGAAGACTGTCGTCGTAAAAGGCGCATCACATGTTGTTATGGTATCAAATGCGGACAAGGTCGCCGAGCTAGTTGAAGAAGCTGCGGCTGCTAAATGAGCGTCGGCCCGCGACAAAGTCGACTCGGCATTTGTCGCGGGCCATCGCATGCAGTTAGTCGCGTGCGTAGGATGTATCAGCTACACAGCGCTTGGGAGCGCATTTTCCCCGGCCAGTGATGCGAGGCCTCCGTACATCGGTTTTCACTGGGCCAAAGAAGTCAGCCACTGGCTGAAGTTTGTTTTGCCGATACGCGCTTCTCCTACGGGCACAAGGGTATCACGCTCAAGTCGAGCACCAAAGTACGGTGCGTCAGGGTCGGCTACCACACGGCGAGCGTCGCCCTTCGCCGTCAAATAACGACTTACGGCATCACTCATTGGCTCACGGTTTGGCCCAGCCACTTCGACGATGCCTCCAATTGGGTCTCCCATTAGGACATCGCTAAGGGCATCGGCTAGATCGTTCGCCGCGATCACTTGGACATGACCAGTCGAGATGCGCGTTTCCTCGTTGGTCCCGCCAAGGTCTGCAATCGCCCCCAGGAATTCCATAAATTGTGTTGAATGCACAATTGTGAACGGCACGCCGGAATCTCTCACCAACTTCTCTTGGAGAATTTTTCCTTGGAAATAAGCATTGTCGGGGAGCCGGTCCGTGCCAACAATAGACAACAGAACGTGGTGACGAACGTTCGCCTTCTTTTCGGCATTCATGAGATTTGATGTAGAAACCCCGAAAAAATCCAGTATGCCTTGCGGGTCGAACGTTGGCGAGTTGGTTACGTCTAGGACCGCGTGAGCGTTAGCCATGGCCTGTTCGAGGCCTTCACCAGTGATGCTATTCACACCGGTCTCCGGCGCTGCAGCAATTACTTCATGACCAGCCGACCTTAATCTGGCGACGACCTTCGTGCCGATGAACCCTGTTCCGCCTACTACAACATATTTCATTTTTCGCTTCCCTATTTTCCTTCAGACAGGGTCAACTCAAGTCGGGAATCAGGCAAGCTATACGGATGTATGCCGTCTACCTGGCGTAACCGGTCGTCTTATAGGTTCGAGCGTTAGCCAATAGCGAGATCGCGTTTGTCCTATGACATCTGTGGTTGCGGTAACTAAGGTCAGCAAAATTGTCCGAGTTGGTAGCCTAAGTGCCACCCCTTAAATTTTGTCGACGCCATTCGAAAGCGTGATCTATGAACGCTCGGAGCCCAGCTGAGGGAAGCCGTCGGCTTGGATAATAGAGACAGACTCCAGGGTATGGGGGCGTCCACTCCGGCAGAAGCTGGACAAGTTTTCCGCTGGAAATATCGTGTTCCACCGCACGAAGGGCCACATAAGCGATGCCTGCATGTTGACGTGCCGCCAAAACACTAAGTTCGGTGCTGCCCGCGACTAGTCGCCCTCGAACATCGACCGATATCGTGTCACCGTTGCGCTCAAGCTCCCAATTCACCAGACTGCCGCTTGGCAACCGCGCCCTTATGCACTCATGCTGCAGTAGGTCTCCCGGCGACGTTGGAATGTTTTTCCGCTCAAGATAAACAGGCGAGGCAACTATGACAAAAGACTCTGTTTGGCCGAGCGAGACCGAAATCATGTCCTTTGGTATCACCTCCTGAAGCCGGATACCGGCATCAAATCCCTGGGCAACGATGTCGACCAGTCGCCCTTCTGTAACGAGATCAACTTTCATGTCTGGATGGTTCGCCAAGAAGTCGATGACGAGTGGGAGTATTCTTTCAGCTCCGCCTTCTGACGTGTTCAGCCTCAATGTCCCCGACGGAGTGCTGCGCAGATGGTCGACCGCAGCAAGTGCGGCATCGATATCGTTTAGCGCTGGACGAACCCGTTTCAATAGCGCCTCGCCAGCCTCAGTGATGGAAACACTTCTGGTGGTTCGATTGAACAATCGAATTCCTAAACGCTTCTCCACGGTCGCAACCTGATGGCTGAGCGACGATACTGACACCCCCAGCTCCCTCGCGGCTCCACGGAAGCTTCCAGCAGCTTCAACTGTAGCAACTGCCCGCAGGTCCGAAAGCGTCATACCCGACATTGTCCAATTTCCTTCAACGAGGCGTCCAGCATTGTCCCGGTTATATAGTGGATCAAGCGTTGCTAGATAGGGTGGGTATCAAGGAGTGAAACTATGACAAAAACCGTTCTGATTACCGGCTGCTCGTCAGGCTTTGGCGAAGCGAGTGCATGCCTCTTTGCTGAGAGGGGGTGGAACGTTGTCGCAACCATGCGCAATCCCAGTGATCTCTGCGAAACACTGCCAAACGTTTTCGTAACCAAGCTTGATGTGCAAGATCGGGCTTCGATCCGGAGCGCATTGGATGCTGGGATCGAAAAGTTCGGTCGGATCGACGTTGTAATTAACAACGCTGGGTACGGACTGTCTGGTGTTTTTGAGGGTACACCCCGAGAGAAAGTTTTGGACCAGTTTGAGGTCAACGTTTTTGGCGTGATGGACGTGGTTCGCGAAACGCTTCCCCATTTCCGTGCACATCGTTCTGGTCTCTTCATTAACGTGAGTTCGGGAGCCGGTGTTTTCGGCCTGCCGATGATCTCGCTATATAACGCGTCCAAGTTTGCCTTAGAGGGCTTCTCAGAATCGCTGTCCTATGAGCTGAGTGCGCTCGGGATCGGTGTCAAAATTGTCGAACCAGGGGGCGTTCTCGAAACCAAGTTCGGTGAGCGCAGCGGTCAAGAATTTACCTCGACCTCAACACCTGCAGACTACGATGCATTCGTCGCTGGAGCTGGCGCGATCTTCGAAGGTTTGCGCAAGTCGCGCGGTCTGGCAACTAGTGAAGAGGTAGCTGAAGTCATTTTCGGCGCTGCAACCGACGGAACCGATCAGCTACGTTATATCGCGACTGAGGATATAAAGCCGCTCATCGAGAAAAGGCGCGGAAGCTCAGAATCGGAGTATATGACCTTTATGCGCAGCCGAATGATGCCCAAGCTTGATTGATCAAGACTAGGCTTCGGCTTGTGGCGGCTAGTAATGGCCGCCACGCATTTGTTGCCTTCCGATCATCGGCGAGCTTCGGGCAGTGGCAGTCTCTATGAACGGCTCCACTTAAACTGAGGTCGAGCCCGTGGCTATATCTTTGTATACTTTTCAAGTGACGACATTCCGTCGATTCTCCGAGCAATCGCATTGCTAGGATGAAAACATGTCAAAGATTTCTTTCACCATTGTATGGCTTATACTTTTTACACTTCCGGCCGGAGCCATTGAGCGTATGTACGCAGCACGCGCTAGCTGCCAGCAAGTTCAAGGCATCATCGCGCGAGATGGTGCCGTAATCTTGAGGTTCCCTTCTAAGAATGTGCCTGGCCTGACCCTTTACACTCGGTATGTCCGTTCTGAATTCAAATGCGACAGTGATTTTGGAATCTCCGTACGCAATATCGAAACTGCGGATGACATCAACTGCAGACTGAAGGAGTGCACCCGAAAGTCGCGTGGCTCGAACAGGCGATAGCCAGGTTGCGCGAGATTGGTAAAGTTTTGTCAAATGCCTAACGCGATGAGACGTCAGCGGCGAGCAATTGAACATATCAATAAGGGTGACTGTGATAGCAAGCCGCTTTCTAGCTCGTCAGTGAACTATTGCTCCTAACGCTTCCTACTTGGCAGTCGTGCCAGCACCTCGTGGCGCAACTCTGTATGTACCAATCCTTCAAGGCAGCAATAGGTGGTGAAATTGCAGCGTCCTGGTCCTGGTTACCAACTACCGTATAGCTGGTGCTGGATTGATCGCATTGTTCTAATCCCTGAGATTTAAATATCAGGAGTTTTAACGTGCAACGACGAACCCTTCTCTTGGGAACAGCAACAGCAGCTTTAATTGGCACGGCCACCGAGCCACGCGCTGAGCGCGTTAATCTGAAAGAGGAGGCTGTTTTGTTCAGGACGGTAAAGCAAATTAATGCAGGCGTGTTGAGCGTCGGGTACTTTGAGGCTGGTCCTAAGGATGCCCCAGTCGTCGTGTTATTACACGGCTTTCCATACGACGTGCTGAGCTTTGTCGAGGTTGGGCCGAGCCTCGTAAAAAAGGGCTACAGGGTAATCGTCCCATACCTAAGAGGCCACGGGACAACCAACTTCCTTGATCCGAAAACCCCGCGATCCGGTCAACAGGCAGCAATCGGCCGAGACTTAATTGAATTGTTAGATGCCCTGGAGATCAAAAATGCAATATTCGCAGGGTACGACTGGGGCGGTCGCGCAGCCTGCGTTGGCGCGGCGCTTTGGCCCGAAAGGTGCAACGGCTTGGTTTCGGTCAACAGTTATCTTATTCAAGATATTGCTAAGGCGAACCAGCCTGCTCCCGCTCATGTCGAGCGCGGATTTTGGTATCAGTTCTATTTCCAAACCGAGAGAGGGAGAAAAGGTCTCGCTCGAAACCGGACGGAAATAGCGAGGATCATGTGGCACGAAAATTCCCCGACATGGCGCTTTGACAACGAAACCTTCGAACGTAGTGCTCGATCATTTGAGAACCCGGACTACGTGGACGTTGTAGTCCACTCATACCGCCACCGTCTTGGCGGCGCGAAGGGTTACCCGGATTACAACGAGATTGAAGCGAAACTCGCTATACAGCCAGTCATTCAAGTTCCTTCCGTGACCCTGGATGGAGCTGCCGATGGTGTGGTCTCAGCCACTGACGGTACGGCCACCGCTGCCAAGTTTGGTGGCAAGAGAGTACACCGAGTTATTCCTGGTGTCGGGCACAATCTTCCACAGGAGGCACCCTCCGCGTTCATTGACGCTGTGATCGAAGTGGCTTCCCTTTAAAAAAATTGGCCAACTAAAATGCCGAAAGCAAACCATCGTATATCTCATCTTCTGTGGCATTCGCCCGTAAGTTCGGCCTGTGCCGCTGCATAAAGGTACTCAACGGAGCTGATAACGATGTTAAAACTACTCACAGCCACGACTTTAATGATCGCCACTTTGACGACGCCGACATGGGCAGCGCAAAAAGCGCATAAGGCAAAAATTTCGGTGATCTTCGACCACAAGCTGCCTGATCTTCCGGGAAAAAGCCTGCGAGGTGTCTTGGTCGAATACGGACCAGGCGGCTACAATCCTTCCCACACTCATGCGAAAAGCGCCTTCATATCGGCTACCGTCATTGAAGGTGAGGTTAAAAGCAAGGTAAATGGCGGGGACGAAAAGGTATTCAAGACCGGGGAAAACTGGATCGAGGTGCCCGGTGACCACCATCAAGTGAGTGCCAACGCGAGCACCACAAAGCCTGCGAAAATTCTCGCTGTTTTCGTCGTCGATACGACTGAAACAGAACTCACAACCCCTGATCCTTGACATTGGGGTAAACGACCGGGCCCTCTGATTGCTGCCCGAAATCGGTGGAGAGACCGCATGGCGTGAGGTGTTCTAAACGCCCAGTGACTTCGTTAGTTTGCGAAGCAGTCCGTCTAACTGAACAATCTCGCGTGCGGTCAGCCCGGTCAGAAGCTCACGTTGCGTGACAACGTGATCAACGATTGCTTGTTCAATACGCTCCAGGCCTTCGGTTGTCAGGCACACAATAGCTTTGCGAGCGTCATCCGGGTCGGCTGTTCTTAGGACGAGCCCCGATTTTTCTAACTGATCGATCCGGTTCGTCATGGTGCCGGACGTGATCATCATTGATGCCAAAAGATCGCCAGCAGAGAGAGAGTAGGGCGGTCCAGACCTTCGCAGAGCGGACAACACATCGAACCCGGCCATGTTCAACCCGTGAGACGCGAATGTCTGCTCCGCCACGGTATGCATATGCTTGGTTGCTCGCGATAAGCGTCCTATCGGCCCCATTGTGGTCACATCCAGATCGGGACGTGCCACGCGCCACTGCTCAATGACTTTATCTACTTGATCCATGGTACCCCGATAAACCTAATACGTCTTGACGTCAAGATAAAAGAGGCCATTTATTTTGACGTCGAACATCTTGACATCGAGATAATGCAACAATATATTTATCTCGACGTCAAGATTATCGATGTCGCAACAGTCCCAACATTCTGACCCGACAACCGAGGATTTATTCGAAATGTCTGACCTATTCACTTCCGTCCGAGTAGGACCCTACTCTCTGGCAAACCGTCTGGCGATGGCTCCGATGACCCGCAGTCGAGCCAACACCGACGGGACGCCTACGCCACTGATGGCCGAGTATTACGCCCAGCGCGCCAGCCTGGGCCTGATTTTGACAGAAGCCACCCAACCCTCAGACATAGGGCAAGGCAATGTAAATACCCCCGGCATCTACACAGCAGCGCACGTGAAGGGCTGGGAGCAGGTCACGTCGGCGATCCACGCCAAGGGTGGTCGTGTGTTCATCCAGATTATGCACGTTGGCCGCATGTCGCACCCCGAAAATGTAGTAGGTAACCTGCAAGCTGTCGCGCCGTCCGCTCTCGCACCTAACTTACAGCTCCACACCCCGTCCGGAATGAAGGAAGTGCCAGTACCGCGAGAAATGACTCTGCAGGACATTAAGCAAACTGTCGCAGATTTCCGCCATGCGGCTCGATCTGCCATCGAAGCCGGTGCAGATGGTGTCGAGGTCCACGGCGCGAACGGCTACCTCATTCAGCAATTCCTTGCTCCCAATGCGAACGTACGCACCGACGAATATGGGGGCTCAATACCGAATCGTGCGCGCTTTGCTATCGAGGTGGTAAGTGCGGTTGTTGAGGAAATCGGCGCGGAGCGCACAGGCTTCCGCGTCTCTCCCGGTGGTCCATTGGGCGATCTCGACGAGGGCAGCGAAGGCCCAGCCCTTTATCGCTACCTGGTAGGCGAACTAGACAAACTTGGGCTTGCCTTCCTTGATGTAATGCATTGGGGCAACGAGGAGCTACTCAAAGATATACGCAATCTCTGGCACCAGACGTTGATCCTGAACCGTCCTGGTCGTCCGCGCGAGCTGATTGGCGCTGACGTAGCCGCCGGTCTAGCCGACATCGAATCCTATGGCTCGATGACACTGGCCAATCCAGACTTCGCGCGCCGCACACAGACCAAGGCACCTTTGAATGAGGTGGACAAGGCAACCTTCTTTGGTGGCAGCGCACGCGGTTACACTGATTACCCTAGCCTGGCGTGACCATGACTGAAGATTTAGTCAATCTCAGTAGAAAGGTATCTCGATGTACATAGTTTCTGAAGTGCTCTTCTGGGCTCTCGCCATTTTTTTCCTTTATGGAGCCCTTAACAACTTCCTGGCTCGCGGCAACCTCCGCGAGACCTACCGCAACTGGGGGTATCCTGACGGATTTCACTACGTGACAGCAGTCCTAGAATTTATCGCTGCCATCCTTCTCATCGTACCTAGCACAAGGATTTTTGGTGCGGCGCTGGCATCCTGCGTAATGGTGGCGGCAACTGGTACGCTTTTGAGGGCGGGTCTACGTAAGCAGGCAATCATACCAGGAATTATATTAGCGTTCTCTGGCCTTGGCGTCGCTGCCGCATACAGCGCGGTTTCACAATCATAGCTGCCTGTTTCCTACTCAAGCGCTCTGAAGCGAATGCACTTATGAAGGTGATCCCGGCCCGCGAGTATACTAGGGCTTCAACAGCGAACTACTATCCTGGCCTCGGCGGGTGAGACCAATGCACAAGTCCCCATCAACACGACTAAGAAGATAAGGAAAAGCAAATGAAAGCCGTAATTATCGGTGGAAGTGGCTTCATCGGATCAAAGGTTGCCAAATTTTTGAAAGATGCAGGCCACAAAGTCGTCGCCGCTTCCAGACGAAGTGGGATCGACGCAGTAACCGGCACGGGCGTAGCGGAAGCGATGAAAGATGCGGACGTCGTGATCGACGTTTCAAATTCGCCATCGTTTGAAGAAAAGGATGTCTTTGAGTTCTTCACGAAGTCGTCGTCGAACGCCACGCGCTGCGCAAAAAATGCGGGTGTCGGGCACTACATTGCCCTGTCTATTGTCGGGGTGGATGATCTGCATACCAACGCATATTTCCGCGCAAAGGTTGCCCAGGAAGAGATCGTCAAAAATTCGACGGTTCCGTACACCATCGTTCGAGCGACGCAGTTTTTCGAGTTTCTTAGTGCCATCGCATATACCCCGGGCGCTGAGGATGTCGTGCGTGTCTCAACGGCTTTCCTCCAGCCCGTTGCAAGCGATGACGTATCGACATTTATCGCCACGACCGCATTGAGTGCTCCAAAAAATGGAATTGTCGAGATCGCAGGCCCGGAACGCGATCAAACGGATGTGATCATTAGAGCCTATCTATCGTCTAAAGGCGATGCACGGAACGTAGTGGGCGATCCGGAGGCTGAATATTTTGGAGCAAAGCTTGAACCGACTTCTCTAGTTCCTGTTGGTGAATATCATAAGGGAGCGACGAGTTTAAGTGAGTGGGGGAAAATCCCGACGTGAGGTCGGGCAACGTGAAATTGGGGGCACGTCTGCTGCTGATGAAGCAGGGGGCCAATTACCGACTAGTCCATCTGCCGCGTCAAGTTCAGTCAAAGTGGACTTGGCGCGGTTGATGCGTTGTCTGCACACACATGGCCCGAAGGTCTCAAGACATAACTACGTGACGCGTCTTGGTGAGACCGGCGGGCGGTATTTGTGTTGTTACGACTATGTCTTAGCGTTGATTTGAATTCGAAAAGAATTCTGATCGGGAATAATAACCTGAATGGCTTTGTGAGGTTTTGTCACCGGTACATATATAAAAAGGTATGATGAAATTATCATAATTGACATTATAATAATAAAGAAAATTTGCCCTTGAGAATCGGAGTGTAGCTGATGATATTTTTCTTTATGCATTGTTTTTGATCCGATTAAACCGGATATATGTTTAGAGAGAATTCTAATGTATTTTAAGTATACGAAGGTTTAGCGTCTCCTGTGGCGATAATGCTGCGCTTTGCGATGTTCGGGGCCTCAAGGCTTGCGCCGGTGATTTCGGATCACTGAAGAAGGTGAGAGAGCTGGAGGGTTCTCCGACGCATTCTGGTTCGGCAGCTGAAAATCTCCTCGACGAAGCTGAACTGCTTGTGAAGGCGGTGCCAGGCATTGGGTTGAGCCCGGCCGAGCGGTAATTTCATGTTCTTAGCTGCAATAAGGGTTTTCGCCGGGACGCCCAAGCCCAGTCTTCACGCGCTAAAAGGTCCGCGCTTCTATCGGAGGCTCTTGAGCTGCGGTCCACCCAAAATTTATGCTCTCTCCAGAAGCGTACGAATGAGAGTACGCTGGCGCACTAGGTCAGCTACCGTATATTTGTCAAACACTGCCACGAACGCTTGTGTCGCCTCCGACAATATGGGCGGTAACCCGCACGCAGGAGCAATGAGGCAAACCGAGCAATCCAGAAGGTCGTCGAGACCTTCTGTATGACGAAGCACTTTTCCCAGATTGATATCACGTGCTTCTACAGCAAGGCGAATACCGCCATTTCTTCCTCTGACAGACTGGATAAAGCCCGCTGCGGCTAGGTCTTGGACGACCTTCATCAAATGGTTTTGCGATATATCGAAGGCCTTCGCAACCTCCCGTATCGAGCCTAAACCCGCATCGCGTGAACCAAGGTATATCAATACTCGGACTGCGTAGTCGGTGTAGCGTGTCAATCTCATGGTTAGCCTGCGTCAAAATGCTCAATCGGATAACATGCATTTCAATAGCATGTTTACACAAAACGGAATAGATGCATCTCATATGCATATTTATGGGGCGGTTATGAGCACCGAGCTGAATGAAGACAAAATCAAAGAAATCCTGGTCGCTTTCTACGCAAGGGTAAGAGCCGACCCGTCGCTGTCAGTTCCGTTCTCGGTCGTCGAGGACTGGGATGAGCACATGGAGCGGTTGTCCGATTTCTGGTCGTCACTCATGCTGACGACGGGCCGGTATAAGGGTAACCCACTTTCCATGCACGCTATCCACTCTGATCTCATTCGACCAGAGATGTTTCAACGCTGGCTAGAGCTTTGGAAGCTCACCACGAACGAACTTTTGGAGCCTCAAACTGCCGAGCAGATGCAGGCTAAGGCGACCAGGATAGCCTCACGATTTGTCCAATCATTGTTTGGCGAGGTTTCGCCTGTCGCAGTTGTCGTGAAACCAGACAATCCCCGCCCATACAAGGTGAGCAGATACTTCGATGAGCACACTGTACCGCTTGGCTTGCTTCATTCGCATTCTTTGAAGCCTGGCACATGGGGGGTCGTCCGCGTGGAGGAGGGCTGTGTGCACTACTTCGAGGACAGCGTGAAAACCATCTTATCTCCTGAGATAGCGCAGGTCATCCAACCAAATGTACCACATCACCTTGAACTGTCGGGGCCTGTCAAATTCAGGATCGAATTTTACGACGCCCTCCCAACCCTAACCGCCAACAAGTAAGGAATTGTTATGCCCCGTCCGTTAACTCCACAAACAATCGAATTGGTAAAGCAAAGCGTCCCCGCTTTAGCGGTTCACGGCGCTGAAATTACCAAACGCATGTACGCCAAGCTATTTGAAGATGATCATATCAAAAGCTTGTTTAACCACGCCAACCAGGGCGAGGGTGGTTCGCAGGTACACGCTCTCGCAGCGGCAATCCTTGGCTACGCTCGAAACATAGACAACCTTTCTGTCCTTGCGCCAGTCGTTGAGCGTATTGCTCACAAGCACATCGGCTATCACATCCTTCCGGAACACTACCCATTCGTTGCGCGCGCATTATTGGCAGCCATCAGCGATGTATTGGGAGAAGCCGCCACACCCCAGTTGCTCGAAGCATGGGGAGAAGCTTACTGGTTTCTTGCAGATATTTTGACGGAGCGTGAGCAAGAGCTGCGCCAAGCCATCGAGAACAAAAGTGGCGGTTGGACTGGATGGCGGAAATTTGTCATCAGCGACAAGGTTCCAGAAAGTGATGTCGTCACTTCTTTCGTTCTGCGACCAGCTGATGGAGGCCGTGTTCTCCGACATCGCCCCGGTCAGTATTTGACATTTAGGCTCGTTCTCGATGGTCACGAGGTGAAACGGAATTATTCAATATCATGCGGGCCTAACGACGAATATTATCGCATTTCGGTAAAGCGGGAAGAAGACGGGCAGGGGGGCTCAAGATATCTCCACGATGACGCCGAGATTGGTACGATTTTGGAGGCTACTCCACCCGCTGGCGATTTTTTCCTCCCTGACGAGCCATCTCGGCCTGTTGTCCTTCTGTCTGGAGGTGTCGGGTTCACCCCAATGCTGAGTATGCTTGAAGCAATTGGCAGCGATTATCCCGAGCTGGAAGCACACTTCGTCCATGGTGCTCTGAACAGCTCTACCCATGCGATGGATCGGCACGTGAGGTCCATTGCGTCTGCGCACGGGCGTGTTTCAGTCACGACGTTCTACAGCGCTCCCTCAGTGAGCGACGCTGTTGGGCTCTCCCATGACCAGGATGGATATATCACCGTCGATTGGCTCAGCCAAAGGACGTCTTTGCAGACTTCAGAGTTCTATCTTTGCGGCCCCAAACCTTTTCTCAGGTCGCTCGTAGGGGGGCTGACTCGCGCTGGGGTTTCCAGCGACCGTATCCATTATGAGTTTTTTGGACCTGCAGATGAACTGATTGCAGCCTGAACCCGTCAGGGGGCAATCCCCAGGCATTCAACCTAGCGAAGTGAAAACATGAGCACGCTTCAGAGATTTTGCGGACCAATAACCTTATTTGCAACAGCAATCGCTTTTACACCTGGATCGGCCTCCGCGCACGTCAAGTGGTTCGCTCCTTACATTGTGGGTGCCCGCCCAGAGCCAGTTGTCGAAACATTAGTGAACCAATGGTTCTGGACTGGTATCGCACTTGTCCTGATCTTTTTCGTTGCGACGCGAATGATCGAGAAAAGTCGGTATGGGCAAACGGTAATTGAAGGCCTCAACACGGTGACGTCGCCGCTGTGGCGGAGACAGGACGAGTACATTCGCGCGATTATCGCGGCATTTTTCGTAGCCATTTTTGCCGTAGGGGGTGTGTACTTAACCCCCGATCTAAAAACACCAGCGGAGTGGGTTTCCTGGATACAGCTGGTAATTGCGTGTTGTATTTTCTCACGGCGAACTATGCCTTTAGCGGGTATTGGCATAGTCGCACTTTGGCTTTTGGCGTTGCGCGACTATGACCTCTTCCACCTCTTCGATTACCTAGCTCTTGGGTTAGGTGTCGCTGCTTACCTACTTCTTGAGCCGTCAAAGAATGAGACCATGCGCGACCGTCGTTTTGAGGCTCTGCGATGGGGACTTGCAATCGCATTAATGTGGTCAAGTCTTGAGAAGTTTGCGTTTCCGAGTTGGTTCTATCCCCTTGTGATAGAGAAGCCTTTTCTCACCTTCGGAATGCCACGTGACGTCTTTATCCCAATGGCTGGTGTAACTGAGTTTACACTGGGTTTTGGACTCTTGTGGACACCGCTGATCAGACGCCTGTCTGCGATAGCACTTTTGGTAATTTTCACAGCCGCCGTTTGGCCCTTTGGGCGTGTTGATCTGATTGGACACGGCCTAATCATGGCCATTCTTCTAGCTGTTGCAGCAGACCAACGCAGTGGTGTCGATCTTATGACCGTATTCAAACGTCGGGTCTCAAGCATACCTGTGGGCCTCTCAGCCGCGTTAATTGTTTTTTGCACAAGTTACTGGGGTCTGCATGTTGCCTTCTACGGCCACGATGGTGAAGTCAGGGTCGACGAGGCATCGAAGACAACGCACTCCTTTGATCCCGAACATCCACATGGGCAAACCGAACCTGAACATGGACAGCAGTCGCGCGACCAGCTTGGCGCGTCGCCCGAAAAGTGACCGGTGGACGTGGGCTCGCGTGATGCACACGCGGGCCCACGCTCGGGTTAGTAAACATGCGTATAGTGTTGCCGAGGCTTCGCGCTGAGTACCTTGCCCTCATGGGATCATCGACGCTCGATCTGTTTGTCGTTCAAGTTGGCGTGCTTTTAGCGGGTACGATACCGCTAAGATTTGCAGTGCGGCACCACACGCGTGTTAAGCTTGGGCTCGATGTTTTCGTATTTGCTATGCTTTCAGCGATGTTTATTTCTCGCGGGATTGAGCCATTTGCGGCAGGTTACCGTGGAGGGCTCTTCCAGGGTATTTCGCTTGGCGCAGCAAAGGCAGCCTGGTGGATCAGTCTCGCCCTGCTTCTGGTTAATATCATCCGACATTTTGTTGTTTTCGAACACAGACCAAGGGAAGGACGCCTCGTCCGAGACCTGCTCTCAGGCGTTGTATACATAGGAACCGCACTATCTTTGATCGCCTACGTCTTCAATGTGCCGGTGGGCACCTTGATCGCCACATCAGGTGTTTTTGCAATTGTAATCGGTTTGGCGTTGCAGAGTACCTTGAATGATGTGTTCTCGGGCATCGCGCTGAATTTGGGACGCCCCTATCTCGTTGGGGACTGGATCGTGTTGGATGATAACGTCCAAGGCAAGGTGATAGAGACAAATTGGCGTTCTACACATTTGTTAAACTCGACGAACGACGTGGTTATCGTTCCAAACTCTACCCTCGCCAAATCGAGACTTACGAATTTTAGCAGTCCTGATGAGAGCCACGGAATGTCGGTTGCGGTCCGTTTTCTGCCAACCGAGCGACCTGAGTTAGTCGTCGAAGCTATGAAAGTTGTCTTGCTGGGTTGCACCAAAATCATGCGGCCCTTGTCCCCATCTGTATCAGTAACAGGGATGGACAGCGACGGCATTGGCGTGGAGTTGACATGTCGCGTCAGAAGCGTCTCGAAGATTGCCGAAGCCAGAAACGAAATTTACGACTTAATCTACCGGCATGCCCGATCATATGGTTTGCTCATGAGCCCATCCGTCACACGTGGCGCGACAGCGGCCGAGCCGTTCAGCAGTCCACAGACCATTGATCCCCTTAAATGCCTCCTTTCAGTTTCGCTCTTCCAAGGGTTAAGCCTGGAGGAGAAATCAGCTTTGTCACAATCAATGATCCCGTTGGAGTTCGCAAAAGGGAGGATGATTGCAAGGCAAGGCACATCTTTGACTTCGCTGATCCTCATTCAGAAGGGCGTGATCGTGGTCGAGCATATTAACGAAGGGCACCGAACTGAGATAACTCGGCTATCGCCTGGAGAGTTCTTTGGGGAGCGTGGAGTATTGATGGGCGTCGTTGAGCCTGGCGACATCACTGCCCTAACTGCGGTGAAATGCTTTGAAATTCCAAAAGACCGATTTGCGGGGTTATTAAGAGACCGCCCGATCATTGCTGAAGAGGTCGGCAATGTCCTTGCGCACCGGATTGAAATTGAAAAAGACCTGCTGCAAGCAGTTAGCGGGTTCTCCATCACCCTGCCAGTCTCCTTTTCAGCCCGGATCAAAACACTATTCGGTCTGCATTAGGGTGCACTGCAATATACTAATGTATATCTGAAATCTCTTGTTTTTTTGTCTCAATCTCCTCGTGCCCGATCAGGGTCCACGTAGACAAACCCGGCTTCTCGGTTGACGACCAGGACGCCTCCGGCGTGGCCAAGGAGAAAATCAATGTCAGAGAACAATGCCTTTAACAGGCCAGGATTGTTGCGACGAGACGTGCTGGCTCTTGGGGTCGGGGCCACGGCTGCGACCGCCCTACCACTTCATGCACTCGCTGCTTCAAAGCAGCCCACAAGCCAAAAAGGGAATTTGAACATGGGAACAGTGAAGACCAAAGACGGCGTTGAAATATTTTATAAGGACTGGGGCACGGGCCAGCCAATTGTTTTTCACCACGGCTGGCCCTTGAGCAGTGATGATTGGGACGCTCAGATGATCTTCTTCGTTGAGAAGGGGTTCCGTGTTGTCGCGCATGACCGCCGAGGGCACGGCCGCTCTGCGCAGGTCTCTGAAGGTCATGATATGGATCACTACGCCGCAGATGCCGCTGCGGTGGTGGAACATCTTGACCTATCTGACGCCGTCCATATTGGTCACTCCACAGGGGGCGGAGAAGCCACTCGGTACGTCGCCCGTCACGGCAAAAAGCGCACGGCTAAGCTTGTTCTAATCGGCGCAGTCCCACCAATCATGCTCAAGACAGCCAGCAACCCTGGGGGGCTGCCGATGGAAGTCTTCGACGTTTTTAGAAGCGGCATTGCGGCGAACCGTGCTCAGTTTTACATCGACATCCCGACAGGACCATTCTATGGGTTTAATCGCCCCAACGCCAAAATCTCCCAAGGAAGCATCGATAATTGGTGGCGGCAGGGTATGGCCGGTAGCGCTAAGGCACACTACGACGGCGTTAAGGCGTTTTCAGAAACTGATTTCACCGAAGACTTGAAAATGATTGAGGTGCCTACGCTGGTGATGCACGGCTCGGATGACCAGGTGGTGCCCATCGAGGATTCGGCCAAGCTTTCCGTAAAGCTTTTGAAGAACGGCTCGCTGAAGGTCTACGACGGTTTCCCCCACGGAATGTGCACGACACATGCCGACGTCATCAACGCTGACTTGCTGGACTTCATCAAATCCTGACCTGGTGACATGTTGGACCAAGTTTCGATCTAGGATGCGGGCCTACGGGTCCGCATTTTTTTATCGACAGAGTCGCTTTTCAGCGTGGGCGAATTGCCGTTCTTGCAACAACTATTCGCTCACGCAGCACCAGGTTCGAACCGCAGATGGTCATATTCATGGTCACCCTCATACGCAGCTCGGCTTCGCCTTGCTGCGTACTCTTGCCCAACAATCGATCCGCGAGACAGGTACCGCTCAGCAATTGTCCACCTGCCCATACACGCATTAAAGCAGCGACCGACATTTGCCTTGAACAGAATGAAAAGAAAATGGGGGGCAGATCATTGCGTCTGCCCAACGGACAGGCCGATGCGCCGATCCTTGTTTCGACAGTGCTCAAGAAGATTAGTCTGATTAGCGCTTCTTGCGGCGGGGTGCATTGGCAACGGTGGTGCAATCCAGCTTTCTACCTTCGGTGCCACTTTCCGGGGCGGTAGAATTTGTCATCACCTCGTATTCTGAAGAGGCCTGGAACCAATGCGCTTCGTCTTGACCATGTGGCCGACCCATCGCGTCCCATATTGCGTATGCCCGGTCGTTTACCCACTGTAGCTGTTCATCGCTCATGTGTTGTCCCCTTTAAGTGTTCTGTGGACCTATCTTAGCAAAAGCTCAGGGCTGTACGTCGTATACGGAGGTTTACTATGGAACAGGGCGGTTGGTTTCCGCTGCAACCGACTGTTTTGGGCCGAAATCTTCAAGTGCAGACTAGTAAATCTTGGCTATATGGGCGGATGATAGACACATCGGGGCCATAGATTTTAGAATGCTGCAGTTCGGAATTTCTCCATGTGCTTACCGCAAGTCGGTTCCCCTAAAGCTTGCCCGACTGATCCTGGCGCTGGTTTTACTGTTCCCGGTTACTGTTGCCAGCGCTCAGGAGGTCCTGAGAGTTCCTCTTTCTGCGGATATAAGTACCCTCGATCCCGACAATGGATTTGAGGTCGCGGGATTGGCGGCACTCGACAGTATCTACGAAGGGCTCGTGGAGTACGAGCCCGGTTCGACGGCCATAGTAGGGCAGTTGGCAGACCGCTGGGAAGTCTCCAATGACGGCCTGACATACACCTTTAAAATAAGGGACGGAGTGAAGTTCCACGATGGCAACGCTCTTAACGCGGCAGCGGTCGTGACGTCTTTGGATAGGCGTCGAACCGGAAAACTCGTCCAAAATTATACACTCGCAAATGTCGAATCTCTGGATGCGGTCAGCGGGTCGTTGGTCCGCATCAAACTTTATAAGCCTCAGCCGTCTTTTCTCGACAGCCTTGCCAGTCCATGGGGCCCGAAAATCTTGAGTCCGGAGGCGTTGAAGGAGCATGATTCCGACGATGCCGCGACGGGATGGCTTACTAATCATGCAGTTGGGACCGGACCATTCAAACTGGAAGAATTTAAGCGCGGCGACCTCTACACACTCCGGAGAAATGACGACTACTGGGGCAAGAGGGCATTCTTTTCCGTGATCGAGCTGCCGGTGGTACCAGACCTAGCGCAACAGATTCTAATGCTGAAAGCCGGTAAAATTGACGCTGTTCCCACGAACTACCCGTTCGCTCAGTTGAACAGTCTTCCGGATTCGCTTGAGGTATCAACGGCCCCGAGCATGACACAGTTCGACGCATTCCTGAAACCCGGGTCCCTTCTAGATGACGCCAGTTTCCGCAGCGCCGTACTTACCGTCATTAACCCAAGCCTGTGGGCTAAGGACGCATTTGGCGATCACGCCAGCGTATCGACGTCTATTTATCCCAAAGCGCTGTTCGTTCCGCAGCATCCAATTGTGTTTCCGACCGACATCCATGTTGCCAAAGCATCGGTTGGGAAAACTCCAACGTCCCTGACAATCGGTCTCTTCAGTGCAAATCCAAGCTACGGTCGAATTGCTGATCTATTAATCGCGCAGTTAGCCACGATTGGCATTCAGGCAACATCAAGCATCATGCCACCTGGTGCTGCCTATGCTATGAAAGGCAACGATGCAGCTCCAGATATGTTGCTTATCATTGCCTCACCTGATGCAGCCAATTTAGAAAGCCAAGCAAAGGCGTTTTTCACAAAAGATGCTCCTCTCAACCTCTACGGACGGATTGTACCTGGAGCAGATGCTATTGTGGACAAAGCTAGTGCCGTGACCAACGTCGCAGAGCGAAACCAGCTCTTCGAGCGAGCAGGTCAGATATACTTCGACCAAGGTGTTGTGATCCCATTGGTCGACGTTGATGATGTCATAGTTCACGCGAGGGGTTTAAAGGACCTGGGGTTAAGGGCTGTTTTCCCTAGGGGAACCATTGATTTCGCCACCGTGCGAAGATGACGGTCACAATGGCTGAAAAGCGGGTAACACCGACGTGATTGCCGAACCGATACTCTCCGTGAGAAACCTATCTGTCTCGTTGAGCCGGGACGGATTTTCCAGACGTGTCCTCGACAATCTGACTTTTGACGTGATGCCAGGCGAGATATTAGCGATTGTAGGCGAGAGCGGTTCCGGGAAATCCACACTTGGAGCTACCATTCAGGGACTTATCCCATTCGCGGCCAATCCTAAAATTAGCGGTTCTGCCAGACTGGACGGACTGGAAGTTGTCGGTGCAAAAACCTCTCAGCTTCGGACAGCCCGCCGAAGTATCGTCCGTTCGATCTCGCAAGACCCCTTGAGCGCGTTAAATCCAACCATGCCTATAGGACGGCAACTTAAAGAGTCAGTCGTATGCGACGACACATTTATCGCTGAGTGGCTTCGCGCGGTTGGCTTGGGAGACGTGGAGGACATTGCAGCAAGGCTTCCTCACTGCCTATCGGGGGGGCAGCGGCAACGAACCTGTATCGCTATGGCGATGATGGCGCACCCGAAACTCCTCATCGCAGACGAGCCGACTACGGCTTTAGACTCGCCGCTTCAGGTTCAAATTTTAGACCTCATTCGGCAGCTGGCGAAAAACTGTAACACCGCAGTTCTGTTCATTACTCATAATTTAGGTGCGGCAGCGAAGATAGCTGACCGACTCCTCGTCCTCTGCGGAGGGGAGATCGTGGAAATCGGCAACTGCAACGACGTACTGCTAGACCCTCAACATCCCCATACGAAACAGTTGGTAGCGGCGCAATCTGCGATTAACGTAGGAGGTTTGACCACAGTGAGAGCGCGGCGGACACCTGCTCCGTTCGCTGTGCTTCAGATCGAGCACGTTTGGTTCACATTTGCGAAAGGGCTACTGACGCGCAATACCTATAAAGAGACTTCTGTCTTGCGTTCCATCAATTTGACCATAGACAAGGGCGAAAGCGTCGCTCTTGTCGGGGGCAGCGGATCGGGTAAGACAACTCTCGTGCGATTGGCCGCAGGTCTCCTCGCTCCTACGGCTGGTCAGGTAATTCGTCACGACGGTCGAAACCCGCAAGTCGTATTTCAAGACCCTGTCACGTCTCTGACTCCGTGGCTAACTGTAGGGGAGCAGATTTCAGAGCGCCTTCGTCCGCTTCGCCTTGATCCCGACCGGCGTAATTTTTTCCTGGATGCAGCGATGGAGTCAGTGGGTCTTGATCGGACGGTCCTCGCTTCAATCCCATCGGAACTGTCGGTGGGACAGTGCCAGCGCGTCTCCTTGGCAAGAGCTGTAATCGTCCCCCCAGAACTGCTCCTCTGCGATGAGCCGACGAGCGCGTTGGATACCACCCATGTCGTCGCTACCCTCAACATCATCGCTGAACTTCGTGCCCGTCTCGGGATGGCGGTACTTTTTGTCACGCATGATATGGTTATTGCGCACAGAGTCTCTGATCGTGTGATTACCTTGCGGGACGGTGAATTGACTGCGGAGGTCGACCATCCGGCATCGTCTTTGACCAAAAGTGCGACCCTCCTACCAGCCTCTAACGTCGGTGAGTGACACATGTCATGGTATGGAAGGTAGATATGGCGAAGCTGTCTTGCGGAAGAGCGTTGGGCATTCGAACGATTACCAAGAGATTCAGATCGGTTGGTTACCCAGAACAGGTGGGTTTGATTGGAATTATATTGGTTACGGCCACGGCACTGTTTGCTGGTCAACTGACGCCGTTCGACCCGCAGGCACGCGTTGCGGCTGCCTATCTTTCCCCTTCAGATGAGCATTGGTTCGGTACAGACGAGATTGGACGCGACTTGTTTTCCCGCGTGCTGCTGGGCTTGCAATACACCTGGCTTCCCTCGGTCGCCTTTGTCATCATTTGTCTCATTTTCGGAACGTTGATAGGTCTGCTTCCAAGTCTCGTTAGCAGAAGCCTCGACACAGTCATTCAGCGCATTGTCGATTTCTTCCTCGTTCTTCCTTCGACGCTTGTCGCACTCGCCGTGATAGCAACGATTGGCCCAGGATTAATCAATACAATGATCGCGATGAGCGTAGCCTGGTGGCCTTGGTATGCCCGAATTTCCCGCGACGAATTCCACCGGGTTAATGCTCGACCCTATATTGAAGCTGCGCGCGTTGCCGGTGTGGGTCGCGCCCGTCTGACGTTCCGATATGTTCTTCCTGGAGCAATTCCTGCGTTAATCGTTGCAGCCACGCTGGATGTGTCGAACGTCATCATGACATTGTCACTGATCTCATTTCTTGGGCTGGGGCAGCCCGCACCAGCTCCTGAACTCGGTGCCATGACATCCCGCGCTCTCGACAGTCTGACGGTTTTCTGGTGGCTTCCGGTCCTGCCAGCAGTGGCCATTTTCATGATCTGCTTGCTTTCGAATTTGTCCGGGGACGGTTTGCGAGCCATAATGCAGGGAAGATAACGGATGTTCGCTTATCTCTTGCGACGTTTGTTGGGACTAACCCTCGTGTTAGTTGCGATGACCTTGTCTGTCTTTTTTCTGCAAAATGTTCTTCCCTCAGACCCTGCGCGCTCGTTGGCTGGACCTATGGCACCGCTTTCCAGAGTGGAAGAACTGCGTCAGGAGCTTGGTTTGAACGACTCGATTGCCACGCAGTATGGCCGATTTCTGGCTCGTCTCGTTCACGGTGATCTTGGTACGTCGATTCGAACCCGTCAACCGGTCATTGCGGATATTCGAGAAAGGCTTCCGGCCTCGCTTGAGCTGTCGGGAGCCGCGTTCGCATTCGGTTTGGGGTTCGCCACGTTGGCCGGAATTCTCCCACTGATTTTTAAAAACGCACGGCCGCTTCAGTATTTGCTGACAGTTGCCGCTTCAATTCCTATCTTCGCAACTGCTCTGCTACTGGCCTATACCTTCTGGTTCCAATTGGGCTGGCTCCCAGGATCAGGGAGAATGGGTGACCGATATTTTTCTGGCCCGACGGGTTTGAACATATTGGATGGGCTTCTCAAAGGGGAACCAGCCGCAAGCTTTGACGCATTGGCTCACATTTTACTTCCGGCGTTGGCCTTAGCCCTACCGATTGCAATCGCAGTGGGACGAACAATGAGCAGCTCCTTGGTTGACGTAATGCGGCAACCTTACATTGGAACTGCGAGAGGGAAGGGGCTTAGCGAAAGTCGCGTCGTTCTTCGCCACGCTGTGAGGAACTCGTCGCCCGTCGTTCTGGCCATGATCGCACTACAGTTCAGACTATTATTTGGTAATTTGCTAGTCGTGGAACTGGTTTTTGGTTGGCCAGGCCTCGGTTTCTACATGGTTCAGTCTTTGGCGACGGCCGACAGCCCGGCGGTTCTGGGGGTAACGATAGTTCTGGGAATCTTCTATCTCGCAGTAAGCCTGCTTACGGAGGTCCTCCAAACGTGGGCCGATCCTCGGATCGAGCTTTGAGCACCTATCCTCAAGCATAGCCTACCTATTCTTGCGCCCACTAGATTTTGGGCATCAACGTCGCAGATGGTGTCGTTATGATGGGGAGCAAGAAGGCTTAAGATATGGGGTGCAGCTTTCAAACACCGCGTAGCGGGTTGAACCAGTTAACGCTCGGTAAGACAGACGGACAGGCATTGCAGCCATTGCCGCCGACCGAGGACAGGGCGATGAGATCGGGTTTGTGCGAATGGCAGCTGGAGCGGGTCGCCGCTCTGGTAAACAACAATTTGCATGGGCCAATACGTGTTGCTGATATGGCAACCAGTGTGAGGCTTAGCCCTAGGCATTTCACGCGTGCTTTCTCCATTAGAACTGGTATGTCGCCGCACGCATTCGTGATGCAGCAGCGAGTAGAGCGTGCGCGCGAACTATTGCTCACGCTGGATATGGAGATAGTTGAGGTCGCTCTAGCTTGTGGCCTATCGGATCACGCTCACCTGAGCCGTCTTTTCAAGAGGTTCAGCGGGACGACACCAAGCCAATGGCGTGAGGCATCGTTAGAATCGAACTTAAGTCTAGTCAGGCCGATGCAGCGACCCGTTCGGGCCAAGGGTCCGGATTGCCGGAATCGTTTGCCTCAATCGGCCTGATCGGCAGGCTGAAGGTCACCGCTGCGCCGCCACCGGGAAGCGTTTCTGCTCGCAGTTGTCCTTGATGAGCCTCAATAATCGAATGGCAAATAGCTAGACCCATTCCCATCCCATCTTGCTTCGTAGTGAAGAACGGTTCGAAGATTTTGTCTGGGTCGATGATACCCGTGCCACGATCACGAACTTCAATCTCAATCATTTCGCCTCTTACACGGGACGAGATCGTGACCAGTTGTCTCTCAATCGTTTTTTCCTGCATGGCTTCAGATGCGTTCCTGATAAGGTTGAGCAAAACCTGTTCAAGCTGGACGCGATCCGCGCTTGTGGCTGGTACGTGCGGGTCCAAGTCGATTTCAATCTTCACGGCTTGAGCAATAAGTCTGTCAGTAATTAAATCTCTCAGGTCGGTGATCAGTGCGTTTACGTCTACTTTGTGCTTGGGGAACACGGCCTTTCCAAAGAGGGCTCTTATACGGCTGACGACTTGCGCAGCTGCATCGGCATCTCGAACGATCCATTCAGCGGTCCTGTTCGCTCTGTCGAGATTGGGTGGAACAGCGTCGAGCCAACGTTTAAAGGCATGAGAGTTCGCGACTAATGCTTGCAGCGGTTGATTTAGTTCATGCGCAATTGAGACCGATAGTTCCGAAAGGCTCGCCGCTCTGAGGGCGCGTGCCAAACGTTCATCGGACCGCCGGAGTGCTTCCTGGGCACGGACCTCGTCGTCAATGTCCAGGTTCACTCCGTACCATCTTATTATTTCGCCATCTTCGTTGAGGAGTGGTTCTATTCGGGACTGCATCCACCTGTATTGGCCGTCTTTCCGGCGCAGTCGTCCCTTGTGACTAAAGGGTTTTCCCGCAGCAATCGTCTGCTTGATCGCACTATCGACTGCAACTCGATCTTCGGGATGTATAAATTCGACCATTTTCAGCTTATCGCCGTCCAGAAGAGCGGAGGCGACCGACAGCCCTGACCAATCCACAAACCGCTTGTTGAAGTAGTACGGCATTCCCTCGGGCGTCATAAGCCAGATTAACGAGGGAACGGTGTCAATTAGCAACCGAAGCTCGTTTTCGCTCTTGCGAACGGCTTCCGTTGCTTCGACTTGATCATTTATATCAAGGCAGACTCCATACCACTGGATGATGCTACCATCGTGACCACGGAGAGCCTCCGCCTTCCCATCGATCCAGCGGTAAACACCATCATGGCGACGTTGACGGTATCGAAGAGCGAACGCTTGCCCACTATTCAGCGCCTGCTCAAGGGATTGCTTCCAGATGGCGCGATCCTCAGGATGTATCGTTGCCATTATTGCCTTAGCAAACTGGGCCGAGTCGCCTGGGTTCGTCGACTCTAGTGGAATACCAGTCCAGATTCTGAGGGGAGTGTTTATATAGGAAGGTTGCCCTTCTGCAGTTGCGCACCAAATCAACGCTGGAACCGTGTCGATCATCTGTTGAAGCTGAGTTTGGCTGTCCAGCAACGCCGCTTCAGCTTTGCGTTGATCATCGATATCAACCGTTGTTGCGAACCAAGCCACAATGTGCCCATTTTCATCGCGAGATGCTATCGCGGCGTCTCGCATCCAGCGGTAAGTGCCGTCATGTCGTCTGACGCGCTGTTCCTCGAAGATTGGTTCGCCAGTGCGTAGGCTGTGATCCCAGCGGTCCATGCAACCGTCGCGATCCTCGGGATGCACAAATTTGCTCCACCACGAGTGATTGTCTATCTTGGATATCGCACTCATTTCGGCGGCGGTGACGCCGACATAGTTTAGAGCCTTTGGATTTAGAAACCTAAGGCGACCGTCAGCGTAGGCCGACCATCCAAAGCCAGGTATGTCCTCGATATTCGGCTGAACCGTTTCATAGACCCGGTCGAACAGAGTCTTCGCGTTCGCAAGCTTCATTAGCATTGCCAGGCAAATGGCGCTGGCACCAAACCCAAAAAGGCGCTCGGTCGGCTCCACGCCGTCATAAAACGGAGAATTTAAAAAGCACGCCGTCGCAAAGAAAATTGCCAAGAGGGTAGGGATCGCGTGGCGACATTTCGCTAGCAAGCACGTCGCAGCGACCGTGACCAACATTGCAGTCGGATCAGACAGCACGAATGTCAAAACGGTTCCTGAGAACCCGATAACGTATACTAAACAGCGCCGACCTTTCGACGTTGCGATGTGGTTGAAAGCCCAGGAAACGGCCACGGTAGTCCCCACTCAAATGTCCCGAACATTTTTTCCGAGTTTACATTAAGATCGCACAAAATCGACTATCCCAAAGGATAGATAGGCGACTTAGAGGGGAGGGAGGCTAAAAGGCGGAAGGTGCTACAACTGACCGCGAAGTTCTGACGGCAGCGACTGCCAGGCACTAAAGAGCTGAGCAAACGAGGTAACTTGCATTTTTTTCATGCCATTACTTCTATGAAGCTTGACCGTGACTTCTTGTATCTTCAGAGCGTGAGAAATCTGCTTGTTCAATTCCCCTGCTACCACCATTCGGAGCACTTCCCGCTCTCGGGACGACAGGGTTTCAAACAACGCAACATACTTGTTGAATGTGTTGGCCAGCTCGCGCTGACTAATGTCGATGGCGATTGCCTTCGATACAGCGTCCAGAAAAGTTTGTTCTCGAACTGGTTTAGTCAAAAAATCTTGCGCGCCAGCTTTCATCGCTTGAACGCTCATTGCGATGTCGCCATGGGCAGTCAAAAACACGATAGGGGTGGAGACACCATTTCGTGTTAAATGGGTTTGCAAATCGAGGCCGCTAAGCCCCGGCATTCTCACGTCAAGAATGAGGCATGCTGGCCGATCTGGCAGAGGTTCGCTGAGAAAAGCGTGCCCTGAAGAATACGTAACGGCATCGATGCCGACAGAATTCAAAAGGTTTCCAAGTGACTCGCATACAGCAACGTCATCATCGACCAAAATCGCAATTGGATTTTTGACCTTCATCTCTCCCATGAGAGTCATGTGTCCCCCCATTGATCCGACGACTGCCTTTCCTTGAGAACCCGTAATCGAAAAATAGTACAATAAATCCTCTCCGGTTTGAAGACTATGCCACGGGAATTTGGCTGCATTCGTGGGTTTTTACCGTATTGTTGCGGGTCAGGTGTTTCACTGGGTGACAAACCCAACGGGTAAATGGTCCGGGCGAATAGGTTTCAATCATCCAGATTCTAGGACAGCTTGACGCAAGCCTAAGGATGCATTCGTGGGTTGCAATTATTTCCGTTAGCATTGGAGTGTTCCATGAGGATCGGGTCTGGCTCTGACTCAGTATATCAACTCTTTCTGCCACGAACGAAGAACGACAACCTAGCTGATGGGGGTGGGCAGCGGCCATCTGGGCCTTCTATCCGAGGCGTCGGTGGCAGCGCTTCCGATAATTCAATCGCAGCCGCGTTACAGGCTAAGTTGGCGCAAAGTGCCTTCGACCGTAATGATTCTAATGGTGATGGCTTTGTTGATAAGCAGGAGTACATCGACAACAGTTTGAAGCCGCGCTCAGACGGTTACGTGCCGGACCAGGCGGACGTGGAGCGGAGATGGAGCGAATTTGACAAGGAGGGAAAAGGCCGTCTCTCCAAGGAGGAATTTAAAGAAGGGTTCTCCTCTGTTGTGAGCGTATCTGTGGGTCATTTCAGCAAGCCTATACGGTAAAACTCTGGGCCTTCGACCGGTTTCGGTTGGAGGCCTTCGTCTCTACACAGAAGCAAACGACTAGACCAAAGCACAGGTAGACTGTTCTCCGAGCCAGCTAGACGCTCCGAGTGAAGGCTGTAATCTCTTTACGAAAAATCGAAGTTCGACCGTTCTTAAGTCGGCTTAGTGGTTATCATGGAGAGGGTGATGGACGCGACAGGCTATGTTAAGCGGCAAAAAACCAATATAATCTCTGCGTTGGCGACGCTTAAAAGAGAGACAACGCGGACGGCGAGCCTCGTAACGCTGAGCCAGATAGCCTCATCCATTACCCTTGATCTTCGTCAACCGCTTGCAGTTATCGCGACAGACTGTGCAACTGGCCGTCATCTGCTCGCTCAGCCTCATGCAGACGCACCGAAGATTCGGCTTCTGCTCGACCGAATATTAGAATGCGTCCACTGGGCAAACGAGGTGGTCTCCAAGATCGACCAATCTGATCCCCAAAGGACACCTTTTCCGTCCGATCAAGATATCAACGAAGTTATAGCAACCTCCATTCAAGTTGTGGGCTGCGAAAGCATTTCCAACGGAGTGAAGGTCTCGTTCTCGTCTAGCGAGCCTGGATTGCTGGTATTTGGGGACAGGGCGTTGCTCCAACAGCTTTTGGTGACGCTGTTAGTTGTTGTCATAAGAAAACTAAACACGTCCACACTGCACCCGTGTGAACTTAGAATCGAAACTTGCCGCAGGGACGGCCATGTCTTTATCACCGTCGCAGCGAGAAATCCGCGTAGGCAGTCAATCTACGGAACGGGAGACCCAAAGGTAGAACTGTTCGGCACTGGACAGCAGCTCGAAGAGAAAGCCTATCTTGAGTCCTGTGATGCCATCGTCGCCGCACATGGTGGCATCTTGAACCGAATTCAAACTGAACCCATCACCTGGTACTCAATAGTTCTGCCGTTATCTTGCCGTGCCGCCTGATCCTGAGCCCTTGGGGCCAATACGAGGGCGAGCTTTGCCAGCAGACAATCTTGGAGGTTATCATGCCAAATTCCAGCCAATCTTTGGAGCGAGCGCCCACAATCTATATTGTTGATGATGAGGAGCATTTAGGCTCATCTCTGGTCAATTTGTTTGAATCGATGCAGCGTAAAGCAGTGACCTTTAAAAGCGCAGCAGACTTTTTAGCAAACGTTGATGCTCGTGATCGAGGCTGTATCCTACTTGATGTCCAGATGCCCGGCATGACAGGGTTAGAAATGCAGGAGAGGCTTGCCGAAATTGGTAGCCAGCTCCCTATTATCTTCATGACGGGAAACGGCAATGTTTCAGTTAGCGTGACAGCGATGAAGGCTGGCGCATTTGATTTCCTTCTCAAGCCCTTCAGCAGCAACGCGGTAATTCAGGCTACAGACAAGGCCATTGAGTATGACGAAAAAAATCGAGTTAAAGGTGCTTTTCGTCAGAAGATTCAAGATTGCAGCGATAAACTCACTCCCCGGGAGACCGAGGTGCTCAAGTACGTTAGCCAGGGTCTCATGAACAAGCAGATCGCACATGAGATGAGTATTAGCGAGATCATGGTGAAGCTTCACCGAGGCCGAATGATGCGAAAAATGCAGGCTACATCGATTGTTGATATTGTCCGTAAATATGATTTTTTGAGCGCGTCGGGGGTTGGAGTCTCCACCTAGCCCACAACCTCGGTGGTGTCTGAGACAATTTTGACTGATTTTTGGTCGGCGCAGATGAACCGTCGCCGACCGCCGTTGAAGCCAAAACTTTCTGAGAGACCGCCAACTTTGAGGCTCAGGCCTAAATATCAGCTTAAGCGCCGTTTGAGAGCATGTCGGTTTACGCGTGACGGAATGGAATCACGTTGTTGCCCCGCATAAATGCAAGGGCACCCTCTGCCTCAATGGCTTTCACCGCTACGTCCCGCGCCTCTGCGTCGGATTGGAATTGCTCATCCCAGACGTGACTTGTGTTGTTGTGGTCGACCACCTCAAGCGTCCATGTCGTATCGGTTTCCAGTCGGAAGATGTCGATGGAGAAGGGAAAGCCATCAACGACGATCCTCTTACTTTTGCCAGAGGTCACCAGATTGGGTTCGTCGTCTTCAATCATTTAGCGCGTCCAGCTTCTGTATCACGACGACGAATATGCCAATGGAGCTGAACCCGTCAAGCGGCTTGCTTGACGTCCTTTTTAGATGCCCACGGCAGCGACTCGTTGATCCGTATCGGCCTGTGGCCATTTACGATAGTGGCGAGCGGCTCCGTATCAGGGACGAATTTTTCCAAACTGGCGGCTAGCTTAGGTCGATTGCATCTTGGCGGACTTTCAGATGGAAGGACGCCCTCGGGAATTTGCGATGCTGAGCCATCTTGGGGGTATAGCGTCTGTTTTGCTGGTGATTAAATGTCCTCGTAAAGACGCACACATTATGCCTTTGCCGCTGCTGACGGGGTTGCGGCATCCCTTGCACAAACAATCGAAAAGTTTGCACTGCTCTGCCACCATTGTCGATTGGGGGTCAGGTCAACCTCTTGTCAGAACCGGCGAAAGCACGAGCGATGTCAACGTGTCAGGGCTCGCAGCGAGTTTGATTCCCTTTGGATTTTCACTTGTCGCAGAAGACGGGCGATAACCGAACACAGTGGGCGCGACAACAGGGATGTATCCTCGAAAAGCTCTTCGTAATGATATGAGGCACTCTGCTCTGACTCGATGTCGAGCAGCCGATGGAACGCGACATGAGACAATCTCCAGCCATCGGATGTGACGGGTAGCGCGATTGCGTGGCTCGGCGAGCTGAACATCGCAGCGGAGGGGGTGTCGCACATGCATACCACCAGCTCATAACCACTGAGGCTTGTCGTGGCGGGAACCGGTAAGCTGACACCGATAACTATTGATACTCTTCGTGCCCTGGTCTCCGTGACCAGGGGATCGGCGATTGGTGTGGGTGTATGAAGCTTTACAGAGGCTCTTATACAGTTCGACAGGATGATCTGTAACGAGTCTAGCTCCTCGGCGAATTCGTGATTGCCGGTAATCACGACTTCATCCGCCTCTAAAAGGGCGTGCGCCACGTCCGCTAGGACTGCACTCCAGCCTGAAACGGTATAGCGGTCGGTTGTTTGGTCATACTGCATTGGAAATGGTAAAACCCCAAGCTCTGAGAGCGCGGTCTGAGGCCAAGCTTTTAACTGAGACACAGAATTGGTGGCGAAAAACTCGGGTCCGGCTTTTGGCGTCCGGGGGAGCGTAATTTCCATTCCGGTGCATTTTGCATTCGATAATGACGATGTCATAATAACCCCCACAAAGTCGTGCCGTACCTGTTCAAAGGTTGATCGTGCGGCAAGATTGGCCAGTAGCCTCTTGCGCAGCTAAGAAAGCCTAACCTTTTGTGACAGATACATAAACTATACAAAGGTTTGCTGCGATCCTGCCTCGTGAACTGAACCGCAGCGCTGTAACTAGACGTCGTTCAAACGAGTTAAACGAAGGCTCTCTGCCCAAAGCAGCTCAGAGGTTTCTATGTCTATCGCGTAGGGTCGGACGCCGAATGAGTTTTCGTCCTCAAGCGAAGCGATGTTGCAATTTTCGCAGTACACTCCTCCCAAGCTCGCCAGCAGGGGACTAGTGGCGCACCAGACTGTTGTCGCTGCTCCCTGAGCGAAGTTTTTCCGATCAGACGCAGGATCGATGATAGGGTTTCCATCCGCGTCAAGGGCGTTGAAACTCGCAATCTCTTCTGCGGAAAGATGTCGAGCGAGCGGGCCCACTATTGATCCGGGATGAACCGAATATGCCCGTATTCCCCGGTTTTTTCCTCGGCGATCCGCTGCTACAGCGAATAAAGCGTTCGCCGTTTTCGCCTGCCCGTATGCAACCCACTTGTCGTACGTTCGAGATGAAAACGAAAGGTCTTGAAGGTCGAAACCTGGGATCATGTGACCTCGGGAAGACAGAACCACAATGCGTGATTGCTTGGCAGCAACCATCGCGGGCCAGAGCCGGACTGCTAGTCGAAAGTGGCCAAGGTGGTTTGTTGCAAATTGCCCCTCGTTACCTTCTCTATCACGAAACAAGGGGGTGGCCATGACGCCCGCGTTTAGGATCAGGACTGACACGGCTCGTCCAGACCCCATAAGCTCCGTTGCAAAGCGGTCGATGGAGTCCGGGTCGAGGAGATCAAGTTCGAAAACTTCGACTCGTGGAATATCCGCTACTGCCGTGCGAGCCCTGTCTACATCGCGTGTCGCTACGATTACGTTCGCACCGATTGAAGAAAGGACCTTAGTGGTCTCAAGCCCCAATCCCGACCCGCCGCCTGTGACAACCACCAATTTACCAGTCAAATCAATGTTCTCTGCTACATCCAATGCTCGCGTTTCTGGCCCCCAACCTGTCTCAAGGGGAATTTGATAGTGCGTCATGGCTCTGAACTCCTGAGTTTGATATTCCAAATCTTATCGCCTAAGATCAGAACATCTATGTTCAGGAAGCCGAATTTCTGTAGAGATCGTCCTATGACCCACGCTGATCCCCTATCTGACGTCCTGGTCCTCACCAGGGCGCGAGGCGTTTTGTCAACAGGTCTAAGGGCGTCGGGAAGGTGGGGAATATCCGTCGAAGTGGCGGACGACCTGAAATTCAACGCGATCAGCGAGGGGCAGTGTTTGATCCTCGTAGGGGATGCTTCGCCTTTGGTTCTGGAAAAGGGGGATTGCTTTTTGATCAGGGGGCCGCTCAGTTTCGTTTTGACAAACGATCTTGATAGCACCGTTATTCCTGCGGCCGACGTATTCGCCGATACGACCGATGGTTTTGCCGTTCTGGACAATGGCGGTATGCCGAGAGTGACGTTCATCGGCGGAAGAATGAACTCCGTCGAGGGGATGGATTTACTCACAACCTCATTGCCGAATTTTCTGGTGCTGAAGTCAGGCAACAAAGGCGCGACGACGGTTCAGTGGCTGCTCAAGCAGTTAGAGACCGAAGTCAACGAGGACGCTCCAGGGAAGCAGGTGATGTGCGAACAGATCATGCACATGATTTTCGTAGAGATGATCAGAATATGCATTGCGCAAGACAACCTCGGCACGGGATGGCTCCAGGCATTAATCGATCCGAGAATTGGACCTGCGCTTCATCTCATACACTCAGACGCGAAAAAACAATGGCGACTTGAGGAGCTTGCGCTCAAATGCCATCTCTCGCGGTCACAATTCTCTGCAAGATTCAAACGCGCGGTGGGCCTGTCGCCTCTCGACTATCTGCTCCGGTGGAGGATGAACTTGGCGAGACACGCATTGCAAGTTCCGAATGCATCAATATCAAGGGTCGCGGACCAAGTCGGATATAGCTCTGAGGCAGCCTTCGGTGCCGCTTTCAAACGCGTTTTCGGCGTGTCTCCTGGACGACGTACTCAACAGACTGAGAAGCGGCTTCGGCATTGAAGGGCTACTGCATTGATGAGCCAGCGACATTCCTACAAGCGAAGCCCCTTTTCCACCTTCATTTAAATGGAAGGATTTTGGCCGATTTTAAGTTCCTCCTACCCTTTTCCCTGTGATTGAGCGCCTCTTCGTATTGGCTGATGACCTCATGGGCGAGGGAAAGCCGTTTCTCGTAACGTTCGTGCTGTATTCGTGCTTTGCGTACGCTGATAGTGTTGATAACGACCCCGCCAAGTACCAGGGCGCAACAGATGACGGACGCGAAAAGCAGCACCGATATCGTGATGGTAGGTCCTGGCCAAAATTGGACTTCTGGATTCAGGGCACTCAATAAATTGATCGCCTCTTTTTCGAGGGACTGAGAAAAAGTTGAAATATGATCCCGAGCCATGTGCATTCCATCCTCCGGTATTGTTCGTTTCGACGCTCGAAATCAGCGCGGCGTCTTTACGGCAAGGTGCGTGGGAAGTTGGAGCGGCAATCCCAGACTAAAGTCAGTCCGTGACCATCGCAGGTTCAACGGCAGATTCCGTGCGTGACGGAATTTTCCGCCATTCATAAAAATGGGTTCCAGTTCCGTGATCGTGGACTAATATATCGCCATCGACTTCAACCGAGAATTCTGCATGGACTGGGTCTTCGAAGCCCGCGAACATCATGCGCTGCTCAAATATGTCAGACCCGCTTAGGAAGGATATCTCAAACATCGCCACCGTAGCATCCCAGTGTGCAATCAAAGCTGGATTGCGACCGCGACCGAGTGCTCGTTCAGAGTACGCGAATATCTGAGGCAGGCCGAAGAACCGGTCAACTTCCTTTGACATCCGCTCGTCGGTGTCCGGCTGCCAGTCGGTCGATGATATGGGACCGCTCCAGGCCTTTTCTGAAGGTGGGTCGCCAAAAAAGCCGACGCTTCGATAGCCATAGCCATTCCGACAGATAGCGATTTGGATGCGCGCTTTTGCTTCTCGATCACGTCGTTTGCGGCGAATAGTCATCTGAAGTTGTTGGATGTAGTCATTGTAAGCGGTTATCGGCATGATGGTGCCCCCAAAGGAGAAGACATTGCGTGTTCTGCGCTTTGCAGTGCCACCGGTTGGAAAACTGGATGCTTGCCGGTTCGATTGGCATCAGGTTGCGGATTGTCCCGACCTGCCAGCGCATTTGACGCGGTCTCAAGTAGATTTGCAAAGGTGGCAGTCTCAATACCGTCTGCGATATTTAATAGGCGGATTAAGGGGTCCCGGAGGACCTCAGAAATCGTCAGATCATCAATTGACTGCGCATTTCGGTAGTCGCGAGGTCGCAAAACTAGAAAGTAGCCTGTCGGGGACAAGGCCATTTCCAAATCATTACATGACCAGTTCTCAAGGAGGTTTTCTGGCAAGCCCACTTTCGCAGCGGCCAGAGAGAATTCGTCAGCGACTGCCTGGAGTGCATACCCAATAAGATTCGACTGCTCCTCTGCATTCGGCGCGCTGGCATCACTTACGGAAATACCGTCGAACTCGCGTGCGAAAAATTGTTCGCGTCCAGCACAACCTTCGTCGAAATTTTCGTTGGCATTAAAATACTGGAGGTCAGTACGCGTTCTACTTAGGATGGTCAGCAATCTCTGAAAACAACTAACCTGAAACATCTTCTAATCCCGGAGCTATACTGAAATGGACGATATCTCAGAGCATCCGGCGGTGTTAGCATACTTAAGTGCACCTATCTTCCAGAGCCAGCGCCGTTAAGTTGGTGTCGTTGCCCACGATCTCCTCCCGGGCAACTGCGATGAACTCGGCGTTTCCCCTGCGCCGAGCCGCGCGGATCGCTGATCCGCTATTGGGCCGTCTTCAGCCGCCGAAGACGGCCCTTTTTGCGAATTGTCGGGGGTTATGTTTGGTCTATTTCGGTGATCTTTTTTAAAATGAGACTGCCATCCGATATCGTGTCGAGACACCCGGCGAATCGCCTCAGTTCTTGAAGGCAAAGCCCATCTGGCCGATATTCTTCAAGCCAACGCACAAGAACGGGGAAGGCAATGATGCACGAACTCGACCGGGCCATTGAAATCGCACTGGAGGCGCATGCGGGGCAGAACGATAAAACAGGAGAGCCCTATTTTCTTCATTGCAACCGCGTAGCAGCGGCGGTTTCCACCATTGCTGAGAAGACGGTAGCCTATCTGCATGATGTCGTGGAAAAGAGCGAGGGTCGGTCGATTGAGCGACTTAAAGTCGAGGGTTTCTCTGACTTAATCGTCTCGGCTGTCGACGCCCTGACGAAGCGGGAGGACGAAAACGAGGAAGACTTTGTGCGCCGTGCGGCGCGTCTCGCTAGACCCGTGACGGAAGCCGATCTGAAAGACAATCTTGACCAGGCCGAGGCAAGTGGGCTCGATCCCGCGAAGTATGTCGAGGGCTTAAAAACGTTGAGCGAGACCGGTAGCGCCGAACCGGCCCACAACAGGCATGTTCAGGATGCCGACCGGACCAGCGACGGACAGGGCGGCTTAACTGAATGACCCCACAGCGGGTAACTCCGCCTTCTTCTCCACGCTGGGATCATCGGGAAACGCTTGGTCATCAAACCAGAGATTGTCGACCAGGTCACCGAGAGACTTTATCACCTGTTCGCGCGACCATCCGGCTTTGACAGCTTCATCAATCACCGCCAGAAATGATGGCTCCAGCGCCTCCTGACATTCCAAATTGTCATCCTTCGGATTTTCATTTGGTGCTTTTATCATGCGAAATCCTCCGTTTTCGCAAAGAATTCGGAGGCGACAAGATCAGTTCCAGCATGCGAAAGCTGCGGTTGAAACAGGAAATGACACGCCCATCCCGTGACCGCGAAAATCGGGTACGTACCTCACGGAACCCGTCATGAATCCGTCTTGCGCCGCTGTTAGTTTTGGCTCAGGATGCTCTGCCGGAAGTCGCGAGGAGGCGGCGTTCCGCCAATAGTGTCAGTTCCTTGGGAGGAAAATGATGCATATTTCCGATACCGCAATACCGCCAAACGACCTTACCATGCTGCAGACCGTTCTGGACGCATGGTGCTTTCAGAATCGCATCTTACGCCGGGACGCAACTGCGGAAGCCAAGATATTGATCAGCGAATACAAACGCGGCAATCGCTCGCAGATCAAACTGATTGATGCCCTCATCAACAGCACGACGCACTAACCGGGCTCACAACCGACCGTGTTAGAGACCCGGCCAAGCAGCCGGGTTTTTCGTCGATTGTCCTGTGAGCTGTAGAAAGTTTTTGCTCGCAAGCGCGACAGTAACACTATAGAATCTGTTGTGTATTCGGTTGGGAGGACCAGAGGGTTTACTCGTTTTTCGTTATTTCCCGCCGATTGGAAGGAACTGGCTTAATCCATAAGAGGAGACAGACATGACGAATGCCTTGCCGCCACTTTTCAACGGACATGCGCCGATCACCCTTCAACAAGCGTTCCGTGAGGCGCTCTACGCCTTTGAAGAATGGGACACGGGACTGACAGAACCGCTCGTGACGGTCGAAGGCCGGATCACTCCGATCAGCCTTGTTTTCGAGGCCATGCGAGACTGCGACGACATCGTACCATTGAACCTGTCCACAGCAATCACCGAACGACTGACCAAGCCGTGGAAAGGCGAAGGCCCGCTTGATCAAATGAGCTTCTCCACCGCCGCTCGCGTAATGCAGGTTTTGGTGCGGAAACGCGTTCTCGCCGATGGCATTGCCAACATGGTGGGTGGTTCGAGCGTAACTGCCGAACAAGTGCCGTCTGAATGAACTTCACGGGATCGCGTTCCAACGACCGCGATCCCACCCTCAGTACGGGATTCCGTTTCTATGCGGATATTCACGCGAATGAGATAAGCTCATTTCGCAGGCGCAACGAGCGCTTCCCCTTTGCGGACCACGTACGTCGCAAGCTCCGATGCCTTGCCGGTACCAACATTCCTGGCTGAATGAATAACACCCGCAGGTATAAACAGTGATTGCCCGACGGAAAGGGTCACGGATTTTCGCCCCTCAAGTTCGTACTGCAGCGTACCTTTGAGCACATAAGCGACTTCTTCTCCGGGATGCGAATGTTTCGGGGCAAGCTGGCCAGGGGTAAAATCGACGCGCACTTGCACAATTTCGTAGCCAGCAACCCCGATGTCATTCTTGAGCAGGTCGGTGCGCTGTAATTGTTGGGCGCTAGCGGCGGGCGAGGCAGATGCGGTTGCGATCAAAACCAATGCACAGGTGATGTTGTGACGCGTTTTCATGAAGGTGTCCTTTCGTGACTGACCTTGCTGTTATGTTATCGGGGCTCTAGTGAACTTAAGGGCTCGATCCCAGCATCTCTGCGGCCTTTGTGTACCCACCACCCATTCCGTCGAGGAAATGGAGATGGGACCCTTTATTGCCGGATGGAACCAGGCAGGTCATAAGGGCATGGGTTTGCCGGTGCAGGCCAAACCTGACGTCTCCACGATCTCTGGCCCTGACAAGGAGCTTCTCGACCATTTCGATTTGGTGGGCCGTGCAATCCAATGTCAGGCGCAGAACATCGTCATATCTCCGATAATCGGAATTCGAGACGACATCTGCCCAGTCTCCGCCGCCAAGATACTCGGCGACATCCCTGGTAATGACGATATCGTTAGGCACGGGGTGCGAGCGGCGGTCGGGTTCATCGAACACAGCCAGGATTTGTCTTGCCAAGGCCGTGAACACCGCTGACTTTGTGTGGTCGACGGGCTCGACCAGCAGGGACAGTATCTCGCCACTCTGGCTGGGAATTGGGGCCCACTCGCATGTGAGCCCATTTAGGTCCGGGGCCTCGTGCATGAGATTTTGCTCTATCGCATATTTTCCGGCCTTAATCTGCCGATCCGCCCAATTCAGTCCCCCGCCAGCAAACATTGCGTATATAGCGGTCTTGGAGGCCGAGTATTGGGCAGTCCTGACATCACTTCCGGCCGCTCGGATGTCTTTTACCGAGACCAAGCCTGCCCGCAGGTCGAGTTGAAAGACCTCGCGGACGTACTGGACTGTCTGCCGGAGCGCCAATGTCGCCGTTTCCAACCTAACGGGATGAAGGGCGAATGCGGCACCATCGCCGCGAAAGACGAATGGGAAGTCGAAACTGTCCCAGGCGTTCCCGAGCGCTGCGATTGCGGATGCGCCCGCGAAATTGACGTCCTTGTAGCGACCCGCAATCACCGCCGAGGTGGAATCAACCACATCGGTTATCCCGACAAACCACTCGTCAGGGAGTGGTTGGTAGATTGCCGTGTCAAGCAGAGCGGCGAAGTCATGGTATGGGCGGTCATGCGTTTGGAACTTGGACATTGGGTTGCCTCCAGGCTTCTCACGCCACGATTGATGGCTTGATCACGTATTTGTCGGGTCTGCCCGATGCGGGCAGACCCGAGAGAGCATGCTCAGACGAGGTTGGTCACAACATTGACGTTGCCGTGCGTTGCCTTGGAGTAAGGGCAAATCGTGTGAGCGGCCGCGATCAGCTCGCGAGCGATCACAGGATCGATGTCCGGCACGCTGACATTGAGACGAGCGCTCAGAAAGTAAACGCCATCGTCGGCGTTCAGATCGATTTCGGCATCGACTGCTGTGCCCGCTGGCAGCTTGATCTGTCTCTGCGAGGCGGCAACTTCGATGGCACCCATGTAGCAGGCCGACCAAGCGGCACCGAACAGGTTTTCGGCGGCCGGATGCGGCTGCTTCATCTTAAGGTCCAGAAAGCCGTCGCTGCTGCGCGTTCCACCGTCGCGGCCATTGGTGTTGTGTGTCTTGCCAGTAAAGAGAACTTTGTTGGTCATAGCGAAATCCGTAAGCGCCGTCTCCGCCCCATTGGATTGGCTATATTTTGAGGCTTGCTGCGTGTGCGAGAAGGTTTCCAGGACTAACTGGAGATTTGCATGGCAGAAG